>NC_021500.1:4094209-4409148 GCF_000410515.1 Enterobacter sp. R4-368 | reverse complement strand
CAGGCGGTAACGGTTAAGGCTCAACTGTACGCGCTGATCGTTATCCAGCCAGTAACCCACTTTCGCCAGCAGATCCCAGGCGCGGGAGTCCATCAAATCGCCCTGCGTGTTATCTACGCCAATCGCGTGGTTATTGGCGTCTTTGAACAACCCCTGATCTTCGTAGCTCAGGGCGAAGAGGTAATCGATGTACTCTTCGCTGCCGTTGATGCTGTAGTTGGTTTTATAGGAAAGCGTATCGCGGTTAAATTCCGCGGTGGGCGTGGTGGTTTCCACGCTGACATGCTGGTTGACGGTGCCCGGTTTCGCGCGTTTGGTGATGATGTTGATCACCCCGCCCGTCGCGCCGACGCCGTTGCTGGCGTTCGCCCCTTTGATCACCTCAATGCGCTCGATCATCGAGGCGTCGATGGTATGCATTTCGCGCCCGGTCGGGCGCAGCGGGTTTGATTGTGGGATCCCGTCAATCATCACCAGCGGTGTGCGCCCGCGCAGCGTTTCGCCGCTGCCGGACATTTTCTGCCGTGACGGTGAAAACGACGGCAGCAGGTTGCTGAGGATCTGCGAGGTATCGGAGGTAATTTGCCGCTGCTGGGCAATCTCTTTTTCGCTGATGACTTTGATGACCTGCGGGGAATCATTACGCGAACCGTCGGTGCGGGTGGCGGTCACAATCAGTTCATCATCACTGTTTTTCGCATCCTGCGCATAAAGTGGCGAGGCGAAAAGCAGAGCCATCGTGCCGTATAAAGGGGAAATTCTCATCTAAACAACCCTCAATTTTTATTATTCCCCACCGTTTGCGGGGATCATTCCGTAACAAAATCAAATGACAACAATAAGAAACATTTTGATACCGATTATCATTATCGATAAAAGAATGTAAAGTGAATATTTTCCAGGCGAAATTGAGGGCCGCCTGAAGAGCGAGACGTGAATGGAACAAACACAACACATAAGCAAAATTAATTAAATTTTGTGTAAGCGGTCTACCCTTTAACAAGCAGATCCTGTGGCTTATCCCGATTGTTTCCACCAAAAGGAACGACCAATGCAAACACTCTCCGGGCCATCGCGCGCGACGCTTGCGCTTTACGAACTCTTTAATCCGCTGCCTACCGGCTTTTTTGTGGCGGCGTGGATCTTCGATATTCTGTATCTCAAAACCTTTCAAATTATGTGGACCGACGCGGCAAGCTGGCTTATCGCCATCGGTTTGTTGATTGCCATCCTTCCCCGGCTCATCAACCTTGTGCAGGTTTGGGTAACGCAGCGCCATAGCGTTACAAACGCGGAAAAAATCCATTTCTGGCTCTGGATGCTGGCGATTGTGCTGGCGATTTTTAACGCCTTTGTGCACAGCCGGGATGCTTACGCGGTGGTGCCGCTTGGCGTGATCCTCTCAACGGCGGTAGTGATTTTGCTGCTGATTGCCCATCTTCAACTCGCCCTGCGCATGCGTGTCCAGTAAGGAAACAAACCATGAATATGCCTAATCGCTTACTGACCGTTGCCGCGCTCACCGCCCTGCTCACCGCCTGCGATCAGGGGGCAAACATAGACCCGATGAAACAAATTGGCTCAGAGCCAGAGTTGCCAAAAGCACAGAATTTCCTGTTGCCGCCTATGCAGGTGCCGGAGGGCGTGGCGTGGAAAGCGGGAGAAACGCCAACAGTCCCGCAGGGGTTAAAAATCGAAAAAATAGCGGATGGCCTGCTGCACCCACGCCAGCTGTACGTTTTGCCGAATGATGACATTCTGGTCGCCGAAGCCAATGCCCCGGCAAAACCGACCACGCGCCCAAAACAGCTGATTATGGGTCTGGTGCAAAAAGCCTCCGGCAAAGGCGGCCCCGGCGGTAACCGCATCACGTTGTTGCGTAACGCTGGAGGCACATGGCAAAAGCACACGTTTATTGAAAACCTGTACTCGCCGTTTGGCATGCAGTTGATTGGAAATACCTTGTGGGTCGCCAATGCCGACAGTCTGGTGAAATTCCCGTATCAACAAGGAGAAACCACCCTCAGCGTGCCGGGAGAAACCGTCACCGAACTGCCCGGCGGACCGATTAACCACCACTGGACAAAATCCCTGCTCGCCAGCCCCGACGGCAGCAAACTCTATGTAGGCGTGGGTTCCAACAGCAATATCACCGAAAACGGTATCGGCGCGGAATATCGCCGCGCGGCGGTGCTGGAAGTGGATGCCGCCACCGGCGCGAGCCGGATCTATGCCAGCGGGCTGCGCAACCCGACCGTGCTGCAATGGGAGCCAGAAAGCGGTGCGTTATGGGCGATCGTCAACGAACGCGACGAAATTGGCTCCGATCTGGTGCCGGACTACATGACATCGGTAAAAGAGAAGGGTTTCTACGGCTGGCCATATAGCTACTTTGGGCAGCACGTGGATGAGCGCGTCAAACCACCGCGCCCGGACTTAGTGGCGCAGGCCATCAAACCGGATTACGCGCTTAGCTCGCATGTCGCACCGCTCGGGTTCTTGTTCTATACCGGCGACAATATGCCGCAATATCGCGGCGGCGCGTTTATCAGCGAGCACGGAAGCTGGAACCGGAAGCCGCTCAATGGCTACCAGGTGGTGTGGGTGAAATTTGCCAACGGCAAACCGGTTGGACAACCGCAGCCGGTGGTGACCGGTTTTCTTACCGATGATCAGAAACAGGTGCGCGGGCTACCGGTCGGGCTGGCGATGGATAAACAAGGCGGCGTGCTGATTGCCGACGATGCCGGTAACGCCATCTGGCGAATCAGCGCGCGCTAATCTTGTCGCTGCCTGTTCCCTGCTTTATAACGTTCAGACACGCTTAATGGATGAAAACGATGGATAGCAGATTGCAGGCAGCGATTGCGCTGCGCAAACAGGGTCAACACGATAAAAGCCGTCAGGCGCTGCAAGCGCTGGCAGAAGAGCCCGCGCTACGTGCGCAGGCGTTGCTCAATATCGCCTGGTCGTATGATAACGAAGGCAAAGAGCGCGACGCCGAGCCTCATTACCTGGCGGCGCTTGCGGCCGGATTAAGCGGTGAAGATAAGTTCGAAGCGCAGTTTGGGCTGGCGTCAACGTGGCGCTGCCTGGGCAAATACGCACAGGCGAAAAGCTTGTTTGAAGAGATCATGGCAAGCTGGCCGCAGGCCACCGAAGTGCGGCCATTTTATGCTTTGTGTCTGCACAATCTTGGCGAACACGACAACGCCATTGCCGTGCTGCTGGCGTCGATTATTGAGCATCCCGACGCCCGCACCGAACCCTATAAAGCCGTGCTGCAGCATTACGCGCAGCATCCGCATCAACGCTGGTGACCGGTGTAGCGGTGCTGTTTGCCGCAGTGGACGGCGCGCTGGGACTAGCTTGCCTGATGGGTTAAACCGTCAATAATCACCTGCTTCATCCCTTGCGAGCAGGGTTCCACGCGCCCGCGTACACCGTAGACCTGCGCCAGACTTTCCGGCGTTATCACCTCGCCCGGCACGCCGTTCGCCACTAACTCGCCTTGCTTCAGGATCAGCACATGGTCGCCGTGGCGCAGCGCGATATTGATATCGTGCACCACCACCACGGTGACGATATTGCGGCTGCGCGTTTCCCGCTTCACCAGATCCATCACGTGGAACTGGTAGTTGAGATCCAGCGCGCTGAGTGGCTCATCGAGCAACAGCAGTGAAGGTTGGCGGATCAGCGATTGCGCCAGCCCGACTAACTGTTTCTGCCCGCCGGAGAGCTGATCGAGGTAGTGCAGCGCCAGATGCTCGATACCGAGCTGGCGCAATAGCGACATCACTTCGGCCTGCTTTGCCGCGCTGTGTAAGCCGCCGGAAGCACGTTGTGCGACGATAATCGACTCCAGAACATGCAAATGAACGCCCGCTGGCAGCGATTGCGGCAGATAGACGACCTGCTCGGCGCGTTTTGCAAACGGCTGGCGGAGCAGGTCTTCGCCATCGAGCAGCAATTCCCCTTCTGCTTTGTTCAGCCCGGCCATTGCCCGCAGCAGCGTCGATTTGCCGCTGCCGTTTGGCCCAAGCAGAATTGTCACTTTGCCGCGCGGCAAATGGGAAATATTGAGATCGCGAATAATCTGTCGCTTGTGATACCCCGCGCCAAAACCGCGCAGGCTCAGGCCGCTCTGGCTCATACACTCCCCCGGTGGCGCACAATGATGGTGATAAAGAACGGCACGCCAACCAGCGAGGTGACAATGCCCACCGGAATAATCACCCCATCGATCAGGTTTTTGGAAACGATAGAAGCCAGCGATAACACCAGCGCGCCAATCAACGCGCTACCCGGCAGATAAAAACGGTGATCCTCGCCAAACAACATGCGGGCGATATGCGGAGCGACCAGGCCGATAAAACCAATCGGGCCGACAAACGCTACCGACAGCGCCGACAAGATACTGATGCGCAAAAGCGTTGCCAGCCGCAGACGACGCACGTTAATGCCAAAACTTATCGCCCGATCTTCGCCGAGGCGCAGCGAGGTCAGTTTCCATGAACTGAGCATCGACAGCGGCATGATCACCGCCAGCGCCAGTAGCAAAATGCCAAGTTTCTCCCACGACGCGCGGGCAATGCTGCCCATGGTCCAGAACACCAGCCCCTGCAGCGTGTCTTCGTTGGCGATAAATTGCAGCATCGACACCAGCGCGTTGAAGGTAAACACCAGCGCGATACCGAACAGCACCACGCCGGAGGTCGCCACCTGCGTCCAGCGGGTAATACCGTCCAGCAACAGCGCCGCCAGCAGCGCAAAAAGAAACGCGTTCGCCGAGATAAACCACTGCCCCGGAACGCCGGGAATACCGATACCAAGTACAATCGCCAGCGCCGCGCCAAACGCCGCCGCCGACGACACACCCAGCGTAAATGGGCTGGCTAACGGGTTATTCAGGATGGTTTGCATCTCCGCGCCCGCCAGCCCCAGCGTCAACCCAACAATGATCGCCATCAGCGCGTACGGCATGCGGATATCCCAGACAATCACCCGCGTTCCGGCATCGGCGCTCGCCGGGTCAACCAGCGTTTGCCACAGCGTATCCAGCGGCAAACCAGAGGGGCCGAGGGTGAAATCCAGCAGCATTGAGGCGGCAATGAACACCATCAGCAGCGCCAGCAAACTGACGCGGCGGCGAAGGATCACGCGGTAATTGAGCATCAGGCTGTCCGCAGCCGTTTCCTGCCTCTGCTCGTTTGTTTCCAGAATGGTACTCATTTGCCCTGCTGCCAGCTATAGACGAAGTTGTTATCCGGCAGTTTGGTGAAGTTTTTGATGATGTGATGGTAGGTCGCATCCGGGTTCAAATCCGCAAACGCCTGCGGATAGATATCTTTCGCCAGATATTCCATACCGACAATGTTGTACGGATGATTGTAGAAGTGGTGGTAAACGCCATACACACGTTTTGCGCTGACCGCCGGGATCTGCGCGACACCGGTGCGTTGCAGCAGCACCTGCGCCTGTTTATTGACCTCATCTTGTGAGACGTTCAGCCCGAGCGGCAGCACCTGGCTGTTGCCCCGTTTAGAGCCGGTCATGATATAGACATCCGGGTTGGCGCTGATGAGTTTTTCAAGCGAGATAAACCCGGTTGCGCCCGGTAGCAGCTCAGAGCCAAGGTTCTTCGCGCCGACCGCTTCAACCAGCCCGCCCCAACCGCTGTGCCCGTGGGTAAAGCAGCAGCTATCCGCGTTACCGGCCAGCGCTTCGACGAATACCTTCGGTTTCGGGTTGATGGCGGCGGTTTTCTGCTCAATCGCTGCTAATTGCTGGCGATAATAGGCGGTGTACGCCGCCGCGTTGCTTTCGCGGTTAATCACTTTACCCAGCAGATCGATACTCGGCGCAGTGTCTTTTGCCGGGTTCACTTCGTAATCAACAAACAGTACCGGAATGTGCAGCGCGGTCAGTTTAGCCAGCACGCCGCTATCGGCCAGCGCCGGTTTCGCGCGCAACTGCGCAATCATCAGATCTGGCTGTTTCGCCAGCACGCTTTCCAGATCAACATTGCCTTTATCGCTAAAGCCCATGTCCATAATGCGGGTCGCTTCCGGCCACTGGGTTTTCAACATTTCCCAGGTGGCAATGTCCTGTTTTTTCGCCAGATTGTTCCATGCCACCAGCCGTTTAAACGGATTGTCGCGATCCAGCAGCGCCATCGTCATGATGTCGCGCCCGTCCTGCAAAATAATGCGTTGCGGTTCGTGTTCAATGGTCACTTTGCGGCCATCGAAATCGGTTACGGTGAGCGGATATTGCGTGGCGTGCGCCAGCATGGGAACAGCGAGTAAAGCGGAGAGCACGAACGTAAAGATTGATTTCCCTTGCATAAAAAAACAACCCTGCAGATAGTCAGATATTAATGATTTTGATAATTATTATCATGTCAAAATAAACGAAACATATACAACATCAAAAAACAGGCTGACCGCAACCCCGCGTTAACATCCTGATTCGTTTTCTCTTTTGCTGACATCGTTTCTTACGGATTTTCACCGCCGCGATGGATTACCTTCGTGCTTTGCCAAAAACCTGCGGAAACCGCCGATGAAATACTCCCTGCTTCTCTTGCTGATAACCTTTATCTCCAGCGTGCGGGCGGATGATGCCGTCCGACTTCACTGCCCGACACGCGGCAACCTGACGGTCTCTTTTTTTGACTACAACCTGATAACCATGAAGTGGAGCGACCATTTTCAGGTCGCGGCGGGCAAAGAGCGCAGCAAAACCAAAGCGGGCGTCCCGTTCTGGAGCACCACGTTTGGTAACGGCGACAACTTAGCCTTTTTCCCGGATTCCGGTCAGTACTATCTTTTTTATGCTGGCGCGAATGCGCCTGAACAGTGCAGCGAGCTGGGCAGTTTTGTCTACCCGGTGATCACCCCGCCGCGCTATGACAAAAACGCCAGTACGCCGCAAAGCCAGGCCAGCACCATTGATAAGGATGTGATTTTGCTGCACCCGGCGACCTGAATTTCCCCTACCCAATCCAGTAGCCTCCCTTTGTGACACGCCGCAAGGCGTGTATGCTGCCAGCGCCGCTGCGGCATACAGGGAGGTCATCATGCAAAAATTCATTATGTTGATAGTTATCGTGCTGCTTTCGGGCTGCGCGACGACGTCGCCAATGCCGGAATGGGACAACATCACCGCGCTGGAAGTGCGCCAGGATCGCATCACCGCCTATTCCGACCATTACGCCTACAACTTCATCCGTAACGATCCGCATGCTGATGCCTACGCCCGGTACGCTGAGTTTTATCAGGAGTTTGCCAGCCATGTTCCCGGCGTTGCCGTGAACTTTGTGGTGAAAGATAAAAAGGTGACGGCTGAGTACAAAGCGCTCGTTGATGCCTCCGGGCTCAGTGCCGCGCAAATTGAGCGCCTGCGTTATCACTACGGGGCAAACATTATTGAGCCGAATAAAAAGCTGGCGGTGACCTTCAGAGCGCAGGGTGACGTGGTCTACATTCTGCAACACCCGTACGGCCCTGATACCCGTACGCTGGAAAAACCGGTGACCGTCACGATTAACGACACCACCAAACAGCATGTCTCGTGGACGGCGCCCCTACTGATCCCGGCGTTTCCACTGATTATGATTTACGGCTGCGCCACCGGGCCGTGCGTGTGATCGGCGCCGTTTCCCGCATAGAGAGTTACCGCCGTCTGGCAAGCAAACAGCGGTGTTAAGCCGGTACGTTGGTAATTAGCGTGGCTGGAAGATCCCGTTCGCCACATCAGCAGGTGTCACCACGCCGCTGTCAAGTACCCAGCCGCTGATGAGCGCCGCCGGTGTGACATCAAATGCCGGGTTGTAAACCCGCGCATTTTCCGGCGCCCAGTTCACTGCGCCAAAACTCCCGGCCACCCCGGTCACTTCCGCGGCAGCGCGCTGCTCAATGGGAATGGCATCGCCATTCGGGCAGTGCGGGTCGAGCGTGGTTTGCGGCGCAGCCACATAAAACGGGACGTTGTGGAATTTCGCCAGTACCGCCAGCGAATAGGTACCGATTTTGTTCGCCACATCGCCATTGGCGGCAATGCGATCGGCACCAACCCATACCGCATCCACCTGCCCTTTCGCCATCAGGCTGGCGGCCATGGAATCAGTAATTAACTGATACGGCACCCCCAGCTCGCCCAGTTCCCAGGCCGTTAGCCGCCCGCCCTGTAATAATGGGCGGGTTTCATCCACCCATACATGGGTAATTTTTGCCTGCTGATGCGCCCGCGCAATGACACCCAGCGCGGTACCGACACCCGCTGTCGCCAGCCCACCGGTGTTGCAGTGGGTCAGCAGTCGGCTGCCCGCTTGCACCAGCGCGCTGCCCGCTTCGGCAATGTTGTCGCACAACTGTTTATCTTCTTCGACAAGCCGCAGCGCTTCGGCGGTTAACGCCGCCACAAAGTGCTCCTGCGTGAGCGCCTGTTTCATGCGATCAAGGTTATTCATCAGGTTCACCGCCGTCGGGCGCGCCGCGCGCAACGTTTCCAGCGCCTGCGCCAGTTGGTCGCGGTTTGCGCCCTGTTCTGCCAGCAGCGCCAGCAATAAGCTGGCAGAAAGGCCAATCAACGGCGCGCCACGCACCCGTAGGGCATGAATATGGCCGACAAGATCCTCTACCGTGCTGGCCGGTAGCCACTGTTTCTGCTGCGGTAAGGCCTGTTGGTCGAGAATAAATAATTGATTGTCGGCGACTCGCAGGCTGGTGGTCTGTAATGGCTGCATTGCGTTAAATCCCTGTTGCGTTGTTGTAGCGTATTGTGTCAGGATGACATTCGGATGTATAGACGTCCAAATGGCTTTATTAGCAAAAGAGGATCGAGGCAATGTCGCAATACCGTACCTTCTCCGCCCGCGATGCCGTGGCGTATGCACGACAATTTGGCGGCCTGGACAACCCGTCCGAACTGGTGGACGCACAGGAGGTGGGCGACGGTAACCTCAATCTGGTGTTCAAAATCTTCGATACCCAGGGTGTGAGCCGCATTATTGTCAAACAGGCGCTGCCCTATGTGCGCTGCGTGGGTGAATCCTGGCCGTTAACGCTTGATCGCGCCCGGCTGGAAGCGCAAACGCTGGTCGAACATTACCAGCACAGCCCGCAGCATACGGTAAAAATCCACCACTTCGACCCGCAACTGGCGGTGATGGTAATGGAAGATCTCTCCGATCATAAAATCTGGCGCGGCGAGCTCATTAACAATGTGTTTTACCCGCAAGCGGCTGCGCAACTGGGCGAATACCTGGCGCAGGTGCTGTTTCACACCAGTGATTTTTACCTCCATCCGCATGACAAAAAAGCACAGGTCGCACAGTTCATTAACCCGGAAATGTGCGAAATCACTGAAGATCTGTTCTTCAACGATCCCTACCAGGTTCATGAGCGCAACAACTACCCGGCTGCGCTGGAAACGGAGGTCGCCGCCCTGCGCGATGACGCGCAACTGAAACTGGCGGTCGCGGCGCTTAAACACCGCTTCTTCTCTCACGCCGAAGCACTGCTGCACGGCGATATTCACAGCGGCTCGATTTTTGTCGCCGACGGTAGCCTGAAGGCGATTGACGCCGAGTTTGGTTACTTTGGCCCCATCGGTTTTGATATCGGCACCGCCATCGGCAACCTGCTGCTCAATTACTGCGGTTTACCAGGGCATCTGGGCATTCGCGATGCGGCCAGCGCGCGTGAACAGCGTCTGACCGATATTCAAACCCTGTGGACCACCTTTGCCGAGCGCTTCCAGGCGCTGGCGCGAGAGAAAACCCGCGACGCGGCGTTAGCGCAACCGGGTTATGCCAGCGCCTTCCTGAAAAAAGTGTGGACCGACGCGATCGGTTTTTGCGGCACGGAGCTGATTCGCCGCAGCGTTGGGCTTTCACACGTCGCCGATATCGACACCATCAACGATGAAGCGATGCGACACGCCTGCCTGCGCCACGCCATCAAGCTCGGTAAAGCGCTGATTGTCATCGCCGAGCGTATTGAGAACGTCGATGAGTTGATTGCCCGCGTGCGTCAGTACAGCTAACGCAGCCCTCTCCCCCTGTCGGGGGAGAGAACCTCACTACCCGAGATACTCGATTATCGACAACCCGCCGTTGTAATCGGTGCTGTAGATAATGCCGTTCGCATCAACAAACACATCGCAAGACTGGATCACGCGCGGGCGTGCAGGCCGCGTATCCATCATCTTCGCTGGCGCGGCAGGCACCAGCGCGCCGGTTTCCACCGGACGATACGGGTTAGAAATATCGTAAGCCCGCACGCCCGCATTCTGGTAAGTGGCGAAAATCAGCGTCGAGCTGATAAAGCTGCCAGGGCGATTTTCGTGCAGGTTGTGCGGCCCGAAATGCGCCCCTTTCGCCACATAATCGGTTTCGTCCGGCTGCGGGAACGTCGAGATGCTTACCGGATTTGACGGCTCACGAATATCAAACAGCCAGATCAGCTTCTCGCCATCTTCCTGATTGTCGAGCACCGCTTCATCCAGCACCACCAGCAAGTCCCGGTCCGGTAGCGGCAGCGCGGTGTGCGTACCGCCGCCAAACGGCGGGCTCCAGTTGCGGTGGCTGATCAGCTTCGGCTGGGTTCTGTCTTTCACATCCAGTAGTGTTAACCCGCCGTCGCGCCAGCTGCCGTACGCCGTATCCCCGGCGATAATCGCGTGGTGTAGCGCATAGCGTTTGCCTTCCGGCCACGCTGGCGTTTCCCCTGCGGCCTGGTTCATTCCCGGCAGCCACCAGCGCCCGGCAACCTGCGGTTTACGCGGATCGGCCAGATCGATGGTCAGGAAAATGTAGTCGGTAAAGCCGTCGATCAGCGCCGAGACATACGCCCAGCGCCCGCCCACATACCAGATACGGTGAATGCCGATGCCGTTGAGCGACAGAAAGCTGATTTCGCGCGGTTTATCGGGCGTGGAGATATCAAAAATGCGCAGCCCGGCGCTCCAGCCTTTGTCCTGCACATCGCTGACCGTCTCGCCGACCGAGCGGGTGTAGTAGACCTTTTCATCGGCAAAGCGCGCATCGGCGAACAGATCGCGCGCGTTGATTACTAAAAGCAGATCGTCATGGGCTTGCAGATGCACATTCCAGGTGCCCGGCGGGGCCGGGACGTAGCCGGCGGCTTTCGGTTTTTTCGGGTCGCGCACATCCACTATCGAAAACCCCTGCGACACCATATGCCCGATATAGGCAAAGCCACGGTGCACCATCAGTTGCACACCGTCCGGGCGACCGCCCTGATCGCTGTGACCAATCAGCCGCATATTGCGGCTGTATTCAGGACGCGGTAATTCACTCGCCATGTCCGTTCCTTACTTGTTTTTCGCTTCCAGCGTGGCGAACCACGGCGCGATAAAATCTTCCGTCTGGCCCCAGCCGGGAATGATTTTGCCGAGCGACGCCACATTCACCGCGCCCGGCTGGCTTGCCAGCAGCGCTTGCGGAATGGCAGCGGCTTTAAAATCGTAGGTGGCAGGGGTCTGTTCACCGGCAATTTTATTGGCGATGAGGCGCACATTGGTGGCACCAATCAGTTTCGGATCCACCGCCACGCTTACTTTCCACGGGCTGCCCGACTCGCGCATCAGTTGCAGATCCTGGTTGGAAACGTCGATGCTGTAGAGTTTGATCTCGGTGCGACCGTTCTCTTTCAGCGCTTTATACGCGCCCTGGCTGAAGGCATCCCAGGTGCCCCAGATTGCATCAATCTGCCCTTTCGGGTATTTCGCCAGCACCGCGCCCACTTTGTTGGCCGTGTCGCCCTGCACATCGGAAGAGACCGCGCCAATCGACTCCAGCTCTTTAATGCCTGGATTGGCTTTCAGCAGCTCGGCGTAGGCGGCCTGGCGGCGCTCCATCGGCGGGAAACCGGCGACCCACAGTTTGATAATGTTGGCTTTGCCGTTGAAATCTTTCACCAGCTCGCCAAAGGAGAGTTTGGTTAGCGAGGCGTCATCCTGCTGCGTCACCGTCACGCCCGGAATTTCACCGTTAACAGCGGTATCAAACACCGCCACTTTGATGCCCGCAGCGACCGCTTTTTTAATCAGATCGGTGGAGTACGGATCGCGCCCCTGCGACAGAATAATGCCGTCATATTTCTGGCTGATCGCCTGGTTAACGAAATCCTGGAATTTGGCGTCGTCACCGTTGCTCAAAAAGGTGCTGATTTTAAAACCGAGTTTTTTACCTTCCTGCAACGCGCCGGAGACAAACTGGGTGGTATTATCGTCTGAACCCAGGTTGCGGATAAGCGCAATGCGTATCGGGCCGTGGTGATTAGCAATGGCGTCCGGCACCGGCGCAGGTGTCGTGGCGTGTCCTGGCAGCGCGCTCAGTAAGCCCAGCGCCAGCAGTGAGAGTGCAATTTTTTTCATCTGTTTTCCCCTGAAGAATTAACGACGCTGGAAGTAAGTCAACGCAAGGGCACCGGCCAGCACCAGCCCCTTAATAATGTCCATCGCGTAATAGGGCACCGACAGCATCACCAGCCCGTTTTGCAGCACACCGAGAATAACCGCTCCCACCAGCGTGCCGAGCGCATTCGGTTTGCCGGAACCGGCGAGCGAGAAACCGATCCACGCCGCCGCCACCGCATCCATCAAATAACCGCCACCGGCGTTGACCTGCGAAGAGCCAATGCGTGACGCCAGCAGAATGCCGCCCAGCCCCGCCAGCAGCGAGGCGATAACATATGCCGCCACTTTATAGCGCGTGGTACGAATGCCGGACAGGCGCGCCGCTTCCGGGTTGCCGCCAATGGCATACATGCGACGACCGTGGGTGGTCAGCGACAAACCCAACTGCGCGACAACCGTCACCACCAGCATAATGATCACAATGGTCGGCACCTGGCCGAGCAGACCAAACGCCGCCGGAATGGTGCCCTCCGCCATATCGCCGCTCGGCAGCACCATATTTTCGGTAATCGAACCGCCATAGCTGTAGGTCATTGCCACACCCTGAATCACAAACAGGCTGCCAAGCGTCGCCAGCATGTCGGGAATGCGCAGCACCACAATTAAAAAGGCGTTGAACAAGCCCACCAGCGTACACAGTGCCAGCGTGATAATGATGGCTTCGGTGGTACCAACGCCGTGCCAGACAAACAGCGAAATCACCAGCGCATTCGCCAGTGAGGCGGTGGAACCGACCGACAGATCAAACCCGCCGATGGTCAGCGAAATAGAGACACCAATCGCAATCACCGTGACGATGGCGATCGAGCGCAAAATGTTGATGATGTTGAAGGGATCGAGGAAGTTGTCCGACGCCACGCCAAAGATGGCGATAAGCGCGACCACGGTAAGCAACATGCCCCATTTATAGAGAAAATCAAAAAACTGCTGGCGGGGCGTCGCCGCCGCATTGACTGACAGGGCCTTACTCACGGCGCCGTTCCTCCGGTGGAATAATAAAGAAGCGTCTCTTCGCGGGCATCCTCGCCCTGCACTTCCGCAACAATGCGCCCATCCCACAGCACACAAATCCGGTCACACAACCCCACCAGTTCGGCGAATTCACCCGAGGCGTAAATCACCCCTTTGCCTTCGCGCGCCAGGCCATCAATCAACTGGAACAGGTCGGTTTTCGCTTTCACATCCACGCCTTTGGTCGGCTCATCGAAAATCACCACATTGGCGTGACCGCGCAGCCATTTGCCAATCGCCACTTTTTGCTGGTTGCCGCCGGAAAGACGGCGCAGCGTTTGCCCCGGCCCGGTAGTGCGTACGCCAACGCGGGCAATCACTTCCTGCGCCCAGCGCCAGGCCTGGCGATGCGCAAAAAAGCCCCAGCGCGAGAAACTGTTATCCGCGCTAATGGACAAATTCATACTCACCGGCTCATCAATAAAAATGCCCTCTTTGCGCCGCTCTTCCGGCACCAGCGCCAGCCCGCGCATCACGGAATCGGCCGGATCGCGCGGCCGCCACGGTTGGTTATTCAGCTCGCCACGGTTGATTCGGCTTTTACTCGCACCGAACAGCGCTTTACACAGCTCGGTTTTCCCCGCCCCCGCCAGACCGGCAATGCCGAGAATTTCCCCTTTACGCAGGCGCAGCGAGATATCTTTCAGCAGCCCCTCGTCGTGCAAGCCGTCAATGCTTAGCAGCACTTCATCACTGTGCGGTGGACGGGCTGGCGGGTAGATGTCGCTCAACTCATGACCGAGCATCTTCTCGACAATCGCTTCGCCGCTCAGGGTGTGCATCGGGCCGGATTCAATCAGTTTGCCGTCGCGCAGCACCGTTAAGGTGTCGCAAATCGCGTTCAGTTCGTGGATGCGGTGCGAGATAAACACCACGCCAATGCCCTGCTGTTGCAGGCGTTTGACCACGGTAAACAAGCGCTCACTTTCATGCTGATCGAGCGGTGCGGTGGGTTCATCAAGAATTAAAAAACGGCAGTGGTGCGAAAGCGCGCGCGCCAGCAGGATCTGCTGCTTCTCCGCCAGCGTGCAGCTATCGATCGAACGTTTTACATCAAACATCACATCGAGTTGCGCCAGCGCCTCGCGCGCCGATTTTCGGATCTCGCCCCAGCGGAAACGATGTCCGCCTTCCGCCAGCTTATCGAGCATGATGTTCTCGGCAATGCTCAAACCCGGGATCAGCGCAACATCCACTTCCTGCTGCACCAGATGAATGCCCAGCTGTTTGGCATCGCGCGGGGTGCGAATCGCCACCGCCTGGTTATTGATGGCGATTTCGCCTTCGTAATGGTCGTATGTGCCGCACAGCACCGCCATCAGCGTCGATTTCCCAGCGCCGTTCGCGCCGGTTAAGGCATGCACCGAACCGCCGCGCAGGGAGAAATTGACATGCGACAGCGCCTTAAAGCCGCCAAAGGCCAGGCTTATGCCGCGCATTTCGAGGTGGTTGCTGCTCATTCGCACGCTGTTCCTGCAATTAATAGGTTGATTTAACGAATTTTTCACAGCCTCGCTTGACTGGCAACGACAGAAAATGCATAAGATAAAGCTAAATATTATTAGCCATCCGGATGTCCAGACATAACATCGGGTTAGCGATCACGCACAAGGACACAACACATGAGCAGCACTGATATCCGCGTCGTACCCGGCCCGGCCAACTACTTTTCCCACGCTGGCAGCCTCGCGCGGTTGCATGATTTCTTCAGCGCAGAACAACTGGCGCGCGCGGTATGGATCTATGGAGAGCGCGCCTTTGCCGGGGCAAAAGCGTTTTTGCCGCAAGGGTTTAACACGCCGGGCGCGAAACACATTTTGTTTAAAGGCCACTGTAGCGAGCACGACGTGAACGAACTGGCGCAGCAGGCGGGCGACGATCGCGCGGTGGTGATTGGGCTTGGCGGCGGCGCCTTGCTGGATACCGCCAAAGCGGTGGCGCGCCGTCTTGGTTTACCGGCGGTCGCCATTCCGACCATCGCCGCCACCTGTGCGGCGTGGACGCCGCTGTCGGTGTGGTATAACGACGCTGGTCAGGCGCTGCACTTTGAAATTTTCGACGACGCCAATTTTCTGGTGCTGGTTGAACCGCAAATCATCCTGAATGCGCCTGCGGAATATCTGCTGGCAGGCATCGGCGATACGCTGGCGAAGTGGTACGAAGCGGTAGTGCTGGCACCACAACCAGAAAAGCTGCCGCTCACCGTACGTCTGGGGCTAAACGGCGCGCTGGCGATCCGCGATGTGTTGCTACAGAGCAGTGAACAAGCTCTTGCTGACCAGCAGCGCGGCGAGGTGACGCAGGCGTTTCGCGATGTGGTGGATGCGATTATCGCCGGGGGTGGGATGGTCGGCGGGCTGGGCGAGCGTTACACCCGCGTTGCCGCCGCACACGCGGTGCACAACGGTTTAACCGTGTTGCCGCAAACGGAGAAATTCCTGCACGGCACCAAAGTAGCGTATGGCATTCTGGTGCAGAGCGCCCTGCTCGGCGAGGACGATGTGCTGGCGCAGTTGATTAACGCCTATCAGCGTTTCAACTTGCCGACCTCGCTGGCAGCGCTGGACGTGGACATTAATAACCGCGCGGAGCTGGATAAAGTGATTGCTCACACTCTGCGCCCGGTGGAGTCGATTCACTACCTGCCGGTGGAACTCTCCGCCGATACGCTGCGCGCGGCGTTTGAAAAAGTGGAAGCGCTGTCGCGCTAATCGCCCTTCTTTGCGTAATGCCGCCGGTAAACGCCTTACCGGCGGCATTTTCTTTTACGCCCGCAGCGGTGTACCGCGAACCGGGCGATCGCCCGCCACGAAATAATCCGCATTGCTGCGCGGCAGCGGCGTGCGGCCACGGATGTTATCGGCAATCTTCTCGCCAATCATAATGGTGGTGGCATTGAGGTTACCGGTGATGATCAGCGGCATGATCGAGGCATCCACCACGCGCAAGGCTTCCAGCCCATGAACACGCCCTTCGCCATCGACGACCGCCATCTCATCGCTACCCATTTTGCAGGTGCCGCACGGGTGATAGGCGGTTTCGGCATGGTTACGCACAAACTCATCCAGTTGCTCATCGCTCTGGCACTCAATGCCCGGGCTGATTTCCCGCCCGCGATATTTGTCCAGCGCCGGCTGGTTGATGATCTGCCGGGTGATACGAATCGCGTCGCGGAATTCGTGCCAGTCCTGCTCATGGGCCATGTAATTAAACTGAATGGCCGGATGCTGGCGCGGATCGCGCGATTTCAGACGCACAAAACCCCGGCTTGGCGAGCGCATCGAACCCACATGACACTGGAAGCCGTGCGCTTCTACTGCATTTGAGCCGTTGTAGTTAATCGCCACCGGCAGGAAATGGTACTGAATATTCGGCCAGGCGAACTCCTCGCGGCTGCGGATAAACCCGCCGCCCTCGAACTGGTTGCTGGCCCCAATACCCGTGCCGTTAAACAGCCACTCCGCGCCAATTTTCGGCTGGTTCCACCACTTCAGCGCCGGATAGAGCGACACCGGCTCCTTGCACTCATATTGCAGGTACATTTCCAGGTGATCCTGCAAGTTTTCGCCCACGCCCGGTAAATCATGCACCAGCGGAATATCGAACTGCCGGAGCAGCTCAGCGGCACCGACGCCGGAGCGCTGCAAAATTTGCGGCGAAGCAATCGCTCCGGCGCAGAGCAACACTTCCCGGCGCGCATGCACCTCATGTGCCGTGTCGCTGGAGCCCTGCAAATAGGCCACGCCGACAGCGCGTTTCCCCTCAAACAGAATGCGATCGGTGGTGGCATGGGTAATGATTTTCAGGTTCGGCCGCGTTTTTGCCATGTCGAGATAGCCGCGTGCGGTGCTCGAGCGGCGGCCTTTCGGCGTGACAAAGCGATCCATCGGGCCAAAACCTTCCTGCTGGTAGCCGTTAAGATCGTCAGTGCGCGGGTAACCGGCCTGCACGCCCGCCTCAATCATCGCGGCGAACAACGGGTTGTTGCGCGGCTTGCAGGTAGTGATGCTGACCGGGCCGTCGCCACCGTGGTAATCGTTCGCGCCGATATCGCGCGTTTCCGATTTACGGTAATAGGGCAGACAGTCGCGGTACGTCCAGTGCTCAAGACCCGGCTGCTGCGCCCAGTTATCGAGGTCCATCGCGTTGCCGCGCACGTAGCACATGCCGTTAATCAGCGATGAACCGCCCAGCCCTTTACCGCGCCCGCACTCCATGCGGCGATTATTCATGTGCGGCTCAGGTTCTGTTTCATAGGCCCAGTTGTAGCGCTTGCCCTGCAACGGGTAAGCCAGCGCCGCAGGCATCTGCGTACGGAAATCAAAACGGTAATCGGGACCACCCGCTTCGAGCAGCAGAACATTCACATCGCTCTCTTCGGTCAGTCTTGTTGCCAAAACGTTCCCTGCGGATCCGGCTCCAATGATGATGTAATCAAATTCCATTCGTCGCTCCTCAGGTTAAAACTTTATTCAAAATACGGACTGAAAACGGCTCAGCTCGAGCTGGACGGATTTGACCTGCGTATAGTTTTGCAGCGTCATCAGGCCATTTTCGCGCCCAACGCCGGAGTGCTTGTAGCCGCCCACCGGCATTTCAGCGGCGGATTCCCCCCAAGTGTTGATCCAGCAAATACCGGCTTCAATCTGGTGAATGACGCGGTGCGCACGGTTAAGATCTTGTGTCACCACGCCCGCCGCCAGGCCGTAATCGGTAGCGTTGGCGCGGCGCACCGCTTCCTCTTCGCGCTCATAGGTCAGAATCGACATCACCGGACCGAAGATCTCTTCACGCACGATGGTCATCTCATCGCGACAGTCGGTAAATACGGTGGGTTCGACCCACGCCCCGTGGTCGAAGTCACCGCCGGTCAGACGCTTACCGCCGCACAACAGGCGCGCGCCTTCGTTGATACCGCTTTCGATATAACGCATCACGTTGTCGCGGTGCGCAAAACTGACCAGCGGCCCGAAATTGGTGTTCAGATCGTTGACATTACCGGCCTTAATGCGCGCCACGCGCTCAACGATTTTTGCTTCGAACGCCTGCTGCAAGGCCTTCGGAATAAACACGCGCGTGCCGTTGGTACACACCTGGCCGGAGCTGTAGAAGTTCGCCATCATGGCGATATCGGCGGCGAGATCGAGATCGGCGTCGTCAAAGATAATCAGCGGCGATTTACCGCCCAGCTCCATGGTCACGTCTTTCAGCGTTGAACCAGCTGCATTCGCCATCACTTTCTTGCCGCTGGCAACGCCGCCGGTGAAAGAGACTTTGTCGATGCCCGGATGGTCGGTCAGCAACTGTCCGGTCACCGCGCCGCTGCCGTTCAGCACGTTAAATACGCCGTCTGGCACGCCAGCTTCGCTGTAAATTTCCGCCAGTTTCAGCGCCGTGAGCGGCGTGACTTCGCTCGGTTTAAAGATCATGGCGTTACCGGCCGCCAGCGCAGGCGCAGATTTCCACAGCGCAATCTGGATCGGGTAGTTCCACGCGCCAATCCCGGCCACCACGCCAAGCGGTTCACGGCGTGTGTAGACAAACGAGGTGTCGCGCAGCGGAATTTGCTGGCCTTCAAGAGAGGGGATAAGCCCCGCGTAATACTCGAGTACGTCCGCGCCGGTGACGATATCAACGGCCTGGGTTTCGCTCAGCGGTTTGCCGGTATCCAGCGTTTCCAGCGCCGCCAGTTCATCATTGCGCTCGCGCAGAATATCGACGGCGCGGCGCAGGATGCGCGAGCGCTCCATGGCGGTCATCGCGGCCCAGATTTTCTGCCCTTTTTGCGCACTGGCAACGGCGCGATCGACATCGCCCTGCCCGGCTTCGTGCACCTCGGCCAGCACCTCGCCGTTCGCCGGATTGATGGTCTGGAATGTGTTACCCGCCGCAGCCGGGACGTATTGACCATGGATATAGAGCTGCTGTTCTGCGAATCGGGACATACTTCCTCCTTCTCAGTGATTCGTCGCGCCAGCCAGTTGCTGGCGAATGAATTGGGTGGTGAGCGTTCTGGCAATGTCCAGGTTAAAGGGTTTGCCGCTCAGCGCCGCGCGAAGCCAGAGGCCATCGATCAACGAGGCAAGGCCATGCGCCGCCAGCCGTGCCTGTTCACGCGGTAGATCGCGGCGAAACTCCGCCGCCAGCGTGGAGAACAGTCGGCGGCTGCTGACGCGCTCCAGGCGACCAAGCTGCGGCTGATGCATACTGCTGGCCCAGAAATCGAGCCAGGCTTTCATCGCCGCGCTGTGTACCTGGCTGTCATCAAAATTGCCTTCGACAATCGCCAGCAAACGCGTTTCGGTACTGGCCTGCGCGAGCGGTTTTAATCGCTGCGCCACGGCGTCGCGCAACTGGCGGGTGATGTCGCGCATGGTCGCTTCCAGCAGACCATTTTTGTCCCTGAAGTAGTGGCTGATGATGCCGGTCGATACGCCAGCGCGGCGCGCAATTTGCGCAATCGTGGCGTCGTTAATTCCTACTTCGTTAATGGTACTCAGGGTCGCATCAATCAGCTGCCGACGGCGTATCGGCTGCATTCCCACCTTTGGCATGGCTCCATCTCCACCGCAATGTAAGGGCCTTATTTAATCTTTTTTTGATTGCACGTTCAATATAAAAAAAGATTTTGTTAGGATACTGTGCTTCAATTGTTAAATAAACGAAGCGGGAATGTATAAGCTAAATACGGCGACGCAAACCGTGAGAACAGAGAGGAGCAAACGCGATAAAACAACCGATGTTTGGCGTTAATCTTTTGAAAAATTACAGGAAATTAACCAGAGGTAACCGATGATTAATCCACCTGCCAGTGAAAAAGACAGAATCAATCCCGTGGTGTTTTACACCTCTGCCGGACTGATTCTGACATTTTCACTGGTCACCATTTTGTACAGCGATTTCGCTGCGACCTGGATCCAGACTACCGTTAACTGGGTCTCCTCCACCTTTGGCTGGTATTACATGCTGGCCGCGACGCTCTATATCGTCTTTGTTATCTATATGGCCTGCTCGCGCTACGGGGCGATTAAACTCGGGCCGGAGCAGTCCAAGCCGGAGTTCAGTTTGCTGAGCTGGTCGGCGATGCTGTTTGCCGCCGGGATCGGTATCGACCTGATGTTCTTCTCCGTCGCAGAGCCGGTGACGCAATATATGCAGCCGCCGGAGGGCGCAGGCCAGACGATGGAAGCCGCGCGCCAGGCGATGGTGTGGACGCTGTTCCACTACGGTTTAACCGGCTGGTCGATGTATGCGCTGATGGGGATTGCGCTGGGCTACTTCAGCTACCGCTATAATCTGCCGCTCACTATTCGTTCTGCGCTGTACCCTATTTTCGGTAAACGCATTAACGGCCCGATTGGCCACACGGTGGATATTGCGGCGGTGATCGGCACCATTTTTGGTATTGCCACTACGCTCGGTATTGGCGTGGTGCAGCTTAATTACGGGCTGAAAGTGCTGTTCGACGTGCCGGAAGGGCTGACCGCGCAGATGGCGCTGATTGTGCTGTCGGTGGTGATCGCTACCATTTCGGTCACCTCCGGGGTGGATAAAGGCATTCGCATCCTTTCGGAACTGAACGTGGCGCTGGCGCTCGGGCTGATCCTGTTCGTGCTGTTTATGGGCAAGACCGATTTCCTGCTCAACGCGCTGGTGCTCAATGTTGGCGACTACATCAACCGCTTTATGGGCATGACGCTCAACACCTTCGCGTTTGATCGCCCGACGCAGTGGATGAACAGCTGGACGCTCTTCTTCTGGGCCTGGTGGGTCGCATGGTCGCCGTTTGTCGGGCTGTTCCTTGCACGTATTTCCCGCGGGCGCACCATTCGCGAGTTCGTGCTCGGCACGCTGATTATTCCGTTTACCTTCACCCTGCTGTGGTTGTCGGTGTTTGGTAACGCCGCGCTGTATGAAATCATTCACGGTGATGCGGGGTTCGCCCAGGAGGTGATCGCCCATGCCGAACGCGGGTTCTACAGCCTGCTGGCGCAATATCCGGCGTTCAAACTCAGCGCTTCTGTCGCCACCATTACTGGCCTGCTGTTTTATGTCACCTCGGCGGATTCCGGCTCGCTGGTGCTGGGCAATTTCACCTCGAAGCTGAAAGATATCAATAGCGATGCGCCGAACTGGCTGCGGATTTTCTGGTCGGTCGCTATCGGCGTGCTGACCATGGGCATGCTGATGACCAATGGCATTTCCGCGCTGCAAAATACCACGGTGATCATGGGCTTGCCGTTCAGTTTTGTGATCTTCTTTATTATGGCCGGGCTGTATAAATCGCTGAAGGTGGAAGATCACCGCCGTGCCAGCGCCAGCCGCGAAACCGCACCTTATATTCCGGCGAGCAACGATCGCCTGAGCTGGAAAAAACGCCTCTCGCGGCTGATGAATTATCCGGGTACGCATTACACCCGGCAGATGATGGAAACGGTGATTTACCCGGCAATGCAGGATGTGGCAAAAGAGCTGGAACTGCGCGGCGGACGGGTATCGCTTGAAAATGTCGCGCCGGAAGAAGGCCAGCCGCTGGGCTACCTGGATCTGCGCGTCCACCTCGGTGAGGAGCAGGATTTTGTCTACCAGGTATGGCCGCAGCAATACTCCGTACCGGGCTTTACCTACCGCGCACGCAGCGGCAAATCGCACTACTTCCGGCTGGAAACCTTCCTGCTGGAGGGCAGCCAGGGCAATGATTTAATGGACTACAACAAAGAGCAGGTGATCATCGACATACTGGATCAGTACGAACGCCACCTGAACTTTATCCATCTGCACCACGAAGCGCCGGGCAATAATATTGTTTTCCCTCAGCCATAACGCAACGGGCCACTTCGGTGGCCTGTTTTTACGGCGCAGGCCACAATCCCATTGCCATACGCGCAACGCCGAGCAGAGTTTCCCGGCTCGCGCCATCGCGCGCCTGAATCGACATCCCCTGCTGAATGCTGACATACAACCGGGTCAGCGCATCGATATCGGTGGTCTCAGGTAACTCGCCGCGCTGCTGCGCCTCGCTCAGGCGCGCTTTTAGCTGCGCAACGCCGCCATTACGCAACTGACGAACCCGCTCGCCCAACCGTTCATGGCCTTCGCTGGCAACCGCTGACAGCGTCACCATGCAGCCATGCGGCAAATCGCAGCGGGTTAACACCTCGGCCGATCGCTCCAGCCACGCCGCAATGGCTTTTTTCGGCGATGGCTCGCTTGCCATATCGCCCCAGATCGCTGGCGCAACGCACTGTTCGTAGTGCTGCAACACCTCGTCGTAGAGATCTTCTTTGCTACCGAACGCCGCATACAAGCTGGGCGATTTAATGCCCATCGCCTCATACAGATCGTTCATAGATGTCGCGGTGTACCCCTTCTGCCAGAAGAGTTTCATCGCGTTGTTCAGCGCCTCGGTACGGTCAAATTCCCGTGGTCTTCCCCGGCTCACTTTCGCCTCCTCGCATTTTGTGCTGATCGGTATATTAATAAGATTGACGAATGTATGGAAGCCTGTTTATTTTAATTATGTATCAATCGACACATAATTACGGAGCCACCATGTCACATTCACTTGCAGGAAAACGCGCGCTGGTCACCGGTGCGAGCCGCGGTCTGGGAAAAGCCATCGCCTTAACGCTGGCGCGGGAAGGAGCGGACGTCGCCATCACCTGGGAGAAATCCGCCGATAAAGCACAAGCCGTTGTGGAAGCGATCCGCGCGCTGGGGCGTAACGCCGTGGCGATCCAGGCCAACAGCGCCGAACCACAAGCTGCCCGCGCCGCTGTTGATCAAACCGTGCAGCAACTCGGCGGGCTGGATATTCTCGTTAATAACGCCGGCATCGCGCGCGGTGGCCAGTTAGAAGCGATGTCGCAGGAGGATATCGATGCGATGATCAACGTGAATATTCGCGGCGTGGTCTACGCCACCCAGTCGGCCATTGCACACCTGCCCGACGGCGGGCGCATTATCAATATCGGCAGTTGCCTCTCCGATCGCGTGCCGTTTAAAGATATCGCCATTTATTCGATGACCAAATCCGCGCTGAACTCATTAACACGCGGGCTGGCGCGGGATTTGGGCCCACGCGGGATCACCGTGAATATGGTGAAACCCGGTTCGACGGACAGCGATATGAACCCGGCGGACGGCGAAGGCGCGGAAGAGCAGCGTCGTATGATTGCGCTGGGGCATTATGGTGAAGCGCAGGATATCGCCGAAGCGGTCGCTTTCCTTGCAAGCCCGGCGGCGAAGCAGATTACCGGGGCCGATATTGTTGTTGATGGCGGCACCAACGCCTGATCCTGGCGAAAATAACCGGCCTATAGCTGAAAGCTTTCCGGAAGCACCAGCCTGGCTGGGGGTTTTCTGTAGATAAAGAAAAGCGGCGCATGTGCGCCGCTTTTTGAGCAAGACGAGAGTTAACAGCAGCGTGCGCCGCCCTTTCCACCGTAGCGCGCATCCTGGCGCTCGCGGAAAAACTCCTCATAAGTCATCGGCGTCTGCTCCGGGTGCGTCACGCGCATATGCTCGACATAGTTGTCATAATCCGGAACGCCAATCATCATTTTCGCCGCCTGGCCTAAATACTTCCCGGCTTTTGAAAGCGTATCGAACATAAACCCCCCGCGTTACGCGATTAATGCACACTTTTTGCCTGGCCGACAATCTGCTCAACGTCGCCCGTCATTTCCTGGTACGGCGTCTCGTTCGCGGTCGGTTGATCCTCTTTCAGCGCCGCCAGCGCGGTTTTCAGCGAGTAGAACGCCAGTACCACCACCACGACCATAAAGAAGATGGTCAAGCCAGCATCGAGACGGTTGTTAAACACCAGTTGCGCCAGTTGAGACTGGGTATATTGCGCCGGAATATTGCCGCTGTCGATCATCGCCTGGAACTTGTTGGCGATGGCCAGGAAGCCGACTTTCGCATCCGGGCTAAAGGCTTTTTGCCAGCCTGCGGTGAGCGTACAAACCAGCAGCCAGGCGGTTGGCAGCAGTGCCACCCACGCGTAACGCTGGCGTTTCATCTTGAACAGCACCACCGCACACAGCATCAGCGCCATGCCCGCCAGCATCTGGTTGGCGATGCCAAACAGCGGCCACAGGGTGTTAATACCGCCGAGCGGATCAACCACGCCCTGGTGCAGGAAGTAGCCCCACGCCAGCACACACAGCCCGGTCGCCAGCAGGTTCGCGGGCAGCGATTCCGTGCGTTTGAGGTTCGGTGAAATCACGCCCAGCAGATCCTGCAACATAAAGCGCGCCGCGCGTGTCCCGGCATCCACCGCCGTCAGAATAAACAGCGCCTCAAACAGAATGGCGAAGTGATACCAGAACGAGACATCCATCAGACCGCCGAGCGCGCCGTGCAGGATATAAGCCATGCCCACTGCCAGCGTCGGCGCGCCGCCGGCGCGTGAAATGATCGACTGCTCGCCCACTTCGCTGGCAATCTGCCTGAGCGCATCCGGGGTGATACTAAAGCCCCAACCGCTCACCACCTGCGCCGCCGACGCTACTACATCGGTGGTGCCCGCAGGGGCTAAGACCGCCATCGGGCTGTTCATCGCAAAGTAAACGCCCGGATCGATAATGCACGCCGACACCAGCGCCATGATCGCCACGAACGACTCCATTAGCATGCCGCCGTAACCGATAAAACAAGCCTGCCCTTCGCTGGCGAGCATTTTCGGCGTGGTGCCGGAGGAAATCAGCGCATGGAAACCGGAAACCGCGCCACAGGCAATGGTAATAAACAGGAACGGGAACAGATTACCGGTCCACACCGGGCCAGTCCCATCAACAAACTTGGTCAGCGCAGGCATGGTCAGCGTCGGGCGCATGATCAGAATGCCAATCGCCAGGCCGATAATGGTGCCAATTTTCAGGAAAGTAGAGAGGTAATCACGCGGCGCCAGCAGCAGCCACACCGGCAGCACCGAGGCGACAAACCCGTAGCCCACCAGCATCCACGTCAACTGCACGCCGGTGAAATCAAAGTACGGTGCAATCGCCGGGTTTGCGGCCACCCAGCCGCCAGAAATAATGGCGAACACCAGCAGTACCAGGCCAATCACCGACACTTCGCCAATCCGCCCGGGGCGCAGATAGCGAATGTAGATACCCATAAAAATCGCCAGCGGAATGGTAAAGGCGACAGTGTATGTTCCCCACGGGCTGTGGGTCAGC
The DNA here is from genome assembly GCF_000410515.1 of Enterobacter sp. R4-368. Taxonomy (NCBI): domain Bacteria; kingdom Pseudomonadati; phylum Pseudomonadota; class Gammaproteobacteria; order Enterobacterales; family Enterobacteriaceae; genus Enterobacter; species Enterobacter sp. R4-368. The sequence continues at coordinate 4,383,505 of NC_021500.1, read as the reverse complement.
GCTTTGACGACAATCATCGCCAGCACCGCAAGGATAATCACCATGATCATAAAGGTCGCCACCAGCGCAATCACGCCAACGGTCGGCCCCATCTCCGCTTTCACCATCTCACCGAGCGAACGCCCGTCCCGACGGGTGGAGATAAACAGCACCATGAAATCCTGCACCGCACCGGCCAGCACTACGCCTGCGAGGATCCAGATCATGCCCGGCAAATACCCCATTTGCGCCGCCAGCACCGGCCCTACCAGCGGGCCTGCGCCGGCAATCGCCGCAAAATGGTGACCGAACAGCACTTTTTTGTCTGTTGGCACGTAATCAAGACCATCGTTGTAGCGCACCGCCGGAGTCATGCGCGTCGGGTCAACCTGTAGCACACTTTTAGCGATATACAGGCCGTAAAAACGGTAAGCGATAAGGTAGATACAGACCGCGGCCACCACGATCCACAGCGCGTTGATCTGTTCGCCGCGGTTAAGCGCGATATAGCCGAGGGCGAATGCGCCAACCAGCGACAGCACGCCCCAAATAAGGTATTTCCCTGAGTTGTTCATAGCGGGTATCCGTTGAGAGACAGAGAGATGTTACATTTTGTATCTATATCAACTCGCGGATTTTAACAACTTTGAAACATGGGAAATTTGCCCTGCCACCAGGCATTTACCTGATTGTGTTACCGGGATCGCAAGAATGCGCCCTCTCCTGTCAAAGAGAGGGCGAGATTACCCCAGCACCGCCGTGCTGAGACGACAGGTGCAGCAGCGTCGGCCTTGTTCGTCAAACACCACAATTTCCCAGCTTTGGTTCTGCCGGCCAAGATGCAGCGGCTGGCAAACGCCGCGCACTTTTCCCTGCGAAACCGGGCGATGATGGGTGGCGTTTAATTCCGTGCCCACCACGCACTGGCCGTCGCGGGTCATCAGGTAGCCCGCCATCGATCCCAGCGTTTCCGCCAGCGCCGCCGAGGCACCACCGTGCAGCAGACCAAACGGTTGATGCGTGCGGCTGTCTACCGGCATTTCCGCTTCAAGGAAATCACCGCCGATGCGGGTGTAAGTAATCGCGAGATGCGCCACCAGCGTGTTTTCGCTGGTGGCGTTCAGTTCATCAAGGGTTAAATGACGTTTCCAGATCATCTACGCCCCCAGCGTCGAGCCGCCATCCACCACGATATCCTGCAATGTGATATGGCTTGCCAGATCGGAAGCGAGGAACAAAATGGTGTTCGCCACTTCCTGCGGGCGGGCGATTTTCCCCAGCGGGATGCCGAGCTTGAACTGCTCGCCAAAACCGCGAATACGCTGCTGTTCGGCGTCATCGCTCACCCACAGCAAACGCTGCATGTCGGTGTCGGTCGATCCCGGTGAAACCACATTGCAACGTACATGGCTTGCCGCCAGCTCAAGGCCAACGGTGAGTGCCAGGCTTTTGAGCGCCGCTTTCGATGCGCCATACGCGCTCATGCCGATACGCGGCGTGTGCGCCGCGTCGGATGCGACGGTGACAATCGCCCCGCTCTGCTGACGCCGAAATTGCGCCATCGTCTGCTGAAACAGGTTAAACGCCCCGCCGACGTTAACAGCGAAGGTGCTGTGCCAGGCGTCTGGTGTCAGTTCATCAGTGGCGGCCATGTGCAACACCCCGGCGGCGTTGACCAGCACATCCAGCCGCTCGCATTGCGCCAGCACGCGCTGGCAAACCACCTGAACTTGTGCGGCGTCGGCAACGTCCAGCACTTCACAGGAGAAAGGGTAATCCGTGCCGCCAAAGGCGAGATCGAAACCGATCACGTGCGCGCCCGCCCCGACAAACGCCTTCGCCGTGGCATAACCGATGCCTTTACCGGCCCCGGTCACCCAGACAATTTTGCCGGTAAAATCCAGACCAACCATTACTTCACCTCACGCGAAAGCAGCGTCCACCAGGCGTCAATGGTCGGGTTTTTCGCCAGCATCACAAAGTCGATATCGCCATGTACTTTGCGCCAGCGCGCGGCGAGCGCCATCATGCGCACGGAATCGAGGCCGTAGTCGATGAGATTCTCGTCATCTAACGGTTCGTCGGACTCATCCAGCAGCGGCAGGATCAGCGTGCGTAATGCCGCTTTGCTGCCCGGCACAGCCAGTAATTCTTGCGTCATCACCACGCGACCAGCACGCCCGGCGACATAATTAAGCGACATCAAATGCTCTTCGCGGCTGAAATCCGCCAGCGCGTCGGCAACCATAAACGGTTTGATATCGCGCATAAACGCATCGGTGGCGGTGATCATGCAGCCAATGTGTGAATACACCCCGGTGATGAGTAACTGGTTACGGCCGGTCTCTTTGAGCATCTGCTCCAGCGGCGAGCGGTGAAACGCGCTGTAGCGCCACTTCACCAGCACGGTGTCGGCCTCATCCGGCGCGAGCGCAGCAACAATTTTTTGCTGCTCCGGCGAGCGGGTTAAGCCTGGCCCCCACATATCGTTGAGCAGCGCCCGGTCTTCATCGTTCTGCTCTTTCGGCTGCGCGGTGTAGTACACGGGAATAGCGTTTTGCTTGCAGAAATCACGCAGTGCGGCGATGTTCGCCACCACTTGCTGCATCATCGGGCAGTTTTCGCCCCAGAAGTTAACAAAGTAATCCTGCATATCATGGATCAGCAGCGCCGCACGTTCCGGCTCAAACGGCCAGCTCACTTTGTTTTGCGGGATATCGGCCGCGCCAGGCAGCGCGTAGCCCTGTAGTTTTGGAATCGCCATCTTCTCTCCTTTACGCCGGTGCGCGTTGCGCTAACCACTGACGTAACTGTTTTTTATCGACCTTACCCACCGGCGTCAGCGGCAGCGCGTCCACGCACTCCACACGATCCGGCAGTTTGAACTCGGCAACGCCCTGCTCTCGCAGAAAGCGGCGGACAGCTACCGCGCGCAGCGGCGTTTTCACCACCAGGTAAGCGCAGCTTTTTTCACCCAGCAGGCTGTCTTCCATACTGACCAGCGCGGCGTGGATCACCGACTCATGGCGCAGCAGCAGGTTTTCGATCTCCTCGGCGGCAATCTTCTCGCCCCCACGGTTGATCTGATCTTTTTCCCGTCCCTGCACGGTGATATAGCCCTGTTCGTCGATCGAAATCAGATCGCCGGAGCAGTAAAAACCGTGTTCGTTAAAGGCGCTGGCATTATGTTCCGGGCTATTAAAGTAGCCGCGAAAGGTGTACGGGCCGCGCGTCATCAGGCGGCCAACGTGGCCTGGCGGCAGCAGATTGCCGTTTTCATCCGCCACCCACACTTCATCATCCGGGCACATCGGGCGGCCTTGCGTGTTGATAATGCGGTCAAAGGGATCGTCCAGACGGGTGTAGTTCACCAGCCCTTCCGCCATGCCAAATACCTGCTGCAACTGGCAGCCGATCTCCGCCGGAATACGCGCCGCAAGCGTTGCCGATAAACGCGCCCCGCCGACCTGCAACAGCCGCAGCGAGGCGAGTTGCGCATTGCTGCCCCACTCGGCGATCGCCTGTAACCACAGGCTTACCGCCGGCGGCACCAGCGCGGTAACGTTAATCTGGTGTTTTTCAATCAGCGGGAAGCAGAGCGTGGCGCTCGGATCGGCAGCCAGCACCACGCAGCCTCCGGCGTGGAAGACGCCAAGCGCGCCGGGTGAACTCAACGGGTAGTTGTGCGCCGCCGGCAGCGCGCAGAGGTAACGGGTTTGCGCGTTAAATCCGCAGATCTCGTTACTGCGCACAATGCTGTAGTAGTAATCATTGTGTGTGCGCGGGATAAGTTTTGGCGTGCCGGTGCTGCCGCCAGAAAGCTGGAAAAACGCCACTTCATCGGCGGGCGTTGGCGTGGCGATAAAATTATCTGCCGGGCGGGCAATGGCGTCTTCCAGCGCCTGCTCGCCGCTGTCGCCGCGCAGCAGCACAGTGCGCACCGACGGGTGCTGTGCAACAAACGCGGTGAGGAAATGGTCATTCTCAAATAGCGTATGCGCGCGATCGGCAATCAGCAGCGCCGGTGCGATTTGCGCGGCATACGCGTTCAATTCGCTGCGCTGATGGCTGAACAGCGCGTTGACTGGCACCACGCCGATTTTCAGCAGCGCGAAGAAAACAATGTAGAACTCGCTGACGTTGCCCAGCTGCACCAGCGCGGTTTCCCCGCGCCTGATGCCCTGCGCCTGTAACGCCGAGGCCAGATTGTCTGCGGCATCGTTAAGCTGGCGGTAGCTCAAGCGGCGTTCGCCCTCGATCACCGCCGTGGCATCACTGCGCGCGTGGCGGGTCAAAATATCGGTCAGCGGTAAATCCTGCCAGTAGCCCTTTTCACGGTAACGCTCGGCGAACTCGTGCGGCCAGCGGGTAAACGGAATGGTCATGGTTGATCCTCAGTGCAAACCAAATGCGTTCAGCATGGTGGTCAGCTTGACGCCGGTTTCGCGCCACTCGGAAAGCGGCGAAGAGGCCGGAACAATCCCGGCACCGGCGAACAGACGAACATGGTTATCGTGAAGCCGCGCACAGCGAATAGTGACCACCCACTCGCCGTTACCCGCGGCGTCGCACCAGCCAACGATGCCGCCAAACAGCTCACGGTTGAACGGCTCCAGCTCGGCAATCACCTGTTTCGCCACCTGGTGCGGGAAGCCGCTCAGCGCGGGCGTCGGGTGCAGCAGGCACGCCAGCGTCAGCGCGTTTTCCCCGGCGACTGCAGTGCCGGTAATCGGCGTGGCCAGGTGCCATAAAGTGGGGGTAGTGACCAGTTGTGGTGATTCCGGCAATGTCAGGGTTTGGCTGCGCGGCTGCAGCACGTTTTTCATCGCCTGCGTCACCAGTTCGTGCTCGTGCCGATCTTTTTCCGAAGCCAGCAGCTTGTTACCCGCTTCGCGGTCAAGAATGTCGTCCGGCTGGCGGCGGGCGGAACCGGCTAACGGCAGCGAACTGAAGTGCTCCTGCTCTTTGCGCAGCAACAGTTCCGGGCTTGCGCCCAGCAGTACGCCGCCATCCGGTAGCGGAACGTGGAAGTTGTAACTGGCCGGGTTCTGGGCAATCAGGCGTTCTAACAGCACGCCGCTGTCGATACGGCGGTCGGTGGTTAACTCAATCAGACGCGAGAGCACCACTTTATCGACTTCCGGCGTGGCGGTGCGCGCGGCGGCATTCGCCACCATCTGCATAAACGTCTCCTGCGATGGGATCGCCTGCTGCGCTGTGACGTTCGGCATCGCGCCACTGGTGAAATAGCGCGCGGATCGCTGTTTCTCCGGGCGGGAAAAGGTTTGCCAGCTGTGCGGGATAAACAGCGCAGATGGCTGGGTGGTGTCGAAGGGGATCGCGCCAACCATCACCGGGTGGGCAATGCCCTGCGCTTTCGCATCGGCAAACGCCTGAGCCAGTTTTTGCTGGAAAGCACTCTCGGGCGCATCGCCGCCCGCGGCAGGCTCGCAAAAACGCGCCACGCACCCGGAGGTGGTGAAACTGCGGTACGGCGACATAAAGAAAAACTGATCCGCGGCCAGCGTCTTCGCAGACTGCCGGGTTTCCTCAGCCAGGGACGTATCCATATCATCCTCCAACAGTGATAAATTAACTAATAATGATTATCATTTGTGTTTTTGAGTCGGTAAGATAAAAAGTTATTGCCCGCTCTGTCAACAGCAGATTGTTCTCTCGCGCGGCGAATGCTTGCATCTGCTTCATTCAGATATGAAAATGAGAAGCATTAACTTCAACAAAAACAGGATATGCGTTGTGAGATGCTCTTTTTTGCGCTGTAAGCCCTTAGTGTTTTTAGGAATTTTTGTTTTAGGAATTACCTCAGCGATGGCGGCAGAGTGGCCTCGCCAGGTCACGGACAGCCGTGGAACGCACACGCTACCGACTAAGCCGCTGCGTATTGTTTCCACCAGCGTGACGCTCACCGGTTCGCTACTGGCGATTGATGCGCCAGTTATCGCCAGCGGCGCGACCACGCCAAATAACCGTTTTGCCGACGAACAAGGCTTTTTGCGCCAGTGGGGGGAAATTGCCCGGCAGCGTAATGTCGCGCGGCTTTACATTGGGGAACCCAACGCTGAAGCCGTCGCTGCACAAATGCCGGATTTAATCCTGATCAGCGCCACCGGCGGCGACTCCGCGTTGCCGCTGTATGATCAGCTATCAACCATCGCCCCGACGCTTATCATCAACTACGACGACAAAAGCTGGCAGGCGCTGTTAACGCAGCTTGGTGAAATCACCGGTCACGAAAAAGAGGCGGCGGCGCGTATCAGCCAGTTCAATCAACAGCTTGCGGACGTTAAAGCACGCATGAAACTGCCGCCGCAGCCGGTCAGCGCGCTGGTCTATACCCCGGCGGCACACAGCGCCAATCTGTGGACTGAAGATTCCGCGCAGGGCCAATTGATGCAGCAACTGGGCTTTACCCTCGCGCCGTTACCGGCGAATCTGCACGCCAGTCAGAGCCAGGGGAAACGTCATGACATTGTCCAGTTAGGCGGCGAGAATCTGGCCGCCGGGCTGAATGGCGAGGTGCTGTTCCTGTTTGCCAGCGACCAGAAAGACGCGGATGCGCTCAGCCAGAACCCGCTGCTGGCGCACCTGCCTGCGGTGCAAGATCACCGCGTGTACGCACTCGGCGCGGAAACTTTCCGCCTTGATTACTACAGCGCCACCCGCGTGTTACAACGCCTGGCGGCGCTGTTTAGTTAATCAGGCTTCGGCGGCGGGCTGCACCTGGCGAAAACGCCGCAGCTCGCCAAGCACCACCACCAGCAACACGCCCACTATCGCCAGCACAAAACCGCTGATGCTCGCCGATGCGGCGGGCGTCATCATTGACCCCATCGCGCCCAGCAGCGCGGCACCAATGGCGTCACCCGTGACGTTTTGCGCCGTCCATAAACCGTTAATTCGCCCGAGCATCGCTTCCGGAGTTTGCGTTTGCAACAGCGTGTATTGCAGCAGCGAACTCACCGCCGTCAGCCAGCCGCACAGCGCCAGAAACAGCACGCCCAGCGCCCAGACGGGCATCAGGCTGAATAAACCGATGGCGATAAACGCGCCAACGGACGCCAGCAGCATAATCACGCCGGGGCGCTCACTGTGCGCCAGCTTGCCGCTGGTTAACGCGCCAATGGCCGCGCCGAGCGGCAGCGCGGCATACAGCAAGCCAATTTCTGCCGCCGACATGTTCCAGCTTATCGCCAGCGCCGGGTAGAGCACGCGCACCGCGCTTGCCATCGTCAATAACCCACCAAGCAGCGCGATGCCGCCAATCAAAGGGTTGTGCAGTAAAAATTGCAGGGCGCTAAGTAGCGATTTCAGCGGGTGCTCGCGCGGTTGTGGCGGTGGCGGTAATGCAGGCAGGCTCAGTAACGGCAACAAGGTGATAAACGTGCCCGCCGCCGCCAGCCCGTAGTTCCACGCCACACCGCCGGTTGCCAGCAACAAACCGCCGCACATTGGCGAAATAACGGAACCCAGCCGCACCGTCAGCATGGTAATGGCGCCAGCGTGCATCAGGTTTTCCCGCCCGACCAACGCAGGTGTCGCCGCCAGCAGCGCCGTTACGCCCAGCGCGCCGAAAAAACCATCCCACAAACCGAGCAGATAAATTGCCAGCAGCGAAGGCTCCGGCAACAACGCATTCAAATACAGGCCAATAAAACCGACGCCGCAGGTGGAACGCGCCAGCAGAATCAGTTTCTTGCGTTCAAAACGATCCGCCAAAACACCACCAAACATCAGGCCGACGAACATGGCGCTACCGGTCAGCGTAACGGCAAGGCCAACTTGCCAGCTGGAGTGGGTCATCGCCTGGATTTGTACCGGCACCGCTACGCCCAACAAGCCCAGCGAGAGAATCGAGATAAAACGCGCCAGAAATACCGCGCGAAAAGCCGGATGCGTACGCAGCAGACTCAGGTTCAACAGCCAGGATTGTTGCTTCATTCCAATGCCTTAAATACACACTTTCTATGTCCATTCGCAGGCTGTGCATGGTAACATACCAAAACAAGATCGATAACGATAATTAATATCATTATCAAATTTGGGACGTTTTATGTCGTGTTCTGCTTTCCCGGCGCGCCCCGTTACCCTCGCCGGGTTATTGATATTGCTGGTTGTCGCCATTGCACTCAGCCTGTTTATTGGTGCAAAACCTCTGCCCGCCGCGGTCATCATCGACGCCCTCACTGGCGTCTGTCAGAGCGCGGACTGCACCATCGTCAACGATGCCCGTTTGCCGCGAACGCTGGCAGGTTTACTCGCGGGCGGCGCACTGGGCATTGCCGGGGCGTTAATGCAAACGCTCACGAGAAATCCGCTCGCCGATCCAGGCTTACTCGGCGTTAACGCCGGTGCCAGCTTCGCCATTGTGCTCGGCGCGGCGCTGCTGGGCGCTGTCTCCCCTGTCGAACAACTACTGCTCGCCTTTTGCGGCGCACTGGCGGCGTCGCTGCTGGTCGCTTTTACCGGCAGCCAGGGCGGTGGGCAACTCAGCCCGGTTCGCCTGACGCTGGCGGGCGTAGCGCTGGCGGCGGTGCTGGAAGGATTATCCAGCGGTATTTCATTGCTTAACGCCGACGTTTATGACCAGTTGCGCTTCTGGCAGGCCGGTTCGCTGGATATCCGCACCCTGCAAACGCTAAAAATTGTTCTGATCCCGGTGCTGCTGGCAGCGTTCATGGCGTTGATGCTGAGCCGCGCGCTTAACAGCCTGAGCCTCGGCAGCGACACCGCCACGGCACTGGGCAGCCGCGTGGCGCGCACGCAGTTGCTCGGTTTAGTGGTGATCACGGTGCTGTGCGGCAGCGCGACGGCGGTTGTCGGCCCGATTGCCTTTATCGGCCTGATGATGCCGCACATGGCGCGCTGGCTGGTGGGCGCGGATCACCGCTGGTCGCTGCCGGTCACACTGATTGCCACCCCTGCCCTGTTATTGTTTGCCGATATCATTGGCCGCCTGCTGGTGCCGGGCGAACTGCGGGTTTCCGTAGTCAGTGCCTTTATCGGCGCGCCGGTATTGATCGTGCTGGTGCGCCGCGCACGCGGAGGCAACTTATGATGGCGCCCTCCCGCCGCCTGCTCGGCAGTTGCGTGTTTATGGTTATCGCCGCGTTGCTTTTAGCCAGCTGGGGTTTACGCAGCGGTTCGGTGACGCTGGCATTTTCACAGGTGCTTGACGTGCTCACCGGCGACGCGCCGCGTGCCATGCAACGGGTCGTGATGGAGTGGCGCTTGCCGCGCGTGCTGATGGCGCTGCTGGTGGGCGCAGCGCTTGGCGTGAGCGGCGCGATTTTCCAGTCGCTGATGCGTAACCCACTCGGCAGCCCGGATGTGATGGGTTTTAACACCGGTGCATGGAGCGGCGTGCTGGTGGCGATGGTGCTGTTTGGTCAGCATCTGGCCGCTATCGCACTGGCGGCGATGGTCGGCGGTATGCTCACTTCGCTGGTGGTCTGGCTACTGGCCTGGCGCAACGGCATTGAGACATTCCGCTTGATCATCGTCGGTATTGGCATTCGCGCGATGCTGGTGGCGTTTAATACCTGGCTGTTGCTGCATGCCTCGCTGGAAACCGCGCTCTCCGCCGGGCTGTGGAACGCCGGGTCGCTCAATGGCCTGACCTGGGCGAAAACCGTCCCTTCCGCACCGATCATGCTGGTGATGTTTCTTTTTGCCGCCCTGCTGGCGCGCCGTATGCGGCTACTGGAAATGGGCGATGACAGCGCCTGTGCGCTCGGTGTCAGCGTTGAGCGTTCGCGCCTGATGCTGATGCTGGTGGCCGTTGCACTCACCGCCGCCGCAACAGCACTGGCGGGGCCGATTTCGTTTATCGCACTGGTCGCGCCACATATTGCCCGGCGCGTCAGCGCCACTGCACGCTGGGGATTAACCCAGTCCGCGCTGTGCGGTGCGCTGTTGTTGTTGCTGGCGGATATGATTGCCCAGCAAGGTTTTACGCCTTATCAGTTGCCGGTCGGCGTGGTGACCGTCAGCCTCGGTGGCATTTACCTTATCGCCTTGTTAATTCAGGAGTCTCGCAAGAAATGACCGATTTATCTGCCCGTTTGCGCGGCGAAGCGCTCACTCTTGGCTACGGCAAAAAAGTGGTGGCTGAACACTTAAGCGTGGCGATCCCCGACGGCCATTTCACCGCTATTATCGGCCCTAACGGTTGCGGGAAATCCACCTTACTGCGCACGCTGAGCCGCCTGATGACGCCCGCGCAGGGCCATGTTTATCTTGATGGCGAGCAGATCCAGCGCTATGCCAGCAAAGAGGTGGCGCGTCGCATAGGGTTGCTTGCGCAAAACGCCACCACACCCGGCGATATCACCGTGCAGGAACTGGTCGCGCGCGGGCGCTATCCGCACCAGCCGCTGTTCACCCGCTGGCGCAAAGAGGATGACGAGGCGGTGCAGCGGGCGATGCGGGCCACCGGGGTGGAAAGCCTGGCCAGGCAGAGTGTCGATACGCTCTCCGGCGGGCAACGCCAGCGCGCATGGATTGCCATGGTGCTGGCGCAAGAGACGGCGATCATGCTGCTTGATGAGCCAACAACCTGGCTGGATATCAGCTACCAGATCGACTTGCTGGAACTGTTGAGTGAGCTGAATCGCGAGCAGGGCTACACGCTGGCGGCAGTGCTGCATGATTTGAACCAGGCTTGCCGCTACGCCACGCATCTGATTGCGCTGCGCGACGGCAAAATTGTGGCGCAGGGCGCGCCAAAAGAGATTGTGACCGCTGAGCTGATTGAGGCGGTGTATGGCATGCACTGCATGATCATTGACGATCCCATCGCCCATACCCCGCTGGTGGTGCCGCTCGGGCGTTGCGGGCGGTAATCACATCGGGTGTTATTTACATAAGATCGGTATTACCGCTAAGCCCCCGCATTTTGCGTCATCGTTCTCTGAACGTGTTTACTGACAAATTTTTTGGGCACCAGCACCTGAGGCCGGTACATGACCGAAAGCACGAGATCAAACTCCTGCGGTGTTCTGGCGCTCAATCTTTTTTTCTGCCCCTCTGCGTATAAATTTTTCGCACTATTGACTATTCTGTAAGCCAGGCCCTCTTTAAGATCTTTAATATCAAAAACGGTTTGATTAGCCGCTTTCGCTATTTTTTTCCGATTTAAAAAATTTATATCTGACTTATTCTTCAGTAGAGCGAGTTGCCTTTCCAGCCCCGTTTTTTTATGGCGGACATCAAACAGTAAGGTATCGTTAATGGCGACATGTGCATAATTCATATATTTATAATTCACGGTTTCACGTAGTGGAATTTCATATTTATTACCCCCCAGCGCACTGGTTAACTTACCTTTCGCCCCTACGACTTCCAGTGAAAAAAAGGAAAAGTCGTCCGTTTTTAATTGTGAAATATCTACCGGCGTGCTATTCAATTCATTAAAAATTATTTTTTTCTTTTCCAATTCGACTCTTGAATAAAAAACACCTTTAGATAAATCTGCATTAGAAAAGTGAACCAAATTAAAATCTATTCTCTGAAACCGATTAATAAAGCCAGCTGCTTCAGGTGATAAAATCTTATTGGCTGATTTTATATCTTTTAAATTCTGTTTTGCTCGTTGCAGAAAGGATGCATAATCACTGAACCCACTCCATAATTCGCCTTCCGCCATTCTCTGGTAACTTAAATTCGCCCGTTTCTCTGGAGAAATACCCCACCATTTAAATGAGAACAGACCTGAATCATCGCTTAATACAATGGGATTGTTATTAACCATCTGATAGATGTTTATCCCGTCCACCGTCCCCGCCGGGTCAGCGCTCAGCCATCTTCCTGCCCATATACTTGCAGTTCAATTACACGGCCTTGTGGGATGCGTTGGGCCGGGAGCAGAGCAATACGCTGACAACGGCGCTGCATGACAATCGACGATCCAGTCGCGCATACCCTGCCGGGACGGGGTATGCGACAGTGCCATTTATTTGCTGAATTAAAGAATGGTCGCTCTCCTTAAGCTTAATTGCCGCTGATGCTGTGGGGTGATGACATAGCGTTTATTCACTTTGATTAATCCCCAATCCCCGGATCCGAAACGGGGCATTTTGTTCCAGTGTCGCGGCTGTGAGATAAGATTCTCACGGAAAAAGCCCCGCCACTCATCTTCATCTTCCGCTATAGTCCATTCACCATCTTTAACAATCGCCACCGGGAAGGGACCCGGCATAGCGACATCACGAATATAGCCCCCATGTTCCGCAACATCCTCAAACTCTTGCTGCCACATATAGGGAACGAAATTATTCTGTGCCCCGTGACGCACAGGATTCATATGAATTTTTTCGTAAGGGCGAGCGGGATCGAGGATCGAAATATATCGGTTGATACTGTTGATAATTTGCTTCTCTTCGGCACTACCGACACCAGGCGGCCTGCGGGTACGTTTTAAGATGATGTCATGCATATCGTAATCCCCGGTATAGGGAACAATATCTCCTTTACTGCGGGCAAGATTAAAAGCATGCAGATCCTCTGAACTCGTTAGCGATAAAGGAAAAGGCTCATCCACCCCTGCCTTAACATTGTGTACCCAGACACCGCTAATCGCGTTGCCCTTACCTTTCCAGTTTCCCACCAGACCAATTAATCCGGCCTCTGTGGCAATATCGCGGATCTCATCCGCCTTTTCACCATATGCCGCTTCCAGCGAGCGAGTCTTGATAGTTTTCTCGAGAATGTTATGGCCTTTCGCTGCGGCTCCGCTATTAAGAGCGTCAATGGTATAAACACCCGCCTCTCTGAAGCTAATAATAGCTTCATGCAGTTCCGAGACGACTTCTATCGCAGCCATGTGTTGAGAGGCAATGAACTCCATCGCTACCTGCCTTCTGGCGGCGTTTCCGGTCGCAATGAGCCCGTTGTCATCGCGTTGACTGGCAGGGTTATTGCGCACCATCTGGAACAGGTTCAGCCCGTCCACCGTCCCCGCCGGATCTGCCGAGAGCCACCGTCCCGCCCACGGCTGATAATAGCGGTAGCCGTAGTAATAAAGCCCGGTGGCGTCCTGCTCCTTGCCGGAATAACGAATCGTTTTGTAATCCGCCTCCAGCTGGCTGCGCGCGGCAAACAGCGCCGTACCGCCAAACGGGTAATACTCCTCCTGGCTGATAAGCTCACCACTGCTGTCCACTTCCAGACTGCTGCTGCCGGTCAGGTTGTCGTAGCTGTAGCGAATCTGGTCATTGCTGATGCCTTCAGGCTGCCCGCTTTCCCAGTGCAGCACCCGCACCTGCGCGCGTCCGGCCACGCCGACGGTTATCACCTGTAATTCTTCGGCTGCGCTGCTGCGCAGCTCCAGACCCGGCAGGTAAACCACCCGTCTGGTCTGCGTGCTGTTGCCGGTCAGCTGCGCGGTGATTTTGACGATGCGCTGGCTGCTGGCGTCGTAGCGGTAACGTTCGCTGTCGTCCGCTGCACCACTACGGGTGACGGGCGTGACTTTTTGCAGTTCCTGACGCGCCGTCCACAGCAGGCTCTGCCCCGGTAAAAGCTCTTTCTGCTGACCACCGGCAGTGAACAGCGCCTCCACATCCGCCGGGTTTTCGGTGAGTGTGCTGAGTACTGCGCGGTTACTGCGGTCGCTGACTGTAACTGATGTCGTGTAGTTATTGCCGGATGCGGGCGCGCTGTGCTGAATTTTCGTCAGATTACCGGCGTTATCGTAGGTGTAAGTGCGGGTGTAGTTTGTGTACGTGGCGTCATCAAAAGAGGAATACGCCGGAAGGTTGCTGCTCTGCTGTACCGCACTGGCCATTTCACGCCCGCTGGCACTGACCAGCTGGTACAGGCTGTCGTAGGCGTAGTGATTTTCGGGAACGACTTCCTGATTGCGCCAGAAACGGGTCTCCTCGGCATCATTAGTAATCACCAGCACATTGCCCACCGGGTCATACTCGTAGCGCAAATCCTGCAGTACTTTTGCATTCGTCGAACGTTCAGTTTTGATACCGACCAGACGTTGGGTTTCGGCTTCATAACTGTATGTTGTCACCACGCCGTTGCCGTGCTCCTCGCGCAGCTTCTGCCCGGCGGCGGACCAGGTCAGGGATTTCACAATAGTCTGCTCTGAACCGCCATTCACCGTCAGCCAGCTTCCCTTCAGCAGCCCCGCAACATCATAGGCCACGCGCTGGATATTACCTTTCGCATCGGTGGTGGTGAGTACATTCCCGGCGGCGTCCACCGTGCTGGTTGTGGTGTGGGTTTCGCCCGCCAGCAGGTCGTTCCACACGGAAGCATCCGCACCCTGCCAGTCTGCTTCGGCATCGTCCGGCAGCAGCTGGCGGGTAACGGCAAGCGGCACACCGTTCAGGGAAAGGCTGGTCGTGGAAAGCAGGCCTGCCGGGTCGTAGTGGCTGACAAGCTGGCCGGCAAGGTTGTGGCTCTGTTCATCTGCGGAATGACCGCCCCGGACAAACCGCTCCGTGACGCGCGCGCTGCCACCGGCAACCTGCTCGGTAATGCCGAGCAACCGCCCCGGCAGGTCTGCCTCTTCATACTGAAAAGTGCGGGTAACGGCGGCGGTGCGGTCATTCTCTGAACCAATATTGCTGACCTGCAAAAACGCCCGCCCGGAGGCGTCATTCAGGGCAATCGTGGTTCCGGCATCGGCACTTTGCGTGCGCAGCGGTGCGCCGTCCAGGTCGGTGAGATAACTGAAATTCGCCCGCCCGGCGGCATACAGACGCGGGTCGGCGCTCTGTGACGGCAAACCGCGCGCATCAAACTGATGGCGGGTGATGCGCTCGTCGGTGGTGTCCGGCGTTTCCGGATGGCGGTGATAAACGATGTCACGCACCGCCAGGCCACGGTTATTCAGCACCACGACGGTCGGGGTTTTAACATAGAGGGAAGTCGTCACAACGCACTCCGGGCGAGTGAAAATACTGCTTAAATTATAAGCAGCAAAAAAAGAACAGCCGTGGGATTTGCTACATGAAACATCTGAAATGCAGACCCCTCCTTACCGAGAGGCCCGCGGAACATCACTGCGCTAATATTTCCCTTAACACCGGCCCAATATGCTCAAACGCCTGCGGCGAGATAATCTCGACGTGGGCGCAATCCTGACGGTAAACCTCCAGTTCACGAACCCACGGTGCCCAGGTTGTGTGCGGATCGGTGCCTGCGGGTAAGGTGCGCCCGGCGACAAACAGCGTTGCTTTCCCGTCAAATGGCAGGCTGTGGGCGGTGGTCAGCAAGCGAACCGCATCGGCATAGTTGCCCTCGATAACGGAGAACAGCTCGCCGGAGGCTTGCCCCTGCTGCGCGGCGAGAAACGCCTGACGCTCGCGTTCAATCTCTGCCAGCACTTCCGGATCCAGCCCGTTTGCCTCTTTCTCTGCCCAGTTTTGCGTTTCCGGCGGCCAGGTATCGAGCAGCCCGAGGAACGCCACGTCCTCACCCCGCTGCCGCAGACGCGCGGCAATGCCCTGCGCTAACGTGCCGCCGAGCGAATACCCGAGCAGGTAATACGGCCCGTGCGGCTGCTGCGCAAGTAGCGTCGCCAGGTGTTGCTCACAGGCTTCGTCTAACGTCGCGGCCTGTTGCAGCGGGCCATCCGGTCGCGGTGACTGAATACCGGTGATCGACCAGCGCGGCGCAAGGTGACGGGCCAGCACGCTAAACTGCCAGGCAAAACCGGACGCCGGATGGAAGCAAAACAGGGTCGGCCCGTCGCTCTGCCGCAATGGTAGCAAGGTTTCCAGCCCCAGCCGCCCGGTCTGCTCCGCCGAAAGCGCTTGTTCGAGCAACGCGGCAAGTTTTTCTACCGTGGAAGCGACCATGATTTGCCCTGGCGTGACCTGCCGTTCGCACTCGCGGCTCAGTTGCGCCGCCAGGCGCATCGCCAGCAACGAATGCCCACCGAGCGCGAAGAAATCCGCCTGCGCGTCGTTCACTTCGCATCCGAGCAAACCGGAAAATGCCTGCGCGATCAGCGTTTCCATACCGGCGTTGAGCGGGCGACCGCCCTGCTGCACCGCCAGTTCAGGCAGTGGTAACGCTTTTCTGTCGAGTTTACCGTTGGCGCTCAGCGGCAACGCGTCCAGTTGCACCAGCAACACCGGCACCATATGCGGCGGCAGTTGCTCACGCAGTTGCGCCAGTAGCGCCGTTGTCTCCAGCGGCTGTGCGGAGGCAGAAACCACATAACCGACTAACTGGCGTGCATCGCCGCCGCTGGCGGTGGCCTGATTGAAGACACAGGCATGTGCCACCGCCTGAGCCACGTCTGGCAGCGCCAGCATAGCACGGTCGATTTCACCTAATTCAATGCGCTGACCGCGAATTTTCAGCTGGTCGTCGCTGCGCCCGAGGTATTCAACCGCGCCATTTTCCAGCCAACGTGCGACATCACCGGTGCGATACATGCGTTCGCCTGCGGCAAACGGATCGGCGATAAAGCGGCTGGCGGTGAGATCCGAGCGACCAAGATAGCCCTGCGCCAACTGGATGCCGGTAAGGTAGAGATCGCCCGCCACGCCCGGCGGCACCGGACGCATCATCGCATCCAGAATGCGCAGCCCGGTGTTCCAGACCGGGAAACCAATCGGCACGCTGTTGCCGCGTACACCCGCCAGCGCTTCGCCATAAGCCGGATACCAGCTCACATCCACAGCCGCTTCCGTCGGGCCGTATAAATTATGCAGCGGCGCGCCAGTCAGCTGCTGCCATTCGCGACAGAGCTCGGCAGGCAGCGCTTCGCCACTACAGAACACCTGTTTTAGCGTGCGGCAACTGCGCTTTGCGCTTTCCGGCGTGAGTGAGGCGACAAACGCGGCCAACATAGACGGCACAAAATGCGTGGTGGTCACGCCGTAATGGGTAAAGAAGTCCTGCAACGCTTGTGGATCGCGGTGCGCATCCGGTTCCGCCATTACCAGCTTTGCCCCGGCGATAAACGGCCACCAGAACTCCCACACCGACACGTCAAAACTGCACGGCGTTTTCTGCGCCACCACATCCTGCGCGGTGAGCGGGTAGCTTTCCTGCATCCACAGCAGACGGTTGACGATAGCGGTTTGCCCGACCATCACCCCTTTTGGCCGCCCGGTGGAGCCGGAGGTGAAAATGATGTACGCGGTATGCTCCGGACGCGCCAGATTGAGCGCGTCGCTGCCGTGGGTTTCCAGCGGGGCTTCGTAGCAAAAATGACGAAGCGCGGGAATATCGGCAAAGCGCGCCCGTTGGTTCTGCGCAGTGATCAGCAGACGCGGTTTGGCATCGTCGAGCATCATTTTCAGCCGCTCGTCCGGGTAACCGGTATCCAGCGGTAGCCAGGCGGCACCTGCTTCGACAATGCCGTGTAGCGCCAGCGTCAGGAACACCGAGCGCGGCAGCGCCACCGCCACGCTGTCGCCGGGCTGAACACCAAGCTGGCGAAGCTGGTGCGCCAGCGCCACAACCTGCTCGCGCATTTCGCGATAGCTAAATTGCCACTGCGCATCTGCCAGCGCGGGGGCATCCGGCGTTTTCGCCGCCTGCGCGGCAACCAACGCGCTTAAGGTGGTAGTCGGCAGTATCTTGCCGGTATCGTTAATGTCTGCCAGCCGCTGCGCTTCTGGCGATAAGAGCAGCTCAGCATCACCGCAGCGCAGATGTGGATTTTCGGCAAACTGCCTGAGCAGATGCGCCAGCCGCCCGACGTGTGTTTTTAAGGTGGATTCATCATAACGGCTGCGGTTCGCCAGCACTTCCAGCGATAACCCACCCTCTTCGTGCGGGAAGAGAGCGATTTCCAGATCGTTCACGGGGCCGGTCGCCAGCGTGTGCGTGGTGCCTTTAATGCCATCAACATCCAGCAGATAATCAAACATTTTGACGTTAAATACCGGGCCGAACAGCGGCTCGTCGCCCGCTGCACGCCCGACGTCACGCACAATTTGCTCGGCGTCATAACGCTGGTGGCGACGCATCGCTTTCAGGCTGCCTGCAAGCGTTGTCGCCAGCGCGGAGAGCGTTTGAGTACCATCCAGATGAATGCCCAGCGGCAGTACGTTGAGCACCGGCCCGGTAGCGGTTAACGCCGCCGAGCCCATGCGGCGCATAAAGATAAACCCGGCGGCATAGTCGGTGCGTCCGCATAGCCGACCAAGCCACAGTGCGGCCAGCGCCAGCGCCAGATCGGCGGGTGAATGGTGGCTAAAAGCCTGGGTTACGCGGCGAAATGCCCCGGCCTCCATCGCCACGTTGAGACGTAAAATATCGGTTGTTGCCGCGCGCCCCGGCAGTGGCGTGTCGGAAAGGGAGACCGGAGAGGGTAACGCGCTGCGCTGCTGCGCCCAAAAAGCGCGGTCACGCGGCCAGGCATCGCTTTCACGGTAGCGCTGATACTCTTCCACCACCCCGGCAAACGGCGTAAAGGGCGATGCCGGTGTTGACTCACCGCGTCGCCATGCGCTGTAAATGGCGGCAATCTGGCGGGTAATTGCCGGAAAACTGAAGCCATCAACCAGTAAATGGTGATAACGCTGATACCAGTACCAGTGCTGCTCGCCCACGCGTAACAGTTGGTGGCAAACCAGCGGATTACCACTCTCCACGCGCAGGTTTTGCGCCAGGTCGGCCTGCATTATCTGTAATGCAGCAACGTGCGGTTGGCGGCTGTCACGCAGATCGACGATCGCCGGCAGGGCAAAGACATGAGCCTCGTCGACCCACTGCCACACTTCGCCGTTCTCCTCTTCAAAGCGCATACGCAGCATATCGGCCTGCGACAAACCGCTGGCAATCGCCTGTGCCAGCAGCGCGGCGTCGATATCGCCCTTCAGTTCAACATAGTGCGCCACGCTCCAGGCGTTGGGCAGCGTGGAGAGTTTTTCCGCCATCCAGATCCCCGGCTGTGCGGCGACCAGCGGTAAACGTTGGGTCATTTTCCGCTCCTCATTGCGCATGGTGCGCCGGGGTTAATGTTTGCCAGTTTGCCGCCAGCCAGGCGTTGCAGTCGTCCTGCGGTTGCGGCTCGCACACCACGTTCCAGCCTGCGGGAAGCGCGCACTGCGCGGGCCACAGGCTGAACTGCCGCCGGGTATTTTGCAGAATATAAAATTGCCCTTGCGGGTTATCGAAGGGGTTGGTGAATTCCATAGCAAACTCCTGTCGTAGAAAGGTGCGTTTAACGGGCGCGGGTAAGCGGCTGCCAGAGGGTGATAAGCCCGGAGGTCAGCCCGCCGCGCCAGCAAAGCGCATCGTGTCCGCCGTCAACCTGACGCCAGAAAACCGACTGCTGTGTGCGTTGTAACAGGGGAAAAAGCGCCTCGTTGGCGCGAAAAATCAGCGGTTCGCGCACCCCGGCCTCCAGCACAATGCGCAGGCCTTGCGGGTTCAACTCACCATTTTTAAGGTGTTCGATAATGATGCCGTCACGCTCGCCGCCGCGATGCGGCCACCAGAACGATCCGGACTGGCTCAACACGCAGCCAAACCGCTGCGGCCAGTGCAGCGCGGCATAAAGTGACGACAGGCCGCCAAAACTCTGCCCGGCCACCACGGTGCGATCCGCGCTGTCGCTGAACGGCGCAATGGCACGGACCTGCGGTAATAACTCGTCCTGTACCGCCAGCCAGAAATCGGCATTGCACGGCAGCTCCAGGCTGCGGTGGGCGTTATCAATCACATCAATCAGCACATACACCGCCTCCGGCAATTGCCCGGTGTTGGTCAATGCAGCCAGCGCAGGCCATACCGGCATACTTTGCGCCCAAAACTGCCCGTCGAGCAGGATCGCCAGCGGGCGTTCAGCGCTATGGCTGTTGCCGGTAGTGTAAACCCAGACGCGGCGCGTGTTGTTCAGGCGCGTACTGCGCCACAGGTGTTGCGGTTCGTTGAATGGCGTATCCGTTTCGCGCCAGCCAGGCTGTAACGGTGCATCGGGCATTTCCAGCGCCGAAACGGGATGGCCACGCCCGCCGCGCCAGCTTTGCGGATTGAGCGGATCGGCAATTGCGCGCGGCAATAGTTTTCGCCAGCCTTCGCGCAGCGCGGTGCGATCCGGCGGCGTAAGCGTGAAAACGTCGGCGGCGAAATCGTCGCTGTTTTGCGAAGGAATCAAGCAGTAGCTGCCGCGCCAGCTGGCGGCAAGCGTGGTTTTCCAGTACCAGACATCGGTTCCGGCAATGCGCGTCAGCGATTGCGGCGTCGATTTTTGATGGTGATCGGTCACGCCGGTAATGTAGATCCACACCTGGCGCACGCGGGAGGTTGCTTCTGTCCCGGCGGGATCGCGCCACCAGAAAGTGACCTCATAATTTCCCTGCGCGTTTTTGACCCATTCGGGCCCCTGTTTCGACTCCCACCAGGCATCACTTCCCGTTGTTGGCGTCACGGCTTTCACCTCAAATATGCTGTGGAAATTTTTGCTTGCAGATCAAAAAATATCGATAATATTATTGATAATTATTTTCATTTGCAATAGCGTGTTGGCGCGCTGTGGGAAGCGCGTCTTTCACTTAAAACGGCCGCCGTGGGCGAATTTTCTCAGGAGTGAGCGCCTCGCTACGAGCTGGCTTCATCATGCCGCCTCCTCTCCCCTGGGAAAGGAATTGCCGGGGATGCGGCGACGAAATGCAGGTAAAAAATGAATAACAAAATCAAATCCCTGGCCGTTCTGGTCAATCTGGGGATCTACGGCGTTGCTGTGCCAGCGTTGGCGGCAGAAACCCGCACCGCTTCTGGCGAAGAGACGATTGTTGTCACAGCTGAGCAGCAAAATTTGCAGGCACCGGGCGTTTCCACCATCACGGCAGACGAAATTCGTAAGAACCCGCCTTCCCGTGATGTCTCCGAAATTATCCGTACCATGCCCGGCGTGAACTTAACCGGTAACGCCACCAGCGGTCAGCGCGGGAACAACCGCCAGATCGACATACGCGGCATGGGCCCGGAGAACACGCTGATTCTGGTGGATGGCAAACCGGTCACCAGCCGTAACTCCGTGCGTCTTGGCTGGCGCGGCGAGCGCGACAGCCGGGGCGACACCAACTGGGTGCCGCCGGAGATGATCGAGCGTATCGAAGTGATTCGCGGCCCGGCGGCGGCGCGCTACGGTAACGGCGCGGCGGGCGGTGTGGTGAATATCATCACCAAAAAAGAGAATACTGGCGAATGGCACGGCTCGTGGAATACCTATTTCAACGCGCCGGAACACAAAGATGAAGGGTCAACCAAACGCACCAACTTCAGCCTGAGCGGCCCGCTCGGTGGCGATGTTAGCTTCCGCCTGTACGGCAACCTCGCCAAAACCCAGGCCGACGCGCAGGACATCAACAAAGATCACCAGTCGGAACGCACCGGCACTTACGCCAACACCGTCGTTGCCGGCCGTGAAGGTTCAATCAACAAAGACATTACCGGCGTCGTGCGCTGGGATTTTGCCCCGATGCAGGCGCTGGAGTTGCAGGCCGGTTACAGCCGCCAGGGCAACCTCTACGCGGGCGATACGCAGAACACCAACAACGACAGCAGTACCAATAACTACGTCAATGAAAACTATGGCAAAGAGACCAACCGTCTCTATCGCCAGAACTACTCGGCGACGTGGACCGGCGGCTGGGATAATGGCGTCACCACCAGCAACTGGGTGCGTTATGAACACACCCGTAACTCACGCATCCCGGAAGGGCTGGCGGGCGGTACGGAAGGCCTGTTCAACGCGCAAAAATTCTCTGATATCGACTACAGCGATCTGTTGCTGCACAGCGAAGCGAGCGTACCGTTTGAACTGCTGTTCAAGCAGAACCTGACGCTCGGCGCCGAGTGGGATCACCAGAGCATGAAAGATTCCACCTCGAATACCCAGACCTTTATGGGTGGCAATATTCCGGGTTACAGCAGCACCGGCCGTAGTCCCTACTCCAATGCCGATATCTTCTCGGTGTTTGCCGAAGACAACATTGAGCTGACCGACAGCACCATGCTCACTCCGGCGCTGCGCTTTGATCACCACACGATTGTTGGCAACAACTGGAGCCCGTCGCTGAACTTGTCTCAGGGCCTCGGCGACGATTTCACCCTGAAAATGGGCATCGCCCGCGCGTACAAAGCACCAAGCCTGTACCAGACCAACCCGAACTACATTCTCTACAGCCGTGGTCAGGGTTGCTACGCGGTCACCGTGGATGCTAACGGCCGAGACATCGGCTGTTATCTGCAAGGTAACGACGATCTGAAAGCGGAGACCAGCATCAACAAAGAGATTGGTCTGGAGTTCAAACGTGACGGCTGGCTGGCGGGTGTCACCTGGTTCCGTAACGACTACCGCAACAAGATTGAGTCAGGCTACTCGCCGGTTGGGCAAACCTCTATCAAGAGCGGCAACTCAAACCTGAACACCTATATCTACCAGTGGGATAACGTGCCGAAAGCAGTGGTGGAAGGGTTAGAAGGTGCGTTGAATGTACCGGTAAGCGAGACGGTAAACTGGACCAACAATGTCACCTACATGCTGCAAAGCAAAAACAAAACCACCGGTGAGCGTCTGTCGATCATTCCTGCATACACCTGGAACTCCACGCTGAGCTGGCAGGTTACTCAGGATGTTTCGCTGCAATCCACCTTTACCTGGTACGGTAAACAGCAGCCGAAGAAATATGACTACAAAGGTAACCGCGTCACCGGTTCCGCCACCAACGAAGTGAGCCCGTACAGCATCGTTGGCCTGAGTGGCACCTGGGACGTGACCAAAAACGTCAGCCTGACGGGCGGTGTCAGCAACGTGTTCGATAAACGTCACTGGCGTGAAGGTAACGCCCAGACCACCGGCGGCGGCGCAAACTGGATGTACGGCGCGGGTGCCGCAACGTATAACGAGTCGGGCCGCACCTGGTATATGGGGGTAAACACCCGCTTCTAACCGCTATCCGCCCTCTCCCCCGCCGGAAGATCCCCCGCTTCCCCACGGGGAGAAGGGCACTTACGTTATCAAGCGATGGCAAAATGAAACGGCACGCCACCTGAAACGGTGCGCGTGCCGGATTTATCTTTTGCCCGGACAACGCCACCGGGCGGGGTTTATCAGAACGCTTCCCAGTCATGTTCCGGCGCTTTGCTGCCGCCTGCAAGCGCAGGTCGGCGCAAGGCTTTCCCCGCTTTTGGCGCAGCCGCTGACGGTTTGCCGGTAGCCCCCTGCTCTGCATCGCCTGGCAGTTTAAACACCGAGACAATTTCCGTTAACTGGAACGCTTGATGCTCCAGCGAAGCGGAAGTGGCGGAAGATTCTTCCACCAGCGCGGCGTTCTGCTGGGTCACGCTGTCCATTTGCGAAATCGCCGTGCCAACCTGACTAATCCCTTTGCTCTGCTCCACGGACGCCGAGGCGATCTCGCCCATGATATCCGTTACGCTGGTGACGGAACGCAGGATGTTGTCCATCGATTCGCTGGTCAACGTCACCTGGTCAAAACCGTTATTGACGTTCGTGACCGACTCATCGATCAGCACTTTGATCTCTTTCGCGGCTCCAGCGCTTCGCTGCGCCAGATTACGCACTTCGCTGGCGACCACCGCGAACCCGCGCCCTTGCTCACCGGCACGCGCCGCTTCAACAGCGGCGTTGAGCGCCAGGATATTGGTCTGGAACGCAATGCTGTCGATGACGTTAATGATGTCGGTGATTTTCTGCGAACTGTTGGTGATATTTTTCATGCTGGCGATGACCGCCTGCACGCGCTCTTCCCCTTTGTTCACGGCGGCTGACGCCACGTGTGCAAGGTTGCTGGCTTCGCTGGCGTTGTCGGCGTTCTGTTTGACCACCGCGCTCAGCTCTTCCATGCTGGCGGCGGTTTGCGTCAGCGCGGCGGCTTGTTCTTCTGTGCGCGAAGAGAGGTCGGTGTTACCGGACGCAATTTCGCTCGCCCCCTGGTAAATTTCACCCGCGCTGTTACGGATCTGCGTAACGGTGTTCACCCAGTTGTTCTGCATGGTTTCCAGATAGGGAATCAGTTGCCCCACTTCGTTGTTGCCCAGATCTTTTGTCGGCTTATCCAGCTTGCCCACCGACAACACCTGCAGATGTTGCTTAACCCACTCCAGCGAGCGCGCCAGGCACAGCGCCAGGTAACGCTCGGACATCACCAGCATCGCCAGGCCAATGATCATGGCGATGATAATGATGGCGCGCGTCAGCGAAACCCAACTGGCAATACGCGCGTTAGCGGCGGATTTCAGCTCGTGAATTTGCTGGTTATACGCGACGATCGCCTGTGAGAATCCGCTGCGCAGCGGGCTGAACTGCGCTTTCGACAACTGGTTATAACTCTCGGCATTGTCGGCTTTAACGGCGGCGAACATCGGCGTAATGGCCTGATTAAACAAGTTCAACGAGCTGTTATAGATATTATCGATGGCCTCGGTGCTGATATTCGCATGATCGGTCACTTTGAACTGATTCAGACCGTTTTGCAGAAAATCGATATCTTTGCCGATACGATCGAGGGTTTGCTGGTAGTTTTGCGTATCGTTATTAGCCTGGAAAACCAGCGCGCGGTCCATCAGCAGTTTGACCTGGTAATAGCGATCGCTGGCGTTGTTGATGATGTCGCCGTTAATTTGCTGAACGTTGGTGAGTTCCACTTCATCGGTTAAGGCGCTCAACGCATGTAACGAATAAAACGAGACACCGCCCCAGAGCAAAGTGAAAATGACCAGGATCGCCAGCATTGCGACCTTGATTTTTAAATTTCGAATAAAGTGCATAAAAAACCCCGGTAAATAGTTGTGAAATAACGTTTTAAAGCAGCGTTCTCCTCGCTGTCATAAACCCCATCGGCTAAGTTTCCGGGTTAATTAAGAATAAAAAGAAGTAAGGCAATAACCTTTCTATTGAAATGGTGATAACACGTAGTTTACCGTGACTTAACTTTTGAAACGGAAGTAAAGTGGTAATTTGGCAAGCGTTTACCCGGTAAAAGATGTCGAATTGCGTGGCGCGCGGAAGGGGTAAAGCGGGGGCATCGGCGGATACCGATGCCACGTTCATTAAGATGACGAGGGAGCAAAGAAGGCGCTGAGTTTTTGTTTTTGCCTGCCCTGCTCGTCAAAGTTACTGGCCGCCAGCCAGGCGGAAATCGCCGCGTCGCGCTGCGGCCATTCGCTATCCAGCATGGATAAATAGTCGGTATCGCGGTTGCGCCCTTTACGCACCATATGCTGGCGAAAACGCCCTTCCCAGCTAAAGCCGAGACGTTCGGCAGCGCGGCGGGAAGCGACATTGAGCGTGTCACACTTCCACTCTACGCGGCGGTAGTTGCAGGCAAACGCGTGGCGCAGCATCAACCAGATGGCTTCCGTTCCCAGCACGCTATTTTTCATGCGCGGTGACCAGGTGACATGGCCGATTTCCACCGAGCCATTTTGTGTGTTGATGGCAAGCCAGGCGACAACGCCGAGCGCCTCACCGCTGGCACACTCCACCACGGCGAAAGGCGCGATGGTGGTGTCGATCATTTTACCCACCACCCATTGCGCCATGCTGTCCACGGTTTGTGGGCGCTCACCCGCCAGCCATGTCCAGTCGCTCTCGTTTTCCGCCTGAGAGTAAGCGCGCAAAAGATCGTGCGTGTGTACCCTGGCGTCAAGCGGTTCCAGCCGACAGTATTGTCCGTGCAACACGCTGCGCGGCAGCGGCTGGACGCCGTGCCAGTGCGGCAACATGTCACCGACGGTTTGACCATAATGATTCAATTCCGGCACTTTTTTCTCCCAGGCAAAAAAGTTAAACAGAAAAAGAGTGTTTTAACAGCAGTTAAGCCCGGAATATAGTGCCTAAAATTGGGGGGGGAGTGGAGAAAAATCTCTTTGAAATCAGAGGACTGACCAGATTTGGCATCAGAATAGTCTGATGCCTTTACATTTACTGACCAAAGTGACCAAATTGAGCCAAAACCTGGTCAAAAATGGCCATTCCCTGCTGGACTTCTTTCGCGCTCATTATGCAAGGTGGCACCACATGAATGCGGTTTTCGACAACAAAAGTTAACATTCCGGCTCCGGTTAGCGCCGCCTTGATCGCAGCCATCTCTGTCGCGGCTAAAGGCGTTTTGGTTTTGCGGTTGCTCACCAGCTCCAGCGCCTGGAACATGCCGCGACCGCGCACCTCGCCAATCAGCGGATGTTTTGCTGCCAGAGCCTCCAGCGCAGGACGCAGAACGCCGTTGCCGATCTCTGCCGCATTCTGCACCACGTTCTCCTCTTTCATCGCATCAAGCGTGGCGACAATCGCCGCCATCGCCAGCGGATGCCCGGAATATGTCAGCCCACCGGCGAAGAAATGGTCGTCAAAGTAGTGAGCAATCGGCGCGGAAATCAGCACACCGCCCGCCGGCACATAGCCCGCATTCACCCCTTTGGCGAAGGTGATCAGATCCGGCACGATGCCATCCTGTTCGAAAGCAAACCAGCTACCGGTACGGCCAAAACCGGCCATCACTTCATCAAGGATCAGCACAATGCCGAACTCATCAGCCAGCGCGCGCACGCCCTGCATATACCCGGCTGGCGGCACCAGAATGCCCGCCGTGCCGGGAATGGACTCCAGCAGGATCGCCGCAATCGACGACGGCCCTTCGCATTCAATCATGCGGCGCAGATGCGCCAGCGCGCGTTCGCACTCTTCGGTTTCACTGACGGCATTAAATTCGCTGCGATACAGGTACGGGTTAAAGAAGTGAACATGCCCGCGCGAATACTCATTTGGCACACGTCGCCAGTCGCCGGTCGCCGCAATGGCGCTGCCGGTGTTGCCGTGATAAGAGCGATAGGCAGAGAAAATTTTGTCACGCCCGGTGTACAGCCGTGCCATGCGAATGGCGTTTTCGTTGGCATCCGCCCCGGCGTTGGTGAAAAAGACTTTGCTGAAGCCTTCCGGTGCCAGCTCCACAATGCGTTTTGCCGCTTCGCCACGCGCCAGGTTGGCGGTGGCCGGCGCAATGGTTACCAGCGTTTCCAGCTGCGCTTTCATCGCCGCCAGCACGCGCGGGTGTTGATAACCAATATTGACGTTCACTAACTGGCTGCTGAAATCGAGGTAGCGGTTACCGTCGTAATCCCACAGCTCGCAGCCTTGCGCCCCGGCAATCACCATCGGGTTGAGGTTGCCCTGCATCGACCATGAATGAAACACATATGACCGGTCCAGTTGACGCACGTCGTCGTTCGTTATCGCCATCTCGTTGTGAAGTGCCAGTTTCATGCCAGATCCTCTCATGCCGTTGTTGTTGTCTGCATCATGCTGCGCGCCATAAAGAGGCGGGTAGAGCCAGTCGGCTTCGCGGGATGTGACACCCGTGTCACACGTCAGTGGCGTAACTGGCACTGTCTGGCAGGCGTGAGGATTTTTATAGTGGCGCAATAACCCTGCACAGGAGAAGAGAACAATGGCAGCGAAAAACGTGGTGTTCATTACCGGCGCGACCTCCGGATTTGGCGAAGCGGCGGCGCAGGTTTTTGCCGACGCGGGATGGGCGCTGGTATTGAGCGGGCGTCGGCTTACGCGTCTGGAAAACCTAAAAGAACGCCTGCATGGCAAGGTGCCGGTGCACATTATTGAACTCGATGTCCGCGATAACGCCGCGGTAAAAAAAGCGGTGGCCGAACTGCCTGCAGCATTTGCCGATATCACGACGCTTATCAACAACGCCGGACTGGCGCTCGCCCCACAGCCCGCCCAGAAAGTGGAGTTGCAGGACTGGCAAACGATGATCGACACCAATGTTACCGGGCTGGTTAACGTGACACACGCGCTACTGCCCACGCTGATTGCGCACGGTGCGGGGGCATCGATTATCAATATTGGCTCTATCGCCGGGCAGTGGCCCTACCCTGGCAGCCATGTGTATGGTGCGACCAAAGCCTTTGTGAAGCAGTTTAGCTACAACCTGCGCTGCGATTTACTGGGAACGGGCGTGCGGGTAACCGATCTTGCGCCGGGGATTGCCGAAACGGAATTTACCCTCGTCCGCACCAAAGGCGACAAAGCGGCGTCTGATAATTTGTATCGCGGCACAACGCCGCTCAGCGCGCAGGATATTGCCGGGCAGATGCTCTACATCGCCACCCTGCCGGATCATATGAATATTAACCGTGTAGAAGTGATGCCGGTGCGCCAGGCCTGGCAGCCGTTTGCCATCGACAGGGATTAAGCTGGCGTGGTCTGAGCCACAAAATAAAACGCCCCGGCATAAATGCCGGGGCCTGCTTTTATTCTTTTTTCCTGGGTGTTTAATCGTTTTACCCCGCCCGGCGCTTATCTCCGGCACTCACTCTTAGGTGGCGTTAGCTCTTTATGGGGTGAGACCACAATAGTCCATCGGAATGTTCTGAACAATAGTCTTTTGGTTGCAATTTTCGGTTTTTTGATGCTCATCATAATTTGCCGGATCCTCCCGGAAACCCGCGTGACGACGGTCACTCATCAGCAGGCGCTAACAATTTTCGAGCCGCAGAAAACAGACGAAGCGTGACGCGTATCGCGATGCGAGCGCAAAAGTGATGAATTTTTCGCCGCCATTGTCGATAAAAGAGGCAATGCGTTATGATTGCGCCATTCGGAATTTGACTTAAATCCTTCAGACGTTTACAAAAGATACTGCCTTCCTTAAGTCCGACTTGCGTCTTTCCCGTTTTCGTCCAGGCTTCCATTTTACCCAGCGTAAAAATGGTGCGGATTGACCGGTTCAGATTTGCGTTTTACCGACTATTTTAAGATTTGCAGGCATCTGTAAGTGGAGTATCGCATGTTCTCTTTTGTCGCCCGGCAGGCGATTTTTGATGCAAATATGAACACAGTCGGTTACGAGTTGTTGTTCAGAGACAGTATGACGAACCGGTTTCCCGACGTTACGCCGGAGTACGCCACTGCCCAAATTATTGTCGAACAGTTTCTGGGCGCACCGCTGGGCCGTCTGAAAGAGTACAGCGCGATCTTCGTTAACTTCCCCTATGAACTGCTGATACAAGGGATGGCGGAAACGTTGCCGAAAGACCGCGTGATTGTGGAAATCCTCGAAACCGCCAAACCCACGCCTCAGTTGCTCAACACGGTAAAAAAACTCTCTGCGCACGGCTTTCGTATCGCGCTGGATGACTTCGCGTTAGGCGACACCTGGAACGCGTTTTTACCTTATATCAGCATTATCAAATTCGACGTGCGGGAAAATACGCCGGACGAGATCAGCGGCTATATCAATGCCAAAGCCCATTTGCTGAAAGACACCATATTTCTTGCCGAAAAGGTGGAAACCCAGGAAGAGTATGAGTGTTTCCGTAATATGGGTTGTACGCTGTTTCAGGGGCATTTTTTCAGCAAGCCGGTGATCCATTCAACCAATAAACTGTTTCAGAATCAGGAAATCACCTTAAAACTGATGAAAGAGGTGAATGCCGACTCGCCAGATTTTGGCCGAATCGAAGCCCTGCTGAAACAGGATCTGGCGCTGTCGTTTAAGATCATGCGCTATGCACAAAATATTGTCTTCAACGCGCGCGGGATTAAAAACTTCCGCAGCCAGTCGTTAAAGGACGTTATTTTTTACCTTGGCACCAATGAGTTACGCCGCTTTGTGCTGGTTTCCTGCCTGACCTCGGTCAACAAAGTAAAGACCGACGACATTTACTACCAGAGCCTGATCCGCGCCAAGTTTTGCGAACTGGCCTCGGCGCACTCCATCAGCCGTCACTCAGCCGATGACGCGTTTATCGTCGGTCTGTTTTCACAGCTCGACAGGATTTTTGAAATGCCGATGGCAGATTTATTAAGCCAGATTGATATTTCCGCCAGCGTCATGATGGCGCTTAAAGAGCAAAAAGGCCCGCTCTACCCTTACCTGCAACTGATTGAGCTGTACGAAAATCACAACTGGGAAGAGGTCAGCGCGCTCGGTCACCGGCTGGGTTTTAACCGCAGCATGGTGGCAGAGCTGATTAAAGCCGCCACCAAATGGACCAACGCTATCCCGTCAGACGTCAGCTAAGCATTTCAGTTTTCGCGCCGGAAAGCCGATTTAATCAGTAGGGTGTTACTTACACCGCTACTTTGTTTCACTCGGCTGATCACTGGACGCACATCATGGAAAAGTTAACGGTATATGGATATCGACTCGGTAACGAATATCAGGTGGAATTCGTGCCTTATAAGCAAAGTCTGACGACCTGCGCGATCCCCGGTAGCTGCACCTATTTACGTAACACCATGAGCAACCTGCTGACCTATCTGCTGGCGCACGCCGTGGGGAATATTGTGGCCGACAAAACGCTGCAGATTCAGGTATGGGAAAATAATGGATTGAGTTGCTCAAGCCAGCGGCTGTGGCAAGTGATGAACAACCTGAAGCGTAAACTGGCGGTATTCGGTTTGCCCGACGACTTTATTCTGCGCGTGGCCGGCAAAGGGTATCTTATCCCGCCGGAAAAGGTGCTGACGCTGTATTGCCGGGAGACGTTTTTTCAGCAACACCTCGCGGTAGATTACTCCGCCCTGTAAGGCCAGATAATTAAGCATAACGCAGCGCGTCAATCAGTAAGCTAAACGCGGCAGTGTGCTGTTTACGGCTGGGATAATAGAGGTAATAGCCGGGGAACGGTTCACACCAGTCGTCGAGTACCGTTTCAAGTTTGCCTTCGCTAACAGCCTGCGCCACGCAATCTTCCGGTACCAGCGCCAGCCCCATACCGCTGGTTGCCGCTTCGACTCTGGAAGCCAGGTTATTAAAGGTTAATTGCCCTTCCACACGCACGCGCATTGGCTGGCCGTCTCTGGAAAACTCCCAGGCATACAGCCCGCCAAGCGTCGGCAGACGCATATTAATACAGTTGTGCTGCTGTAAGTCATGCGGCGTTTGCGGTTTACCATGACGGGAAAAATAGCCCGGCGAGCCCACAACCACCATGCGCCAGTCGGGACCAATTCGCACCGCGACCATATCTCTGGCAACCTGTTCACCAAGGCGAATACCGGCATCGTAGCGCTCACTGACAATATCCGTCAGGGTGTTATCGATAGTTAATTCCACTTTCACATCAGGGTAAGCGTCTAAAAAAGGCTTAATGGCTGGCCACACCGTCGAATGCAATGCGTGTTCGCCAAGCGTGATGCGGATATTGCCGGCCACGCGATCGCGCATATCGGTTAAGGCAATGAGTTCTTCCTCAATCTCTTTAAAGCGCGGGTCAATGCTATTAATTAATGCCTCGCCTGCATCGGTGGGCGCGACGCTGCGCGTAGTACGGGTAAGCAGACGAATTTGCAGACGCTCTTCCAGCCCGCGAATAGCATGGCTGAGCGCCGATTGCGAGACACCTAATTTTGCTGCCGCGCGAGTAAAGCTACGTTCGCGGGCCACCACAATTAAATAGAAAAGATCATTAAAATTATCTTTCAGCATTTCCGCCCCGTGACCAGACCATGAAAATAGCGTTTATGCTACACTTCGGCTGCGTTTTAATATATGTCTATAATTCACTAATCCCGCAATAAAAGGGCTCTGATCGTGAAGCAGGTCACCTCTTTTTATGTTAATAAGCGCCAGCGCCCTTCTTTTTAATGAGCCACATTCATAACCGCAATGAACCATATTACTTAATCAATACGCTTTATTATTCACCACGCATAAACGCACTGAACACCATTAAAATTAACCATGCAGCAGCGGCAGATATTTAATAATTAAACATCCGCTTTTATTACCCACCTTAAATAACCACTTAATCAACCTGCATATTTAACCGCACCTTTTGCCAATAAAAGCCGGGGGGAATTACCCCCGGATAGGGAAAAAAGTAACAGTAGACACAAAAAATGCAATGAGGTTAATAAAGCGTCTTAACGGTAACCGATCAAACGCGGGTTGATATTAGCGATCTGTGCGATTAAAAATAACCCCAAAAAAAAGTTCCAACCGATATTTGTCAATATGTGCTAAAAAGAATTTAAATATTTACACCAGAAGAACTCAGATGATAAACAATATCCTGCAACCTGAATAATCCATGAACCACTCTCATAATTGGCAGTGTATTCTTGTTGTTATTAAAAAACACAGTGGCAAACATCAAGGGTTTATTTATATGAAAATCTCTCAACTGAGTCTTTTCGTCTCTGCTGCGGTACTGTGCTCGTCAGTACAGGCGGCGGAAATATATAATAAAGACGGTAATAAGTTAGACTTATATGGTTTGGTATCAGCAGAACATTATTTTTCTGATAACAGCGGTTGGGACGGCGACCAGACTTATATGCGTCTTGGCTTTCGCGGTGAAACGCAGATTAATGACCAACTGACCGGCTACGGCCAGTGGCAAATGCATATTGACGCTAATAAATCGGAAGGTGATACCAATACGCCACGCACGCGTTATGGCTTCGCCGGGTTAAAATTCGCCAATTACGGTTCAGTGGATTATGGCCGTAACAAAGGTGTTTTATATGACTCCCTCGGTTATACCGATATGCAGCCCGAATTCGATGGCATGACATACGGTTCCGACCAATTTATGTTTAGCCGTGGCAACGGCATGCTGACCTACCGCAATACGGATTTCTTCGGTCTGGTTGACGGCCTGAATTTCTCCCTGCAGTACCAGGGCAAAAATGATGGCGGCGGCGAATCCGGCGCCGGTCGAAATGTATTACGCCAGAACGGCGACGGCTACGGCTTATCCGTGGAATATAACATTGGCGCGGGCGTAAGCGTTGTTGGTGCCATGACCAGCGCCAAACGGACAGAAGAGCAAAATACCGCCACCAATATCCTCGGTAATGGCGATCGCGCCGAAGCCTATTCTGGCGCAATTAAATATGACGCCAATAATATCTACCTGGCGGCGATGTTTACTCAGGCTTATAACGCTTCGCGTTTTGGCAGTGCTTCCGATACGACGACCGCCTACGGCTACGCTAACGAATCACAGATTTTTGAAGCGTACGCCAGCTACCAGTTCGACTTTGGCTTGCAGCCATTCGTGGCGTATAACGCGCTGAAAGGGAAGAATATTGGCAGCAACAGCGCAGGTGATAAATATGGCGATCAGGATATCGAAAAATATGTCGATCTCGGTGCCACCTATTACTTCAACAAGAACTTCAACATGTTTGTTGATTATAAAATCAACCTGATTGATGAAGATAAATTCACCGCCGCCGCCGGTATCAACACCGATGACGTGGTGGCAGTGGGTATGGTTTACCAGTTCTGAACCAGCAAAAAGGCGGCACAAGCCGCCTTTTATTCACCGTCTTTTCCCGCACG
Organism: Enterobacter sp. R4-368; assembly: GCF_000410515.1. NCBI lineage: Bacteria > Pseudomonadati > Pseudomonadota > Gammaproteobacteria > Enterobacterales > Enterobacteriaceae > Enterobacter > Enterobacter sp. R4-368. The sequence goes on along the minus strand of NC_021500.1, from coordinate 4,350,239 downwards.
TTTTCCTTTCATTACGCTTTTTTCCTTAGCGCTGATGCTGGCGTCGCCAGACGCCGGGCGGCATCTGGTATTTGCGCGTAAAGGTGCGTGTAAAAGTCTGCTGCGAGTCATAACCGTATTTAGTGGAGATAGCCATAATCGACTGCTCAGTCGCCAGCAGTTCATGCGCGGCGCTTTCCAGCTTTTTCTCGCGGATATAGATGCCAAGCGGTATCTGAATCACTTGCTGGAACAGGCGCTGAAGATGCCATTTCGAATACCCCGCCCGCGTGGCGACATCCTCGATCCGTAGCGGCCTTTCAAGGTTATCGTCAATCCATTGCTGGATCTCAAGAATCACCGCGTGTTGCATACCCATGGTTGAAACCTCCTTGAGAACAGGAGCATCCACCTTAGCGGAGTGATACTTACGCAAACATGACGCGAAAATAATAATTTTGTCAGAAATGTCCCTGCCGCAACGCCATATGGCATGGGGCAGCGCGCCCGTCGCGCGGAAACCTGTCAGCGCGTACGCCATCCTGACTGGCCTGCAATGCGCAAGGGAGGCGGCTGAGCGCAGCCTCCCTGTTGCCGTTTTCGGTCAGGCTATAGCGCTTTTGCCTCCCCCGCCCATTCGCGCAGGAAATGCGCGGAGCAAAGAGCTGGCTCGATAACCGCAATATCGACGCTGACCAGGCCAAATTTAACAAAAGGATCGCGTTCTATGTCATTTTCCAGACTCTGGCTGTCGCTGGCCGTCGCCAGGATAAATCCACCCGGTTTATTTTGCAGCGGCCCGGCGAAAATAATATGCCCTTTTTTGATCATCTCGCCCAGCCACAATTTGTGCGCATCAACATACGCACCGAGAATATCCGGTTCACTGGCGTAAGTAAGCGTAATTGCATATAACATAATTTATTTTCCGCAGGTTAATGTAATGGCAGCGCAGCAATAATGTTATTAATTGCCGATCGCGCGGCGGCAATGTGCTGGTGTTTAATGTCATCCCCTTTCGAGGTACCTTCCGCGCGGATAATATGAATAGCGTCAATACCCAGAAAACCGAAAAAGGCACGCAGATATTTCTCCTGGAAATCCATGCCATCAAAAGGCGGCTGTAAATAAAAGCCGCCGCGGGCTGAAATAATCAACACCTGTTTTCCCTCCGCCAGCCCTACCGGCCCGGTGGCGGTGTACTGAAAGGTTTTTCCCGGTTGCGCAAGCCTGTCCAGCCAGGCTTTTAACTGACTGGAAACGGAGAAGTTATACATTGGCGCCGCGATAACAATCAGGTCATGCGCCAGGAATTCATCGACCAGTTGCTGTGAAATCTGGTGCTCCGGCTGCCTGTCGCTTGTCGGTTGACTACCGGGAACAACGCGAAATCCGGCGGCAATATCTGCGGTTAAATGGTTTATTTCGTCGCGAACCACATCGCGATAGGTTATTTCCGCTTGCGGATAATGCGCTTTTATTTCCCGCATAACATCAGCGGAAAGTGCGCGAGTGACGGAATGGTCACCCGAAATACTGGAATCAATATGCAGAATCTTCATCATACTCTCCGACAATAAACACAGCAGTTATTTAAAGGATTTAGCAGCAGTATCGATAAATTTCGCCACCGCTTCGGGTTGCGAAACCATAGACAAATGTGAACTGTTAACGCTATATACCGTGGCGTGGATCTGTCTGGCTATTTTCTGCTGAACGGCGGGTAACAAAGCATGATCGTTTTCGGTCAGCAAATACCAACTCGGTTTATTTTCCCAGGCGGCATGAGTGATTTTTCCCTGAAATGCCGCGAGGGCGATCGGTTGTGAAACCGCAGCCAGCGCCCGGACATTGCTGGTTGAAATATCGTTCGCCATCACCTGTTGAAACTGGCTGGCATCATCTAACCACACCAGCCCTTGCGCATCCGGCGTTAACCCTCTCATTGGCGCGTTAAGCCGCGCCAGTAAATCCGTCACCGATTCCCCCGTAGCCGGTGCCAGCGCCGAAAGGTAGACCAACCCCCGCACGTGGCTGTTATTACCAGCCTGGCTGATAACCGCACCGGCCCACGAATGACCGACCAGCAGCACATCGCCGTGCTGGCGTGCCAGCACACGCCCGGTGGCGGCGACATCATCATCCAGCGAGGTCAGCGGGTTTTGTACCGCCGAAACGTGGTAGCCCATGTTTTGTAAGCGCTCGGTCACGGCGGCCCAACTGGAGCCGTCCGTAAACGCGCCGTGTACCAACACAATATTTTTAATCGGCTGCGCGGCCACCTGCGCCGACATCACGCTCAACATGGCCGCACAAGATGCCGCCGTGATAAACCGTTTTCCTTTGCGAAAAGCGTCCCGCATGTTCTCTCCCGCCACGTATTGATGAAGTTATAAACACCATGCGCAGAGTGTAATCAGGGGTTTCTGGCGTGGTAAGATGGCGAACTTGACATTAAACAGGCAAAATCAGACATAACGCGGAGAACCACAATGCAGATAGCGATAATGGCCACGGCAGGCAGCATGATGTCTGCGATTAGCGGGCTTGCGGATATGTTCTGGATAACCAACCAGCTTCTGCCCGCCAGCATTGAAGCCAGCCGGTTCAGGATCGCCATTGTCAGCCCTGACGGGAAGCCGGTCGCGGACGCGCAAGGTCGCACGATTGCGGTGGATGGCGCGTTTGCCAGCATAACCGCGCCCGATGTGATTCTGGCCTGCGGCATGGCGCTTGGCGGCAATAAACTGCCTGCGCTGACCAGCCCGGAAGCCGTCGCGTGGTTGCGCCAACAGCATCAGCGCGGTGCGAAAATTGGCGGCGCCTGCGCCGGGGGGTATCTGCTGGGTGACGCCGGATTGCTGGATGGCAGAGAGTGCGCCACCACGTGGTGGCTGTATCCCACTTTCCGCGCCCGCTATCCGCGCGCCAAAATGGTGTGGGGCAAAGCGTTAATCGAAGAGCGCAACGTGATCACCACCGGCGGACCGCTATCGTGGGTGGATCTGGCGCTGCACATTATTCGCCAGCATGCCGGGGACGAAGTGGCAAGAATGGCAGCAGATATGACCGTTGCCGACAGCCAGCCAATCTCCCAGCAAATCTATGCGCCGCGCGGCTTTTTAAACACCATTGATCCGCTGTTACTGCGCGCCGAACAGCTTATCCGCTATGAAAATCCGGCCATCACCGTCGAAGCACTCGCCAGCGCGTTGAATCTCAGCCCGCGCACCTTGCACCGAAAACTGGCCGATTTAACCCACGAAAGCCCTAAACATTTTATTACGCGTGTGCGCATAGAATCAGCCTGCCTGCTGCTTGAAAACCCGTCAGCCAATATCAGGCACGTCGCCGCCGCGTGTGGCTATACGGAAGATACGGCGTTTCGCAAAGCCTTTAGCCAGCTCATCAACATGACACCTGCGCAGTACAAGCACTGGGCTGCCGCGCGAAACACGAAGCACGGGCATTAACGCCCCGCCGTTGCGGCATTTTTGTCGTCATGGCGGGGTTATCTGATCGTTTTACGAAACGCTGCATGTCCGGTTACGGGAATTCTCTTCACCGCCAATGTGCCTACAATGGGCGGCACCTGCACAACAAGAGAGAATAACCATGGTATTTCAGGCTGGGCTGTACTGGATAATCGATCCGCTCTGCGGCTGGAGTTATGGCGCACTGCCGCTGATTAACCGCACGGCTGAACACTTCACTGAACGACAACATATTTTGCCCGGCGGCCTGTTTATCGACGCGCAGCGCCGCCGCCTGGACGCCGACTGGCTGGCCCATGTGCACGAACATGATGATCGGATCGCGAAATTAACCGGTATGCCGTTTGGCCGTGCTTATAAAGAAGAGTTGCTCGCCCGCCACGGGTTGCTGCTCGACTCGCTACCGGCCACTCGCGGTTTGTTAGCCTTACAGCAATCTGGCGAACCGGCTGACGCACTGCACTTTCTTAACGCCATTCAGACAGCCTGGTATCGGGACGGCCGTGATATCACCCGCGATGAGGTGGTCAATGCGGTGATTCAGCACGCCACCGGTCTGCCTGTTGTCAACGGTCAGGTGGCGGAAAGCGAAGCCCGCGCCGCCATTCAATATGGCCGCATGGTCATGGCACAAGCCGCCGGAGCGGGTTTCCCCTGCGCCGTGTTGGTGCAGGAAGATGGCCGTTACACGCGGCTTCCGGTCGGCCAGTATTACGGCAATCCGGATGCATTTATGGCGCTCGTAAAAACATATCGTTAAAGGAACTCCACCATGAACCGTAAACTACCCGGCGTATTGCTGATGCTCGCCAGCGCCTCTTCTGTTGCCGCACCGTTACAAGTGCAGGTTTATAACCCGCAGGAAAAGGCGATTTTCGCCGTCTCATCCACGCTGGTTTCTGGTCCTACGGAAGCCATTTTGTTTGATGCGCAATTCAGCGTGAAAGATGGCGAAAAACTGGTGGAGATGATCAAAGCCAGCGGCAAAACGCTCAAGCAAGTGGTGATCACCTCCGGCGATCCGGATTTCTATTTTGGCCTTGAACCGATCGTTAAAGCCTGGCCGCAGGTCATGGTGGTTGCTTCGCCGGCGGTGGTGAAACATATCGAAGCGACAAAAGAGGCCAAGCTGGCGTACTGGGGACCGCAGATGAAGGACGGCGCGCCGCACACCTTAACCGTACCGACAGCGACCACGGCGACCCACTTTACTATCGATGGTGAAACGCTGGAGCTGCGCCATCCGCAAAGCTATGCGGCTTATGTCTGGATCCCGGCGAATAAAGCCATTCTCGGCGGCACGGCAATTTCCAGCGGCATCCACGTCTGGAGCGCCGATACGCAAACTCCGGCTGCACGTGCGCAGTGGCGTGACGTACTGGGCGAAATGCAGCGCCTGAAGCCGCAGCAGGTGATCCCCGGTCATTACCTGGGGGCGCGTCCCGCCGGTGAGCAGGCCATTACGTTTACCCTTAATTACCTCGATACCTTCGAGCAGGCGCTGAAAGCGAATAACACCTCGGCGGGCGTTATCAAAGCAATGAGCGCCGCTTATCCGAAGCTGGCAGAAGCGGGTTCACTGGAGCTGAGCGCAAAAGTGAACACCGGCGAAATGACGTGGTGATCGTCACGCGGAATCCTGATTTCCCAGGGCAGAATTTACGCATCATCTGCAATATTGTTCCGCACACGCCGGGCGCGGCGTGATGAATTAAACGCCGCGTCATGAACAAGATAAGGGGGGCCACTGCGTCCCCCTTATCCATTCCTGCAGCTCCCGCAACTCGCACTATGCTCACCTTCCGCGTGCCGATCGGCTGTCGGCTCGCGTCGGGATGACGCGTCCCCTCACACCTTCCGGTGCGATCAGACATTGTGTTTTAAATCCTCAAAAGCCCTGGCGTGGCGAATTAAAAAAGCGTCACCGTTAATTGGCAGGCGTAGTCGTCGTCGTTGTGCTGGTTGAGGTATTGCTGCCGTTATCTCCCCCGCCCATTGATAATAAAAGCAAACCGGCTACGGCAGAAACAACTGCCACGCCGGTGACGGCTGAACTGCCAACTGCATATTCCGCTGCATTCTCCCCGGCGGCTTTTCCTTCTTCTGCGGGCGCTGCGTAGCAAATTTCAGAAATAACAAATACGAAAGCGATAATAATGTATTTTAAAAGCACCATAATCCTGTCCTCATATTTATTTGGGATCATCTGCACTTTAAATCGCCATCGCAAAAACGGATCGCAAAATAGGACATTCCTCGACAATATGAAAACAAATGGGAGATTCCTCAGCGAAACCAAATTATCTCAACGGATGCACATTTCGCTTAAAAATAAAAATAAGATAATCCTCAGTTAACAATTTTTTAGCAGTATGATAGAGATCAAAGAAGACATAGAAGAACACCACAAAGGATTGAGAAAAATTTCAAACTGCAAATTTTACACACGCACATCCAGACGCTCCAGGAGGGTGTAATATGGAAAGAAAAATAGATGTCATATTATGCAAAATCACCTGCTCTTATACCAAAAAAGGCATCACGCAATTAGTTAATGAAATCAGAAACGGCAGTGGTTTGCACATTGGAATTAACTTTACAGCTCCTTATTCTGGCCGGGGAACATTAGTGGTAACCAAAGGTAATTTTATACCCTTTACGTTGGCACATACACCTATGATTGTGATACCCGATAAAGTTCCGGTCAGCGTTTTAATGGACATATTAACCGAATTTGTTTACGGAAGAGTCAGCCAGCATGTTAAGACGATCCGTCTGGGAAGGCGCGAAATTGCGATTCTTAAAGAGATGATTTTCGAAAAAAGTGACGAGGAGATTTCAACGCTATTAAACATCAATAAAAAAACCGTTTCATCGCACAAGGACAACATAAAAAAGAAAATCTCCGCGAGTACAAAGATTGACATTTTCTATGCGTTTAGCATTTTTTCCTTTACCGACTCCACATTAAATGAGAGTACGAGTGAAGATCCACTTTTTATGCCGCCGGGCGAGCAAATAAATAGAATGGTCGCTTACGGCTAAGAAAGAAAAATAACTACAACACTCAGCAAAATAAAAACCAGGACGCAACATGAAATTGCCTTTTTATCCCATCGATAAAAAGGCAATTCACATTAAATACCGTTAAGTCTTCTTGCCGTATTTACGCGGTTGACCCACTTTTCTTGAGCGTACAAGTCGAAAGTGCCTGTAAAAAGAATACGCGATAACGATCAGCAGCACGCCTATCAAGGCCAGGTTCATCATCACCATTTTAGTTTCACTCACAACGGGCGGGCTTTCATTTAACCGATAAATAACCGCAGCCGTCAATAGCTGACCAAAAAATAAGACTGGCCTCAACAGCACAAATAATTAAATGCTAATGATGAGATTAAACCTAAGGAAAACAATGGCGCTGCCGCGCATTGCCAGCACGAGTACGCAACACCGCTATTATCTTTAGATTTTTCATCGTTATTACCCGGCGAATTCCCCACATAAAATGGCTATTTATTCTGGCACGCTGGTTAACTGCTGGCGGATAGCATCAATAAACAACCGCAGCGCGGCGTGTTGATGTTCCCGAGACTGATACAGGCCATAAATCCCCAATCGTTGCGGTTCGAGATCGGGTAACACCCTGACCAGTTGGCCATTATTCAGCGCCTCCTGCGCTTCCCGTTCCGGCACCAGCGCCAGCCCGCACCCGGCAATCGCCGCATCGCGCAGCACCGCCGAGATCCCCGCGCTCAGATTACCGTTCGCCATCACTTGCCACGTGTTTTGTGCGCTGTCGGTGAAGTGCCACGACTGCCCGGCGAAACCGCTATAGTGAAGACAATTGTGGTGCTCAAGCTCGTGTACCGTGTGCGGAGTACCGTGCAGACGCAGGTAATCCGCCGATGCGCAAAGTACCGAGCGGCACTCGCCGAGACGGGTGGCTATCGCCCCTGCTTCCGGGTTATTGGTGATGCGAATCGCCAAATCGATGCGTTCACCAATCAGGTTGACCGGGTGGTTTCCCACTTCGACTTCGATTCTTAACGCCGGGTAACGCGCCAGAAAATCCGGCAGTACCGGCCCGATAATGTGGCTGGCCGTGAAGTGGGCACAGGCGACACGCAATGTGCCGGAGGGTGTTTCCCGCGTCGATTGCCCTTCGATATCGCCAAACAGCGGCGCGAGTTGCCGCGTCTTTAGTAGCGTATTTTCCCCGGCAGGCGTAAGCGTCAGGCGGCGAGACGAACGATGAATAAGCCGGGCGCCCGCCCATTTTTCCATCTCATCAAGGTAGCGGCTAACCATCGGGCGAGAAATACCCAGCGCCCGCGCAGCGGCGCTCAGGCTTCCCAGCTCGCAGATGCGATTAAACACCACCACCGCCATCACTCTGTCCATCTGTTCACCTGTTCGGTTTGTGAAACGTAACGCGCATTGTTTCAGAAATGTGCCAGGCAAAACAGCCTTCCTCGCATACCTTGTGTTTTGAGTACCGCGCGCGCTTCCCGCTTTTTGTGTAAGTCCGCGTTCTGTGACGCTGCCGTTTTAACGTCACATGGTGATGAAATGGCTGTCATGCCAACGAAGGCGCATGACATCTGGCGATTTTTCAACCAACAATGTCAGTCCTTTGCGCACGATGTTACTCATCGGTGTACTGCGCTTTACGACACCTTCTTATCTTCGCGCCTGCAATTTATGCATAAAGTTTACAGGCGGTGTGCCGTTAGTCATATCGGTGGGCCAATGCTTTGGCAATGCAAATACCTGAATGTGTTTTGAGCGGGAAACCGTGGATGAGAAAAATGATACGAAAAATATTGTTACTGCTGTCTGTTTTATCGATTGGCTATTACGCCTACTCATATTCTACGGTAATGGCAGATTTACCTTTCACGTACCAGGTGCAGAATGTCTTCACAATAGTCATGTGCTCGGTGTTTGCAGCACTGTTATTTGTATCAAACAATAAAGAACTATTGTTTTTGCTAAATCGTTACTATTGCTCATTCAGCATAAGAAAAACAAACGATAGCGATAACTACACCATTTTATTCTGTTTCATGTTTCTGTCTTACGCGCACTATTATCTTTCCAGCCTGTTCTTCAGGTTAATACTGGATGTAATAGTAAAAATCAGCTCACTGGACTCCTTCCTGGCGATCAATATTTACACTTCACTGTTATTTGCAGCAAACTGTTTATTGTTTGTGGTTTACGCAATCCCTGTTGTGCGGGCACTTATAAAGCGGAACGCTGAAAAAACGTCTGTAGTTTCTACCCAACAGGACGAATAAACAGACCTGCGATGCAACGATCGCTCCTTTGCAGCCCATAAAAAACTGGCGCGAGTTCGCCAGCACTTTTTTGTTAGCCGGGGTGCCATTTCAATATTTTTTCACTTCTATTCAGTAAGTTACCTACATTCTGACCGTTTGGATTATGTTTGTGCTTTCCGCGCACGCGCAGAGTTATGCAATCAAATGGATACGTTACCCTCCCCGGATAAAAGGTCTACGCCAAAAACCCGATTTGTTTTTTTATTTCCACCGTTATCTTTAAGTGATTATCGGATGAACACAAGGTAGCGGATAATATTTAAATCAGCTCAAATGGGTTGATATAAATATGACGTCACTATACCGACCGTTTATCTCCAGTGAGAGGCGCGTTGTTTTTTTTGATGCGCATCCGATAACCAAAATTAAATACCAGCAGTGCACGATAAACACCCATCGTAATCATGAGGAGATAAAGAGATGCCATCTATTTATTATCGCGGTGATAACCGTGTTATTTCAGAAATACAAAAAACCGGGTTCCAACCGCGCATTGAATCGTGCCGCGGGCGAACTCCAGCCCAGGCAATTGCCTATATTCAGCAGCTTATTGTCACCAACGGTTTTAAAAACCTTGTGGATATTGGCGGTTACATCATAAGTAATTCTAAAGGGGATTCTGTCTCGACCTCCTGTATTGAAGATGGCGCTTCTTATGGCAAACATAAATATCGCATCACCGCCCCGAAGAGTGCGCTGTTTTTTGAATTTAATCTCGACGGCAGCGTGGGAGCACAACTGCCCGATCAAGGGCATATGTATGGACGCAAGCCGTACTATATTTTAACCGACGCGAACCCTGACTTAAGCCAATACGTTATTGTTGGCACCAGAACAGCCACGCAGGAAGCCACCTTTTTTACTGATATACCCAGCGACTGGATCTCGTTACTCAGCTAACCGGATCGTGCAGCCCGGCTCGACGCGAAACAGTGCTCTCCTGTTTAGTGAGGGCACCGCTTAGGCATGAATTACCCCATGACATCACTGTGCCAGGTTTCCCTTTTCGTTAATCCGCACCATGGCATTCTGCGCACCGGTTTGCCGCGCTGAACAGCGAATAAGTGCATGTCACAGCCGGACGGCTGCGATCATGCTGTGCAACGTCCTGCCGGCGTCTGATTCACACCGTGAAACGACGCGCAATGCGCATCCCGTTCTGTGCCTGCCCCCCCTTTTAGTAAACGCTGGTTAAACGGCACGCCGCTAAATCCCTGGCCGCAGTGTAAATTTTCCGCGTCCACTGCCGATAGCAATAGCAGAAGTGCCACTTTGACATTGACGTTGAGCAGAACACATTATGAAAAGACATCCCCTTTCCTGCCGCGCGCTGCGCGCCGCCGGATACGATCCAAACTCCTGCGTACTTGAGCTTGAACACAGCAACGGCCGGGTTGAGCAATATCTTGGCGTGCCCCCCAAAACCTGGCAGGCATTTTTGATGAGCCACGAGCAGGAAAACTATTTTCGCGAGCATATCGCCAGTAGCTACCTGAAAATTACCGTCGAGCAGGCAAATCGCAGCCGTTTTTAACCGCTGATGCGGTAATTTTTTGCCCGCGTTTGTGCTAACGTTGTCTGCCCGCAGACGATGCGGTTTGGTGCGTGTTCATGCTGGCGACAGCGTAACGAGGTGTTATGAGAATTGGTATTGCGTTTCCTATCCTGGTTTTTATTGTCGCCGTCGCCTTTCTGACGTGGTTTATCGCTGGCGGTTACGCCACGCCAGGCAGCTAACGCCCGGCGTGTTGCGCCATCGGGCGACAGATAAATATCATGGCCAGTGCGCTGAGCAACGGGATCAGCGCCAGCCACAACCAGGCGATACTCGCTGCCGCAGAAGGGGTCAGCGCGTTATCCAGTTGCCCACCTAACAGGAAGTTTCCCGCAAGCACCGTCACGCCCCCCATCGACGCCAGTGCGCCATAATGCGCGCCGAGGTTCTGGTTATCCGCGAACCATGGCACCAGATCTTTCCCCACCGGAACAATCAGCATTTGCCCGAGCGTTAATAGCGTCACCATGCAGGCGGCGGGTACATAGCGCTGCCAGGTTTCCGGTGCCGGCGTCGCGGCAAACAGTGCAACGCTGATAAATGACGCAGCCAGTAGCGCAAACCCCACCGGCAACATGCGTGCCGCGCCAACACGGCGGGCAAGCCGCGCCAGCGGCATCTGTAACGTGATGATGAGCACCGACGCCAGCATAAAGAGCGGGCCGAGGGTTTTCTCGCTGCTGCCCGAGCGGCTCAGCTCAACCGGCAACGCCAGGTAAAGCTGGTTATAGCTGAACAGATAAGCACTGTAGGCCACCATAAACGCGACAAAACGCGGTTTGCGAAAAGTTTTCCACCACGGTAGCACATGCAGCGTTTCCGTTTTCCCGTTGCCACCCGGCAGACAGAAAAAGAGCACCAGCAGCGCAACCATAAACACGCCCGCTCCGGCCAGCGCCACGCGCTGGAAACCAAAACCGGCAAGCAGCGAACCCAGCAGCGGCCCGAGCACCGTGCCCAATTCGCCGCAAATGGCGAACAGCGCGAACCACTCAGCGCGGCTGCGCTTTCCCGCTTTTTCACTCTGCGTGCCCGCTTTCGCCAGCAGCGCTTCGATGGACGGGGAAAACAGCGCCCCGCCAACGCCGGTTAAACAGGCGCCCAGTACCACCGGCAGCAGCTCCCCGCCAAACGCCAGCAGCAGATACCCGCTGATACGCACCACGCAGCCGCACAGAATAATGATCCTTGCGCCAAAGCGGTCGGATAACGCGCCGCCTAATAAAAACATGCCCTGCTGAGAGAAAGTGCGCAGACCGATGATCAAGCCAATCAACGAGCCAGAAAGCAGCAAATCGTCGCGCAGATAGATCGCCAGAAACGGCACCACCGCATAAAAACCGATATTAAAAATCAGCTGGCTACCGGCGAGCAGATACGGCGAGGTCACTTTCGACGGGGCAGAAATTTGGGCAAGCATGAAGGATCCAGGTCAGCAAAACGCGCAAGGGTCTTTAATACCGGGGAAATTTCCTGCTGGCAACTCTCTTTAAACACACATTGAAAACAAGGTGTTCATTGATAATCCCCCATATTGACAAGGCCCATGCCGCTCGGTATAAGAGCCGCCATAAGAATGATTTGCATTTACAAAACTAATACTTTCTCAAGGTCATGATGATGCCAATGTTTAAAAAATCGTTGTTTGCACTGGGGATGTTGTTTGCGGGTTCCGCTCTGGCGCAAGCCACCCATTATCCGCTGACCATTGAAAACTGCGGAGTGCAGGTTACGTTCGACAAAGCGCCGCAGCGCGTGGTGGCGCTGGGGCAGAACACGGCAGAAATCATGCTGCTGCTTGGTTTGCAGGACAAAATGGTGGCCAGCGCGTTCTGGCCGACCAAAGTGCTGCCGCAGCTTGCCGCGCAGAATGCCAAAGTGAAAGTGCTGACGGTCGAGATCCCAACGCTTGAGTCGATCATTGCCCAGGAGCCCGATTTCGTGGCCGCCCAGTTGCCGATCCTGCTGGGGCCGGACAGCAAAGTGGCGAAGCGCGAAGATTTGTCCGCCATTGGCGCAAACAGTTATCTCTCACCGGGAGTCTGCGCAACCAAACAGGATAACGGCGATATTTACGGTAGCCGCCATACCCTGTGGAACCCGTCGCTGCTTTATAAAGAGATCAGCGATCTGGCCGAAATTTTCGATGTACAGGATCGCGGCGAGAAGCTGATTGCCGGGTTTAAACAGCGCGAAGAGGCGCTGCGCAGTAAGTTCGGCCACGGCAAGAAAAACCTGTCGTTTGTCTTCTGGTTCTCCAGCGCCTCGCCCTCGGCGGATGCCTATGTCGGCGGCAAGAATAGCGCTTCCGGTTATATCGCCAGCCTGCTTGGCGGGCACAGCGCTATCACCTCGGAAAGCGAGTGGCCGACACTCAGTTGGGAAAGCATTATTGCTTCTAACCCGGATGTGATTGTTGTCTCCAGTCTCGATCGTAACCGCTGGGCGCTGGACAGCGCGGAAGAGAAGATCAAATTCCTGAAAAGCGATCCGGCGGTCAGCCAGCTTGAGGCGGTGAAAAAAGGCCATATCGTGGTGATGGACGGCCAGGCGATGAACCCGACCATCCGTACGTTCTACGGCGCAGAACAAGTGGGCGCACAACTGGAGAAGTTGGGGCTGGATAAATGACCACGCCCTCCCCGGCACTGCTTAAAAAAACGCAGCACGCGGTACTCTTGTTGTTATCGCTGGTGCTGCTCGCACTGGTGATTGCTGTCAGCGTCGGCGTCGGCGAACTGGCGATTCCGCTGAGAACCACCTTTTACGCCGTCAGCAATAAACTGGGGCTGACCAGTGAGCCGCTAAACCGTATCCACGAAACGGTGATTTGGGACTTCCGCCTAAGCCGCGCACTGGTTGCCGCCTGCTGCGGCGCCGGGTTAGCGATTTGCGGCGCGGTGCTGCAAAGCCTGCTGAAAAACGCGCTGGCAGAACCTTATGTGCTGGGCGTGTCCGCCGGGGCATCCACCGGCGCGGTATCGGTGGTGGTGTTAGGTCTCGGCGCAGGCGCGGTGTCGCTCTCTGCCGGGGCATTTGTTGGCGCGTTTGCCGCCTTTTTGTTTGTCGCCGTGCTGACTAACGGCGCGCGCGGCGGTAACGAACGCACCATTCTCGCCGGGGTCGCGGCGTCCCAGCTTTTCAACGCCATCACCGCATACAGCATCAGCACCTCCGCCAGCGCGCAGCAAGCGCGGGATGTGATGTTCTGGCTGCTGGGCAGTTTCAGCGGCGTGCGCTGGCCGGAATTCCAGCTGGTGTTAGTCGTGGTTATCGTTGGTCTGCTGGCGTGCCTGTATCACGCCAAAGCGCTGGACGCTTTTACCTTTGGCGATGACGCTGCCGCCTCGCTGGGCATTCCGGTAGGTGCGGTACGCTTGATTCTCTTTTCCGTTACCGCACTGATCACCGCCACCATTGTCAGCATGGCGGGTTCCATTGGCTTTGTGGGTCTTGTGGTGCCGCATGTGATGCGCTATTTCATCGGGCCGCTGCACCGCCAGTTACTGGTAGCGTGTGCGATGGCCGGTGCGATTTTGATGGTGCTGGCGGATATTGCCTCGCGCACGCTGATTGCGCCGCAAAGCCTGCCGGTTGGCGTGGTTACCGCGCTGGTGGGCGTGCCGTTCTTCGCGGTTATTCTCTATCGCTCAAGGAAATTCGCATGAGTATCAGCGCCAAAAATCTCTGCTGGCGGGCAGGGAAAAAAACCATTGTCGATAACGTCTCGCTTGAGGTAGCAAAGGGCCAGACGCTGGGCCTGCTGGGGCCGAATGGTTCAGGGAAATCCTCGCTACTGCGCATTCTGGCCGGCCTGCGCCGCCCGGATGACGGCAGCGTGATGCTGGATGGCCGCGATGTCGCAACGCTGAGAAAAAAAGCGCTGGCGCAGCGGGTGGCGTTTGTTGAGCAGCATGCGGCGACGGAAGCCAACATTCGCGTGCGCGATGTGGTGAAACTGGGGCGCATTCCGCACCACTCGCCGTTTAGCCCGTGGTCGCACAGTGATGATGAGATAGTCACGGCGGCGCTTGATCGCGTGGGCATGCTTGAACACAGCGAACAGGGCTGGCAAAGCCTCTCCGGCGGCGAACGTCAGCGGGTGCATATTGCCCGTGCGCTGGCGCAAGCGCCGAGCGAAATTTTGCTCGACGAGCCTACCAACCATCTCGACATTCATCATCAAATGCAGTTAATGCGCCTTATCAGCGAACTGCCGGTAACCAGCATTGTCGCGATCCATGATTTGAACCACGCGGCCATGTTCTGCGATGCGCTGATCGTGATGCAAAAAGGGCAGATTGTGGCGCGCGGCACGCCGGACGAGGTGCTCACGGAAGCGATGCTGGCCGAGGTGTTTCAGGTGCGGGCACGCATTGAGATCTCACCCGATCATGGCAAAAAGCATATTCACTTTTTATGAACGCCATTGCGCCAGAACGCGGCACGGTTCTGGCGCAAAACAGGTTTACAGATCGATAACGTTGCGGCTGTCCTGCAATGTCGCATGTAACGATTTCAGCGACACCACCGAAGATTGCTGGGTGATGGCCACAATCGCGCCTAACGATTTATCTAACAGGTCCAGATTGTTCGTTTCCAGCGCTTTGTCCAGCACGGCAAACGTCTGGGTAAGCGAGGTCTGGCGCAGCGCGAAATCCTGATTCAACGCCTCCAATAGCACCTCTTTTTGCGCCTGAATCCGCGCAATTTGCACATCGGTTTCCCTGGTGATTTGATGGCGAGCCGTTTCCTGCTCCGCACGGTATTTTTGTAAATCACGCCAGGCGTCAAAAATCTCTTTCGCCGCCGAGGCCGCTTGTAACGGCGACGCTTTTGCCGCCACTTTCGAGGCGTTAAACAGTGCTTTCATATTATGCCCACCAGAATAAATAAGCTGCGTATCCCATCACGGCCAGAATGCCCGTCCCCACCAGCCCTGAGCTGTCAAAATTAAACAGACGACCTAACGCCCCGGAAAAGCCAGTGAAACTGAACAAAAAGGCAACAAGCGAGGTGTAAGTCCACTCAATGCTGTGCAGGTAATACCCCAGCGCGCCAAAAAGAAGGCACAGCACGATCCACACCAGAAACGAAGGTTCATCATCATCGGCAGTTGCCTTGCGCCGCTGGCTGTCTGCCAGCCAGAAATAGAGCGCGCTCTGCTCGCCAGGTGCGAGAGAAGAGACATCGCTGGTCGTGGTCATGTGATCATTTGCGGCGATCAGGTTTGTCACCAGCGTATTCACACGCTCCTCGGTGAAGGCCTGCGCATGGGAAACCACCGTCACGGATTCCTGCGTTGGGCTATTCTGATCATCCACCAGACGTATTGCCAGCAACTGTTTCATCGCTTTTACCAGCAGTACGGTCTGGAGTTTCAGGAAAACGACACGCTCGTGCGCAACGTTAGTTGAGAGTGCCTGATCCAGCATCTGGTAACTTGTTTTCAGGCGCTGAGCAATACCTTCAATGGTCGAGGCATACAGCGAAATATGCTGGTTAATGGCCTGCGCTACTTCGATTACCGCATTGATTTTTGCCACTTCCTTGTTAACCGCACTGCGATATTCATACGCTTCGGTCAGTTTTTTTTCCGCATTCTGGCTGTATTTCAGCATCGCGAAAATGGCGACCGGAGCCAGCACAATGCCGCCCAGTACCATGGTGCCACCGGCGATCCCTGCGCCACCGGCCGAAAGCGCACCGCCGCCAAACCAGGCCAGCGTGGCGTTACTGGCGGCAGCGCCGGAAAGCGACGCGATCGCAGTGCCGGTAGAGGCCGCGCCGAATGTCGAAACCGCGCTCATCGAGCCGAGGGCGAGCGCCGCGCCGGTCGCTGTCCCTTTCACCCCGGTACCAATGATTTCGGTCATTTTTACCGACTGGGTTTGCAACTGCGGCGCGTCGTAGCGGGCAAAATTATCTAACACATCCTGTGAGACTTTGGTCTCCAGCCGGTTAACTTTTTGGCACTTCTCCAGCACCGACAAGGCCTCAGGGATAATGACATCCGCATAGCGTTGCTTCTGATCGAGCAGCGTGTTGATGAGCGTTGACGATGTATTTCTGGCTTCTTCCAGCCCCTCTTCCGCCAGCCGCGCTTTAAAACGCGCATTCACCACAATCTCTTCTGCTTCTTTTTTTTGCTTGTGTGCTTTAAAAATATTCAGTCCCATCGGTAACCTCGAATCATCCCACTGTGTTCCAGGCATAAAATTGGGTTATCGGCATAATCGGCTGAACGTTAAGTGAAATTTTCCCGACACCGACCACTGCTATGCCGACCGTTCTTTTTATTGCGCGGCCTATCTCTTTGTATTTGTTGCAGAATGCCACGTTTCGCGGGGCTTTATTGCGCCACCTACCAGATCACGTAGCTCGGGTAAAACTGGCGACTCTGCAAAGAAAATAAGTAAATACAATGGGGTGAAAGCGGCGGCCAAACCGTTGCCGGGTGTACTATAGCGGTGAAAACATTCACCGGAGTCAGTAATGAATATCATTGAAATCATCATGTCGGCGGGCAAGGTTTCCGTAGATGTTGCGCTGTATACCTTGCTGCCCATCATGGTGGTGATGCTCATCATGATGAAATACCTGGAGGAGAAAGGGGTTTTAGATGGCATCGTGCGCCTTACCTCCCCCGTTCTGAAACCTTTTGGTATCAGCGGAATGGGGATTTTCGCCCTTATCCAGCTTAACTTTGTCAGTTTCGCCGCGCCTCTCGCCGCCCTGGCGATTATGGAAAGAAGAGGCACCTCCGACCGCCATCTCGCCGCCACGCTGGCCATGTTGTTCGCCATGGGTCAGGCCAACGTCTTTTACCCGCTAACGCCGTTCGGCCTGCACTGGGGGATGGCGATTGTGATTTCGCTTATCGGCGGGCTTGCCGCCTCCACGCTGACCTATTATGTGTCGGGGCGAAAACTCTCCGCTGCCAGCCTGCGCGACGAAGAGGGCGAATTGCACCAGGATAAACCGCGCGCGGGTTTGATTGCGGTGATTAACGGCGCAGGGGCAGATGCCATCCGCTTGTCGCTGGGTTCACTACCGATGCTGCTGCTGTCGTTAACGGTGGTGGGGTTACTGAAAGCCGCGGGCGTAGTGGAAGCCTTAACCACGCTGCTCACGCCGCTGCTGTCGTTTTTCCATATTTCGACGGTGTATGTGTTGCTGGCGTTAACCAAATGTCTGGCGGGCGGGACGGCGTATTTTGGCGTGGCATCCGAAATGGTGCAGCACGGGCAGTTAACGGCTGAGCAAATCAACGCCTCGGCGGGTTTTCTGGTGCAGACGCTGGACTTGCCCGGTATCGGCATCTTTCTCGGCATCGCCAGCCGCTTTGTGCGTCTGTTCCGCTTTGCGCTGCCGGGCGCGATTGTCGGGATACTGGTGCGCACCGTCTTGCATACGGTGATGTTTTAAGCGTACGCCGGGTGACGCATTGCGCACCCGGCAGCCTGTTCTATTTTTTCACCGTATCTTCAAGGAAGAAACGTCCCAGCGGATTCTGGTAGAAACCTTCAATATTCTTCCGCGTCACATTGCGATAGGGGCTGTAGTAGAGATCGATCCAGTTCACATCAGCTTTCGCCATTTTTTGCAGCTCGATATACATCTGTTCACGTTTTTTCGCATCCATTTCTACACGTGCCGCCGCCACCAGCGCTTTCACTTTGTCGTTCTTATAACGCGTCATGTAGTTCATGTTCGTGTCATGGCCGAGCACAAAGGTGGTTTTCTGATCCGGGTCGAGAATGTCGTTGGTCCAGTACATCACCGAAATATCGTACTCACCGGCCACCAGCATGTCCCAGCTCTGGCTGGGGTCAACTTTCTGCAAGTTCACCTTCACGCCCGCTTTCGCCAGCTGCTGTTGCAGTAAAATGGCGATTTGCTCATCCACCTCATCCCCGGCGTTAACCACATAATTCAGCGTCAGATCGCCCGCGCCCGCCGCTTTCAGCATCTGTTTCGCTTTTTCAGGATCGTAAGGGCGACGCAAGTTGTCGTTGTAGTGATAGAGCGCACCGGCCGGAATATAGGAGTTCGCCACCTGGCCGTAACCAAAGGTCACGGTTTTGACAATCGCGTCTTTATCGATGGCAAAGTCCAGCGCCTGGCGCACCTCTACTTTGCCAAGCGCGCCGTGCGAATGGTTGATAAGCAGATGATCTTCGCGGGTTGACGGATCCAGCTCCACTTTCAGGTTGCTATCTTTTTGCAGCGAGGCAATGCGCGAGAACGGCACCGTCAGCGCGGCATCCAGTTCGCCGGCCTGCACTTTCAACATACGCGTGTTGTCATCCGGGATGGTCAGCCAGTCCACTTCATCAAGGCTGACATTCTTCGCCTGCCAGTAGTTCGGGTTCTTCACCAGCACGATTTTTTCGCCGCGCACCCACTCTTTTACGCTGAACGCGCCGGAACCGACCGGTTTTTCCGCGAAGGTTTCTTCGCCTTCGGCTTTCAGCGCTTTCTCGGAGATCACCGACGCGTTCGGCAGCGCCAGCTGTGACAGGAACGGCGCAGAGGGCGATTTCAGCGTCACCACCAGCGTGCGCGCATCCGGCGCTTCGGCTTTATCAATAATGCTGTACGAGTCGCGCCAGAGCGATCCTTCATCACTACGAATGCGCAGCAGGCTGAAAGCCGCGTCGCTGGCGCTTACCGGCGTGCCGTCAGAGAATTTGGTATCGCGGATTTTAAAGGTATAGACCTTGCCATCCGGGGAAATTGTCCAGCTTTCCGCCACGCCCGGTTCCAGTTTGGTGCCGGTTTTATCGACGCGCACCAGCGGATCAAAAACGTTGGAAAAGACCCAGTTATCCGCGTTCTGCGCCGATTTGATCGGATCAAACGTGGTGCTGTCTTCCCGACGGCCAATCGTCAGAACGCCAGCCGCCTGCGCCATTTCACTGACCACACTGAGCGCCAGAAAAACGCTGGCTGCCAATAACTTAACTTGCTTGTGCTTCATCAAAGGATCCCTCAGTCAAAGGAAAAACACTCTTCTCGCCTGCGTGCGTCAGCACACAGGTCCAGGCGTGATCGGCAATCTGCCGGGTCGGGGGTAATGCGCCAGTGCGGCACTGCACCTGCGCGTAAGGGCAGCGCGGATGAAACGCGCAACCTTGTGGAATGGCAACCGGGCTCGGCGGCTCGCCCGTAAGCGTCTCCTGCGGCAACGGTTTATCCGGGTCGATTTCCGGGATGGCGGAGACTAGCGCAGCGGTATAAGGGTGGCGCGGATGGGTAAAGACGGCTTCTGCGGGGCCTTCTTCGACGATCCGCCCGAGGTACATCACCGCCACCCGATCGCACAGGCGGCGCACAATCGCCAGATCGTGGGCAATAAACAGGATCGCCAGCCCCATTTTTTCACGCAGATCCATCAGCAAATTGACGATCTGCCCCTGAATGGAGACATCCAGCGCCGCCACGCACTCGTCGGCGACGATCAACCGGGGTTCGATCGCCAGCGCCCGCGCAATCCCCGCCCGCTGGCACTGCCCGCCGCTCAGTTGGCCGGGTTTGGCTGCGGCGTGCTCCGGGCGCAAGCCGACCAACGTCAGCAGTTCTTCAACCCGTGCGCTAATCCGGTCGCGCGGCACTTTCTGGTGGACGCGCAGCACTTCGCTGATGCTCTCACCTATTGTCTGCCGCGGGTTAAGCGAGGCGAACGGATCCTGAAAAATCATCGCCGTTTGCAGACGCAGCCGCGCGATGTCGCTTTTCAGACCGTGAGTGACGCGGTGGCCGTCGAAACGCACTTCACCATCATTGATCTTTTCTAGCTGCAACAGCGCCCGCCCCAGCGTGCTTTTGCCGCTGCCGGATTCGCCCACTAATCCCAGCGTTTCACCCGCGTGGATTTTGAGCGTCACCTGGTTTACCGCGTGGACCACGCGTTTTTTGCTGAGCAACCCGCCGGAAACCGGAAACGTGACTGAGACGTTATCCGCTTCCAGCAAAGGCCAGTTTGCCGGTGTCGACATTATCCCTCCCGCTGAGTCAGTGGCTGTAAGGCGTGATGGCACGCCGCCGCGTGCGTCAGGCTGTCGCGCCCGAACAGTAACGAAGGCTGCTGCTGACATGCGCTGCTCGCCTGCGGGCAACGCGGGTGAAAGCGGCAGCCGGTCGGGAAGCTCCCTGCCAGCGGCGGTTGTCCATTGATGGTGACCAGCCGTCCCTGCCCGCCTTCGCTGGAGGGCTGGCAATCAATTAACCCGCGCGTGTACGGGTGCAGCGGCTGCGCCAGCACTTCACGTTTGCCGCCCACTTCGCATAAACGCCCGCCGTACATCACCGCAATGCGATCGCAGGTTTGCGCCACCACGCCGAGATCGTGGGTGATCATCACCACCGCCAGGCCTAACTGCTTGCGCAGGGTGCTGAGCAAACGCAGGATCTGCATCTGCACGGTGACATCCAGCGCGGTGGTCGGCTCATCGGCAATCAGCAGCGACGGTTCCGGCGCCAGCGCCACAGCAATCATCGCGCGCTGGCGCATACCGCCGGAAAATTCGTGCGGATAGTTGTTAATGCGGTTTTGCGGATCGGGAATGCCCACCTGGCGCAGCAACTCTTTGGCATCCTCTTTTGCCTGCCGACGGTTAACGCCGAAATGCAGGCGGCGGCTTTCGGCAATCTGCTCGCCAATGGTCATTACCGGGTTTAAGTGGCTGGCCGGATTCTGGAAAATCATGCCAATTTCCCGTCCGCGCACCGCCGACATCTGCGCTTCGCTAAGCGACAACAGATCGCGCCCGCCAAACCACACTTCGCCACCGCTAATCGTCAATCCCTGCCCCGGCAGCAGTCGCATTAGCGCCCGGCAGGTCACGGTTTTTCCGGAACCGCTCTCGCCCACCAGCCCCAGCATTTCCCCGGCCTGCAGCCGGAAAGAGACCTTATCCACCAGCGCGCCATCATCCCCCCGGGAAATGGTCAGTTGCGAGACGTTTAGCAAACTCATACGCGCGCTCCCAGTTTGTCGCCAAGACCATCCGCCAGCAGGCTGAAGCCCATTGCCAGCAGAACAATCGCCAGCCCCGGAAAGGTGGTTATCCACCAGGCAGTAGTGATAAAACTCTGCCCTTCTGCCACCATCACGCCCCACTCGGCCGTCGGCGGTTGTACGCCAAGACCGAGGTAGCTCACCGCCGCGCCGTTTAACAGCACCAGCACGCAATCCGACATGGAAAACACCAGCGCGCCGGTCATGGCGTTAGGCAGCAAGTGGCGAAACAGAATGCGGGCATGACCATAGCCGAGGCTACGCGCCGCCAGCACAAAATCACGCTGCTTGAGGGTTAATACCTGCGCCCGCACCAGCCGGGCGTAAGAGACCCAGCCAACCATCGCCATCGCGATGTAAAAACTGCCAAGACCCGGCCCGAGAATGGCGATAATCGCCAGCATCAACACCAGAAACGGGAACGCCAGAACGATATCGATAATGCGCATGATCAGCGCATCCACCGCGCCACCCAGGTAGCCTGACAGCGCGCCGAGCGTGGTGCCGAGCAGAAATGGAAAGATAACGCCCAGCAGACAGATTTGCAGATCCACCCGCGCGCCCCACAGCACGCGGGAGAAGATGTCGCGGCCAAAGTTATCCGTGCCAAAAAGATGTGCGCTCCCTGGCGGCAGCAAGCTGGCGGTCGCATCCTGGGTTATCGGATCAAACGGTGCCAGCCACGGGGCGAATAACGCGACGCACAGCCACAAGCCGACAATCAACAGCCCAACGCCCAGGGCATGCTGCTGTGGAATAGCGCGGCGACGCAACACGGTCAGTACGCTGATAGCACTCATAGTTTCACCCTCGGATCCAGCGCTACCGTCAGTACGTCGGCCAACAAGTTGACGGCGACTGTGGCAAGGGCAAATACCATCACCACACCCTGCACCACCATGTAGTCACGGCTGAAAATCGCTTTTACCAGCAGTTGCCCCAGGCCCGGAATGGCGAACACGCTCTCAATCACCACCGTGCTGCCAATCAGCCAGCCGATATTCACCGCCAGCAGGTTTAGCGTCGGCACCAGTGAGTTGGGTAACACATGCCGCCAGAAGATGCGGTTTTCCCGCTGCCCGCGCGCTCTGGCGGCCATCACGTAATCGCTGCTCATCTCCATCAGCAGGCTGGCGCGCAGGTTGCGGATCAACACCGCCGACAGCGCCAGCGCGACGGTCAGACACGGCAGCACCATATGGTGCAACTGGTCGGCAAAATCGCTGCCGTAACCGGAAACCGGGAACCAGCCCAGCACCACGCTAAAAACTATGATCATCATGATGCCCAGCCAGAAGGCGGGGAAACCGAGCCCGGCGGTGGTGAACAGGCGAATAAGCTGGTCGGCGATGCGCCCACGCTGACGCGCCGCCAGCGCTGCCAACGGCACCGTAAAAATAACTGCCAGCAGCACGCTGCCAAGCACCAGCCACAAGGTGGGCTCAAGGCGGGAGTTAATCAGTTTTAGGGTATCGATGCGGTAGACGATCGATTTTCCCAGTTCGCCCTGCACCAGATTGCGCAGAAAGTAGCCATACTGTACCCACAGGGGTTCATCCAGTCCGAACTGCGCACGAATGCGCGCCAGTGCCGCTGGCGTGCTGCGCACACCAAGCAGGATGCGCGCCGGATCGCCGGGGATCGCGCGCACCATCGCAAACGTGATGATGCTTATCCCCAACAACACCGGCAGCAGCTGCAATGGTCGGAATAACAGAAAACGGTAACGGTGCATCAGCATTCTCCTGTGGTGCATGCGGGGTCGTAAGGTTAAAAAAACGCCTCGCGATGGTGCGCCACTCCCCTGGTTATCCGCGCCCGGCCTTGTTTGTCGGGCGTTTTCTTTACGCTAGCGGCATCCATGGAGGCTGGGTAGTTAGCAAAAATACTAGTTTTGCTTCTCCCGCGTGACGGCACCGGAATTGCATACCTTCCTCACGCTACGGGAGAAGTCTGCACAAAGCGTGCCCGTGGCGTGGCACCGTCAACCATGAGGGGGAATGATGCGAATAAACATTGAAAACCCTGCTGCTGCTAATGGCAGCAGGCTTGAGGAGGCGTTTGCCGGGCTATTTACCCAGACGCAGGCGCTGGGTTTTGACGCGGTGATTTATGACTACACGCCGGTTCCGCGCTCGCTGGAAGGGGCGCTTATCACGCCGTCGCTGCTGGAGATGCGTAATGTGCCGGAGGATATGCGCCGCTTGTGGTGCGAGCGCGGTTACTACCAGGTCGACCCGGTGCAGCACTTCGCGCTGGAGAGCTGCGCGCCGTTTGTCTGGTCCTATCAACGCCCGGACAGCGGGGCGCTGCATGGCAGGCTGGATGATAACGCCCAGGAAGTGACGCATTACATGCGCGACCACAATATGCCCTGCGGTGCCACGGTGCCGCTGCATTTGCCGCACGGCGGGTTTGTCACCCTGACCGGCATTGTCGCCAGCCAGCAGCAAGCGCGCGATATCAGCGACACGCTGGCGCAATTAACCTTTATCGCCCACCGTTTTCAGGAGTCTGCCTTTCCGCTGTTTGACGCCTCGATGCTCACTTGCCGCCATGTCAAATTAAGCAACCGCGAGCGCGAGTGCCTGGCGTGGTCAGCCGAAGGATTAACGGCGAAAGAGATAGCCCGCAAGCTGCACCGCTCGGTGGCAACCGTGACGTTGCATCTGAATACGGCGGCGAAAAAACTTGGCGCGACCAACCGCGTACAGGCGGTGGTGCGGGCGTTGCACTACCGTCTGCTCGACAGCTAATAACTAGCAATTTTGCTAGTGTTCAGCGCCGCCTTCGGCGTTCTACCCTGAAAGCCAGTTCACTTAACAGGGTAGACGTCAACTATGTATACCATTCGCGAAGGCTACGTTCCCTTCCGGGAGTATCAGACCTGGTTTCGCATCTGCGGCGATCTGCAAAGCGGGCAGACGCCGCTGGTAGTGGCCCATGGCGGCCCCGGTTGCACTCACGACTACGTTGATGCGTTCAAAGATATCGCTGAAACCGGACGGGCGGTGATCCACTACGATCAAGTGGGTAATGGTCGTTCAACCCATCTGCCGGATAAAAGCCCCGATTTCTGGCAACCCGGTCTTTTTCTTGATGAGCTCAATCATCTGCTGCAGGCGCTGGAAATTGCCGATAACTACGCGCTGCTCGGCCAGTCCTGGGGCGGCATGCTGGCGGCAGAACATGCGGTGACGCAGCCACAGGGGCTGAAAGCGATGGTGATTGCCAACTCACCGGCCTCGATGGCGCTGTGGCTGGAAGGCGCGGCGAAGCTGCGCGCGCAATTACCGCCGGATGTGCAGGACACGTTGTTGACCCATGAGGCGGCGGGTACGGTGGATAGCGCAGAGTATAAAGCGGCAAGCCAGGTATTTTATCAGCGTCATGTGTGTCGGCTCGACCCGTGGCCTGCGGAGGTGCAACGCACCTTTGACGCCATGGAGGCTGATCCCACCGTTTACCACGCGATGAATGGTCCCACCGAATTCCACGTTATTGGCAGCATGAAAAACTGGACGATTATCGACCGGTTAAAGCAAGTGCGCGTGCCGACTTTGTTGATTTCCGGGCGCTACGACGAAGCCACGCCGGACGTGGTGCAACCCTTCAAAGACCATATTACCGGGGCGCAGTGGGTGATTTTTGAATCCTCAAGCCACATGCCCCACGTCGAAGAGCGGCCGTTGTGTATGAAGACCGTCAGCGACTTTTTACTGGCCACATGCTGAGGCTGTTTGCCCACACCAGGTTGTGTTGTTAAGCGCCGGCCAGGCGCTTTTTTTATGCGCGCATTGCGGTGTAGAGCGAACAAAGCGCCTGCAAACTTTTGGTGCCGGTGCGCTTCATTAACCCGTTGCGCTGCACACTGACGGTGGTCGGGCTGACACCGCGAATGCGGGCGATATCCTCCACCGAATGTCCACGCAGCAGCAGGCGCATAATTTGCTGTTCGGCGCTGGTGAATTTAAATGTGCCGTGGTTGTAACCCGGCTGCTGATTCTGTGCCGATAACAAACTCATCACTTCCAGCGCCTGACGCAGCTCTTCTACGCGTAACCTTTCGGCCAGACAGAGTTTCACAAGACCAGGGAAAAGTAGCGACAGCGAGTCAAAATGGCGTTCTGAGGAGATAAAAATAGAGTAGTGCGCGGGGGGGCGGGTGAAAAACAGCGAGTACATTTCCACAATGTCCATTCCCGTGGTGACATATATAGCAGGCGCACCACTGCAAAAACGGCTGCCCTTTTCCCGGTTAAGTTGTCTGAGTATTTTCTCAATACCATAAATGAAAAGGCGATCCTTCCCGTAGATAGTCATGTAGGTACTCCAGAGGGTAATGTTTTATTATTTTCCTCTCCGCTAACGGAGGCATGGTCTTTTTTCCTGAATGTGCGGGATGTGTTCAGTCAGATCAAGCGTGATTCTGGCTCGTTTAATGTTTGTTTAGTTTGCGACAACATAAATCACCCTGATTTTCCTTTCCATACTCTCCCTGATGTGCTCAGTGTATTGCATTTTGTGTCAAATGTTCGCCTTTTATTCCAGGAATAAATTTACTGCGCTATTTATTTGGCGGGTAAACCTTACAAAGTTGCATACATGCACCCTTGTATATTTTTTGATTAATTTATTGATTTTAAAGAATTTTAATAAATTAGGATTATCTTTATAATCAGCAAAATAACAATTTTCATTCTACTTTTAAATGTTCGATCTCAGTCTCAAAACATCATTTCAAAATGTGTAAAAGTCCGTTCCACTTGATAGGATAAAGATATCTTGATGCAGACAAAACCGTATTTTGTGTGGTGAATCCCCCTAAGCGGAGGGGTCATGCTGATATGAGGTTATTCTCAATAAAGTTTCATTTTTATGGACGGATTGAGGCGATCGGCACTCAATTCACCGGGAGGCACCCGGCACCACACGCCACTTTAAAAGTAACGTGAGCGTTGCTGTTGTTATCAGCAATCACTGCACCGAAACTATATTTGGCATAATTATTATGCTTGCTAATTATATCAATTTGCACTGAGAGCGAATAAACCATTCCTCTTTGAATTAAAACCATCTGCATTTTTCGCAGAGAACATCTTGTACCTTTTGACTATAAATAATAGGGGATATTATGTTGCGCACTTTGTTATTAGTTACTGTACCTTTTATGAGTATTGCCGCCCAGGCGGTAACATTTGATTATCGCCACGAATTAAATGATAGCGGCGGTAATAATCACAAAGATCGTTTATTAATGTCGCACCGTTTTGCTAACGGTTTTGGTTTATCGCTGGAAGGCAAATGGAAAGGTTCACAAAATAAAGATAAGGCGTATCACGAGACGGTAAGTAATGGTACCGAAGTGGTGGCCAGCTACGTCTATAAAATTAACCCCACCTTCCAGATTGAGCCGGGTTTCTCACTCGACAGTAGCTCCACGTCGAACAGTTATCGCCCGTACCTGCGCGGCAAAGTGAACTTCAGCAATGACGTTGGCGCAACGCTGCGTTACCGCCCGTACTTCAAACGTAACTCCAACAACATCGGTACGGCAAAAGATACCAGCGAAAACGGCTATAACCTGACGGCTGCGGTGTCATGGAAAATTTTCGGTGATTACCAACTCGATTACGAGCTGGATTACAAACATGCCACGTCCGCCGGCGTACTGATTGCAGATAATGAAAACTACGACTGGACGCACGATCTCAAACTGACATACAAACTTGATAAAAACTGGTCTCCGTATATTGCCGTGGGCAACGTTTCCGGCAGCAAATATACCGATGAGCGTCAGACCCGTTATCGTGTCGGTGTGAAATATAATTTCTAATAAATAATTGCAGGGCAGCAAACATAAATAAGGGTTTCGGCAGAAATCCTTATTTTATCTAAGAGGCGAATAATGAAACTGTCAAAAATAGCACTGGCGGTCGGTCTTCTCGGTACCTTCTCCTGCACGGCATTTGCGCAGGAGAGCGCGCGGTTAAGCAGTGTAAAAGCGTTTGCCGATACGGTCATTGATAAAGCCGGTGACAAATATCACAGCAATGTGCCGCTGCTGGCGGATGGCGTGGATCCACGCACCGGTAAGCAGATGGAGTGGGTCTTTCCGGATGGAAAAACGGCGGTACTTTCCAACTTCTCCGCACAGCAGAATCTGATGCGCGTGCTGGTTGGCCTGAGTAACCTGACGGGTGACGCGAAATATAAAAAGCGGGCGGAAGATAATGTCCGTTACTACTTCCAGCACTACCAGGACAAAAGCGGGCTGCTGCTATGGGGTGGGCACCGCTTTATTGATCTGAAAACGCTTGAGCCACAAGGGCCAAGCGAAAAAGAGATGGTCCATGAACTGAAAAATGCCTACCCATACTACGACCTGATGTTTGCCGTGGATAAACCGGCAACCGCCCGCTTTATCCGCGCGTTCTGGAACGCACATGTGTACGACTGGAAAATCCTCGAAACCAGCCGCCACGGCGAATACGGCAAAGAGATGGGCAAACTGTGGGCCAGCCATTTTGAACAGCAACCGCCGTTCTTCGCCACCAAAGGTCTGAGCTTTCTTAACGCCGGCAATGACTTAATTTATTCAGCTTCGCTGTTGTATCAACACGATGGCGAGAAAGGCGCGCTCACCTGGGCGAAGCGACTGGCGGAGCAGTATGTGTTGCCACGCGATAAAAAGACCGGGCTGGGTGTTTATCAGTTTACGCAAGCGCTGAAACGCGCCGAAACGACCGACGACACCGATACCAACTCAAAGTATGGCGATCGCGCACAGCGCCAGTTTGGTCCGGAATTTGGCCCCGACGCGCTGGAAGGCAATATGATGCTCAAAGGCCGCACCAGCACGCTCTACTCCGAAAACGCCCTGATGCAGTTAGCGCTGGCAAAATCACTGGGCGCGGATGGCAACGACATCAAAAAATGGACGCTGGATGGCCTGAAAGCCTTTGCGCATTACGCCTATGATGAGAAAACCAACACCTTCCGCCCGATGCTGGCAAACGGCACCGACTTGTCGAACTACACGCTGCCGCGCGATGGTTACTACGGCAAGAAAGGCACCGTGTTGAAGCCTTACCCGGCGGGGAATGAATTCCTGCTCTCTTATGCCCGCGCCTGGACACTGGCACCGGACGCAGAGATGTGGAAAGTGGCGCGCGGCATCGCCAAAGGCCAGGGGCTGGGTGATATCGGTGAGCCGGGCGGTAAAAACAGCAAGCTGGATCTGAACACTAAAAACAGCGAGCCATATGCCATTTTTGCGCTGATCGATCTCTGGCAATCTACTGGCGACAAAGGATACCTGACGCTGGCTGATAAAGTGGCGGACAATATTCTGGCAACGAAACGGCTGAATAACTTTTTCATCGATGATCCGCAATTTATCTATGCCAATGTCGACAATATTGCGCCTTATGCACTGCTGGCGCTGGAAGCGGCCATGCGCGGCAAACCCGATGCGGTTGCGCCATTCATTAACGGCGCGGGCTTTACCGAAGGCGCATATCTGCTGGCCGATGGCACCGTGCGCTACTCCACGCGTGATGATGAGTTGTTCATGCTCAAACCGGGTGAGCAGTTGAAACCTAACGGTAAAAAGTGATCCCTTCACCTCTCACGGTGCGCCCGTGGGAGGTTTTCTTGCGCCGTTTTTTTCCCTTCGCATGCTATTCTGGCGGCGTTCATGACGCCTTATCAGCGATAATGTCGAACAAAAAATGTATTAATCTCCGCAATCCCGGATATAACAATCCGGCATTTCTCTTGCGTATTATTAGCACGCAATTTTATTTTCCGCAGATTAAATAAGATAGCGACCTTATTATCCGGTCACTAAGAAATAATCATCAAATTGAATTTAATAATACTTAATTCAAATCAAATATTGGTAGCCGATAGAAATAACCTTTTCAAGTAATTGTTGAAAAATAATAGACGCCTGTTATGAATTCAGATAGTTTATGTGATCGAAGTCCAGGAATAATATTCTGCACTCTGATTAATTATATTTAAGTTGATTGAAATCAACATTCACAAAATAGAACATCTTTTCAAAAAGTTAAAAGACCGTTTTATTAACGCCAATCGCGTTCTGGTCAAAATGTCATGGAGGGTGAAATAGCCAGAGAGCTGGGCCAATGCCAACCTGAGGGTAATTTTTATTACCGGGGAAACAACATGAAAATACTTCGCGACATAACTATCCGCAAAATGCTGATCATCATTTTATCGCTTTTCAGCATTATTTGGGGACTGGCAACCGTCCTGACATTTCACAATTTTTCTACTATTGACCAATTACTGACGCAAAACGCCGGGCAAAAAAATGTCTACGCCTTGTTGGTGAAAGGAAACGATCAATATTTCCGCACCGTGACCCGCATGCTGCGCGCCATGGATTACCAGCAAACCGGCGACGACGAAAATGCGAATAAAACATTCGCCTCCGCTGAAAAAGCACTGGCCATTACCCAGGATATGCTGGCAAAGTTTCGCGCCAGCCAGCACCCAGGTGTTGATAGTGAAACCGTTGCCGCCATGATCCGCGACTGGGACGCCCTGCTTAATAACGGCATTGTGCCAATGCTGAATGCAGCCAAAAATAAGCAAACGGATACTTTTCGCGACTTATTTCGTAAAACCTATCCTCCGCTGAGCGTGCAGTTTGGCGCAACCGCGGAAAAATACACACAATCGATTCAGTCCAACGATTTACTGGATCAAACACAAGCCAAGGTGATTTTTAATAAATACGTGCTCGCTGCCGCCTTAATAGCCGGTATCTTCACGCTGTTTCTCACCGACCGCTACCTGGTGAATTTCCTGGTCAAACCGATTCGTGCGATTCAGACACATATGGAAACCATGGCCGCCGGTAAACTGAATCACGAATTGCACGAATTTGGTCGTAACTGTGCGGGCCAGTTGATTCCTTTCATCCGCACCATGCAGGAAAACCTGAGAACCACGGTGGAAACTATCCAGGAGAGTTCGACCAGCATTTACCGCAGTACCAATGAGATCCGAGAAGGCAACGAAGAGCTTTCCGGGCGTACCGATCAGCAAGCCGCCGCGCTGCAACAGACCGCCGCCAGCATGGAAGAACTCACTTCCACCGTGCGTAACAACGCGGAGAACGTGCGCGAAGCCCGTAAACTGACGGAAAACGCTCAGCAGACCGCGCAAAAAGGCGGCGAGATCACCGCGACCGTGGTGAAAACCATGCACGGGATTTCCGAAAGCTCGCAGAAAATTGCTGATATTACCAACGTGATCAACAGCATTTCGTTCCAGACCAACTTGCTGGCGCTGAACGCGGCGGTTGAAGCGGCTCGCGCCGGGGAGCAAGGCCGTGGATTTGCCGTGGTAGCCAGTGAAGTACGTGCGCTGGCAAGCCGCAGTGCGCAGGCGGCAAAAGAGATCGAAACGCTGATTCATGAATCCGTCTCCCGCGTAAAAACCGGAGCCGAACAGGTTCAGGAAGCCGGTGGTGCCATGTCGGTAATTATCAACTCCATTGAACATGTGAATAAACTGATGACGGAGATTTCCGTCGCCTCCGATGAACAAAGCCGTGGTATCGACCAGATTGGCCAGGCAATGACCGAAATGGACGGCGTAACACAGCAAAACGCCGTGCTGGTGCAGGAAGCGAAAGCTAACGCCGTCTCGCTGGAAAAAGAGGCCGAGCGCCTGAATAAAACCATCGCCATGTTTGATTCTGGCCTGAAAGAGAACCGCCGTAGCGCGCAGCCAGGCCGAAGCACGTTACGCCAGTCGCCGCAGCTCGCGCTGGCGTCCTCATCAACAGGTGAGAGCCGTGATAACTGGCAATCTTTCTAAGTAAATCGCTCTCCTTTCACCATGCCCGGGGCTTCACGCTTCGGGCTTTTTTATTTATATAACAGCCACCTAACGCATTAATAATGCAGTGATTTTGATAAATGGCGGAAATATATCTGTGTGCTAAATTTCTCTGTAGACAAATCGGGGAGGGATAACGCATGAAGTTCAATGATGAGCACACGGGACTCATTGGATTAGCCATTGGCGCGGCCGTGATTGGCCTTGTTTCAGAACGCAAAGCCATTAACCGTGACAGCATCGTGCAGGAGATTGAACGGCAAGGCAGAAACCGGGGCGATGGCGTAGAAGATGACGTATTCCTCAAAGCGGCGGAGTTGGTGCGTAAGGGCGTTTAACGCGCAATAGCGGTGAGCCTGGCGGAATAGCAAGCTCACCGATGCATGCGTTATTTAACCGTTCCTTTCACACCGTGCGGTTCGGCACGGCGATACTGCGGCGCGATATGTACCGCACCATGCAACGCGGCGGCGGCGTGCCATGGCCAGCGTGGATCGTAGAGCGCGCCTCGTGCCAGCGCGATAAGATCGGCCTCCCCTTGCTGCAAAATAGCTTCTGCGTGCTGTGGCTCGGTGATCAACCCCACGGCGATAACCGGCATACGGGTCTGCTGGCGCAATGCTTTGGCAAACGGCACCTGATAACCCGCCGTCACCTTAATGCTTTGCAACGGCGAAAGCCCGCCGCTGGAGACGTGAACATACGCGCCGCCCAGCGCTTCAATTTTTTTCGTCAGTACCACCGATTGTTCCAGATCCCATCCACCTTCTACCCAGTCCGTCGCCGAAATGCGAATGCCTACCGCAACGGAAGCCGGTACCGCTTCACGCACGGCGCTAAACACTTCCTGGGTGAAACGCAGGCGATTTTCAAGGCTGCCGCCATACTCATCACCGCGCTGGTTAGAGAGCGGCGAGAGAAACTGATGCAACAAATAACCGTGCGCCGCGTGGATTTCAATCACCTCTATTCCCAGCGCTACCGCCCGCAAGGCGCTGTCGACAAACGCCTGTTTAACCCGCGCCAAATCTTGTTTCGTCATTTCAAGCGGTGGACGTTCTGCCGGATCGTGCGCCAGCGCGGAGGCTGAGATCGTTTGCCAGCCGCCCTCTTGTGGCGAAAGCTGTTTGCCCCCCAGCCAGGGCGCGCTGACCGACGCTTTACGCCCGGCATGCCCAAGCTGGATGCCGATTTTCACCGGCGAGTACTGCCGAATATCCTCCAGCACCACGCGCAGCGCCTGCTCGGTTTCGTCATCCCACAGGCCGAGATCCTGCGGCGAAATTCGCCCTTGCGGCTCAACGGCGGTGGCTTCGATTATCAGCAGCCCCGCGCCGGAGAGCGCCAGATTACCTAAATGAATGCGATGCCAGGCGGTCGCTTTTCCTGCTTCGGCGGAATACTGGCACATCGGGGCAATAACGATGCGGTTATCCAGCGCAACGTCGCCAATAGTAACTTCGGTGAATAACTGACTCATATCTCATCCTTTTCCGGTTTCGCAAATGGCACTCCCGGACGGCTACAGTGTGAATGGTTTGCATGACTTTCAGCCAATTTTCCGGGCTTGTCTTTGGCGGCATGTGCCCTTTTCACGGCATTCACCTTTGATAACACAATGAAATGACTGACGAATTATAGCTGCGTGACGCCGCGTGCTGCGGCCTCATCCCGCCATCTCAACAACAAAGAATAGTCCTGTCGTGTGACCACGCTAAAACCGCCAATCAATACCGCGGCACAGATGTCGTGAAAACGCGCGTCGCTGACCAGTTGCTGCAACGCCTCTCTTAGAGATGCGAGCGTGGCGGCGCTGCTCTGCTGCGCGGTGATCAGCGGCAACCCCGGCGCTAACGGGCTTTGCGCTATCACACGCAGCCCACGCAACAGCGAAGGTTCGTGGCGTTGCAATAAGGCGAACGTCACGCAGTCGATGGCGGCGATATCCGCCGTACGGTTGTGCAGCACCACCAGCGATTGCCGGTGGCTGCCGCTGAAATGGGGAGCATCGGCGAAAAATCGTCCTTCGCCCGCACGTTGCGAAACCAGATAACGCAGCACGTTATAACCTGATTGCGAATCGGCGGAATTACACACTGCGCGACGACCGCGAAAATCCGCCAGCGAAGTCGCGCGTTCCTCATCACGCGTCACCAGCAGGCTGCGATAGCGAAAGCCTTCACAGCCTGGCGCAAGGTAGTGAAAGCAGCCAACCAGTTGCACATCCGGTAATTGCGTTACCAGCGGGTAGCCGCAGGTCTGGCTGAGCAGCACATCGTCATGCCGCCAGTGGGATGGCAGGTCGCTTTGCGGCCAAATCTGCTGCGCCGGAAGCCCGCGCTCCGCCAGCAGTTCGCACAACGCCTGGCCCAGCGCGGCGGTTTCTGGCTGCGCGACGTTATACATCGGCAGGGCAATGTTATTCACTGCGTACTTTGCTTGCGGGGTGTGCATTGACCTCTACCGGGGTAAAGAAAAACTGCCGTAACCATTCACTATAGCCGCGCACCAGAAACCCGCTATTGCGCTGCTGGTACGCCGCTTTGTCACGCAGGTAAACCGTTCGCAGGCCGTACCACGGCACAGCGGGCAGATCGTGATGCACGGAATGGTAGTTGAGGTTAAGAAACAGCAGACGCCACGGCCATGCGGCTTCGTTGATCACCGAACGCGCTAACGGATCGTCGGCTGCGCGGTGTTCGAGAAAAGAACGCACTTTCGTGATAGCCAGCGCCGGGTAGCTCACCGCCAGCACAAACCAGATAACGGAAAAATTACAATGGCTTATCCAGGCAAAGGTCACACCCAACAGCGCACCGTGTACCAGCCACATCAGCATGGTTTTACCTTGCCGCACGCGAAATGCCGCTACCATTCCTGCAAGCAAGTGCGCAATATCCAGCGCCGGAGCCAGCAGTAAACGGCCAGCAAAGGTATTACGCAACTCAATCAGTTTTCGCTGCCAGCGCGTCAGGCGATGCCAGTGTTGGGTGGAAAAATAGTAGGATTCAGGATCATCTTCCGGCAGTGTCAGTAAGTGCGTACGGTGGTGAGCCAGGTGCGAATCGCGATAAATGCCGTACGGATACCACACCGCCAGCGGCATTACCCCCAGCAGTTGGTTAAACCAGGCCCAGCGCGTGGGATGCCCGTGGATCAGCTCATGTTGCACCGACAAATACCAGGTGGTGAAAAGGATCAGAAGCGCGGTGGCCGGCAACAGGCCGAGCGTTTTCCACTGTGCGAGCGTGCCGAACCAACCGCCATACACGGTAACAATCACCAGCCACGTAGGCAGCTCGCTGCGCCACAGCCAGCTGCGTGATAACCGCCGGATGGCGTCCCGTTGTTGTTCATCTAAATAGACCGCGCTGCTTTTCGCCATTCACTCATTGACTCCCCGCATTCTCATGTCGCCACGATGTGAGAGAACGTCGGAAATGACAAAGTATTTAAATGGCTTAGCTATTGCTGAAAATCGCTTAATACGACGGCAACTCAGGCTACTTTGCCACGCGGATCATCCACGTGTTGCAGGGCAACATCGTAGCGAACACCCTGGCGGTTAAGGATGCGCACATTTTTAACTACCGTCGCCAGAGCCTGCAGAAAGGTTGTCGCGTTTTCATGGCGCTGATGGAAGACTTCATCTTTCCAGCCTGCCACCAGGTGATAGGCGTTGGCATCGGCCAAATCCTGCGCGAAAGCATAATAGATACAGCCCGGCAGTTTGCGCGCCGCCGCCATTTCCGGCACCACAGCATCAATAAAGTTTTGCCCGTCCTCAGGATGAACGTGGTAGTAAGTGCTGACAACAATATCGCCAGCCAGGAACCGGTTATGTCGGCACTGGAAAACTCAGGTTTACCGGTATGTTGATAAGGGTTTCTCAGTGGGCAATGAATGGTGCGGCTTGCCGACCGTTACGGCGTGTTAATAAATACCCACAGGCTGGCAAGCCTGCCATCGCGCACGGTGAAAATATCCTCACCGCGGATCAGATTCGGGTTCTCCTGCGGGCCATAACCCCAGCTAACGCGCCCTAAACCGTGGTTCCACGTCACCGGATCGGGGGTGAACGAAAACCCCGGATGCTCACGCTGCACGCGAGAAATCAGTGCCGCGACGTTCTCGAACCCGGTTGCCACATCGGCATAATCCGCCACGAAAAAAGCGTCGGCATAGACATCAGAAAAGGTGGTGACCTGTTGTTCAGGATGTGCGCTATTCCAGATAGTAAAATGCTTGTCGATCAGTTGCTGAGCAACCAAAAGTGCAGAAGTGTGCATGTTCTGCTCCTGCGTTGCGGGCTGGCGCAGCAATGGCCAGCCCGGCGTGGTGAATTAGATTTGCGCCATGCCGCCATCGACGAACAGCTCAGCGCCATTGATAAAGCTGGAAGCATCAGAAGCGAGAAACGCGACCACTTTGCCAATCTCTTGCGGTTCACCTAAACGCCCCAACGGAACCTGGGCTGCCAGCGCGTCAAACAAGCCCTGACGATGCTCATCCGGCACCAGTTCACCTAAACCCGGCGTGCGGACAGGGCCTGGGCTGACCACGTTAACGCGGATACCGCGCCCTTGCAGATCCAGCGCCCATGAACGGGCAAAGTTACGCACCGCCGCTTTACTGGCGCTGTAAACGCTGAAACTGGCGGTGCCTTTCACCGATGTGGTCGATCCGGTGAGAATGATTGAAGCGTTGTTTACCAGCAGCGGGAGCGCTTTTTGCACGGTAAACAGTACGCCGCGCACGTTGGTGGCGAAAATGCGGTCGAAATGCTCTTCAGTAATCGCCCCCAGCGGCAGCATGTCGCCACCACCGGCGTTGGCAAACAGGATGTCGAGTCGCCCGGCGCTTTTCGCAATCTGGGCAAACACGGCATCAAGATCCGCCATTACCGACGCATCGGCGCGAATGCCCGTGGCGCTGGAACCAATACGTTCAACCGCCGCGTCCAGTTCTGCCTGGCGACGACCGGTAATAAAGACGCGCGCCCCCTGCTCTGCCAGTTCTTGTGCGGTTGCCAGACCAATGCCGCTTGTCCCGCCAGTCACCAGTGCGATTTTGCCATTCAGTTGTGTGCTCATGTGGTATTCCTCGGTTCAGTTAAGGGATGTGCCTGCGGCAGACCAGCCTGCCGTCTCAGGTATGGCGCAACTCTACCTCCCCCGTTTTTATTGAAAAATACCGAAAAATTAAAATGACTATTCACCACTATGTATAATCAACATCACAGCAACGGAGGAACTCGCATGGATCAATTACTGGCAATACGCGCTTTCGCCCGCGTGGTCGAGGCGGGGAACTTTACCCGGGCGGCGGATTCGCTGGAGATGCCCAACGCGACATTGAGCAAACTGGTGCAGGAACTGGAAGCCCACCTTGGCGTGCGGTTATTGCAGCGCACCACCCGCCGCGTGACGGTTACGCCGGAAGGGCGCGACTATTATGAAAAAACAACCCGTATCCTGCGCGATCTCGAAGATGTCGACGGTTCATTCAATGCCGCACGCGGAACGCCAGGCGGACAGCTTCGCGTCGATATTGGCGGCTCAACGGCGAAAGATGTGTTGATCCCCGCCCTGCCGGATTTTCTGGCGCGTTATCCGGACATTCGTCTTGATTTGGGCGTTGCCGATCGCCCGGTGGATCTGATTAGCGACAATGTGGATTGCGTGATCCGTGGCGGGCCACTGGACAGCTCCTCGCTGATTGCCCGCCGTATTGGCGCCGCCACGCTCATTACCTGCGCAACGCCGGCATATCTGAAAACATTTGGTACGCCGGCCTATCCCGAAGAGCTAAAAAACGGCCACCGGCTCGTCAGCTACCTCTCGCCACAAACCGGCCGAGCGTTTCCGTTACGCTTTGAGCGCGATGGCGAAAAAACCGAAATTAAAGTGCCGCACCGGATTGGTATTAATGAGAGCAATGCGCATCTCGCCGCCGGTATGGCGGGGCTGGGGATTATCCAGACCTTCAGTTATTCACTCGGTGCGGCGTTAAAAGCGGGCACGCTGGTGGAGATCCTACGCCCGTGGCGGCCAGAGCCGTACCCTTTTCATGTGGTGTATCCACAAAACCGCCACGTTACGCATCGTCTGCGCGTGTTTATTGACTGGCTGCTGGAGATATTTCCCCAGCGAGTGGGGAAATAACCGCAAAATAATCCGCAACGCTTTTATCTGAATCTGTTTATTTGTGCGGGAAAGCGCCAACGCAGCGATAGCGCGTTTCTGCGGCTGCGATTGGCAGCAACGTTATGGTGATATTGAACGGTGAATTTATCGCGCCGCGCATTTTCTCGCAGGCCGACCCCGTTAAAAAACAGGATAGCGATAAGATCTGCAGTTTCAGTTTAATATCAGCAAAACCTGATAACAGGATAAAACCTGCACTTCATCATTTATGCGACACGCTGCGTGCAGCGCAACAAGCGATATCCAGCAATGCAATTATTACTGCACGTAATTAAAAGTTGAGTATGAAAAAGAAACCCCAGCGGAGGGTCAATAAGGTCGATTTTATGACCTCCGATATGAACTGGAGCGTGCTGTGCTTGCTACTAATCGAGAATATTCTCAACAGCGTCTGACGCGGATCAAATTTCTTAGCAGCTTATTGTGGAGAAACCTGAGCCATCAATATGTGGTCATGTTTAATGGAACATTTAGCCATGCTGAAATTGCCGCTTGCGCTAACGCAAATCAAAAAGAAAAAATGCGTCAGTTCAGAGATAACGTTTACCGTTTGCCACAGGCGCTATACCTGTAATGCCTCTTTGTTAAGAAAAATCTGCACCCGGCAAGCGAAAGTCAATGCGAAGATATAGGTTATTTTATGATGAACAAGCGGCATTAACTAACGATTCCGATAAAAATAACCCTTAAATTCTGTGGCTTTTTTAATGCCGCATTGTGACTAAATTAGCCAGAGCCAGATACCCACAAAGTCATAGGGTTGCACAATCACATATATATTTGCTAAAACCTATAATTCCGTATTGATTTTTATGTCGTTATCACTAAAAATTAATTCCGATAGATTATTCATTTTTCCGCACACGGAGTGACGCTATGTCAGAAGCACTTAAATCACTTAATAACATTCGCACCCTGCGAGTTCAGGCCCGTGAGCTTACCCTTGAAGCTCTTGAAGAGATGCTTGAAAAACTGTCAGTTGTTGTTGAAGAACGTCGTGAAGAAGAATCTTCTCTACGTAAAGAACAAGAAGAGAAAGAAGCCAAGCTGGCTGCATTTCGTCAAAAACTGCTGGATGAAGGTATCGATCCAACCGAACTTTTATCCTCGCTGAAAGGACAAACGACGAAATCAAAATCTGTTCGTGCACCACGCCCAGCCAAATATAAGTATATTGATGAAGACGGCACGGAAAAAAGCTGGACCGGCCAGGGCCGCACACCGAAAGTGATTGCCAAAGCACTGGAAGACGGTAAAAAACTGGAAGATTTTGCCATCTAAAAATAAAGGGTTTGTCTTTATCCCACCCTGCATTTTTATCGCTTTCTAACGCAACATCTGCATGCGTTATTGTTCCCCGCCGCCACGGCGGGGATTCTGTTTTTGTTGTTCAAAAGACCACTTCAGCCTGCACGCCAAAACTTATTTGATAATCCTTACCGTCGTTAAAGGTCTGGTTATCGATCTCATGCTCTAACGCTTTCAGGTAAGTACTATAGAGGCGAAGCTCCGGTCGGGAATTAAGAATGCTGGTATCCACTTTATACACCTGCGCCAGCGTCACCTTATAACCAGATTCATCCAATGTGGAATTATTGACACGATTTTTCTGCGTGAAATACCCCAATTCCAGCGCCGTCTGCATGTTTTGATTCCAGATCCATGACGGACGAATAACCGCGCGCGCGGTAGTAAAGTCCGTATGCGCCCCGGTATATGTCGAGTAAAGATCGTGGCCGCGACCATACACCAGCGCGTGCGCCATGATTATCTTCTCACCCAGATAAAACTCCCCCTGATCCACCAACCGCCAGCCAATACCGCCGCTGTGAATACCGTAGTAAGAACTGTTGTAATCAAAATCCGGGTTGGCGCTGGAAATATTCATAATCTGGCTGGCAAGGGAGTTATTTGCCACTTGCAGCGTCAATTCATTTGAGCCTTTCAGAATGGGATTACGCAAAATCGCCTGTCCAAGCCAGGAGGATTTGACCTGATAATAGTCATTATCCGCCTGCGCTTTTTTCTGCTCATCCGTCTGGTTAGCAAACGCATATTTCGCCCCCAGCTCCAGCGTCGCATTTTTTGTCACGGGAAGATTCTTGTAGCGAACTTCAGCGATATTGACGTTAACCTGCGTGGTATTGCTACAGCTGGAAGCGCCTGCGGCGCAGACCGTACTGTAATTATCAATATCGTTACGCGTTATCGCCATACTGAGTGCGCCAACCGGTAGCTTCCAGTTTTCTATCCCTACGCCTGCACCGGAAAGTGTGCGATTGCTTTTCCAGTCCAGAAGCTGAATTTCATATTGTGGCAGCGTATGTTTCCCCACCCAGACCGAAGCCTCTGGCGCAAAAGGAAGTAGCCCATTACCTTCAACATAGAGCTTACTCAGTTTGCCCATACCGCCGCCGGACATCCCTTTTTCAAAGGATTCATTGCTCTGGGTTAACCCGAGATCGCCCTCAAATTGCACGTTCGCCCAGATAGATTTGTCGCCATCGCGCCATGCCCGTTTCTTTAATGACAAGTTATACCAACCGTCATATTCGTTACCAAAACGCCCCAGTGAGCCCACTGCCCAGGATTTTGGTCCCCCATTGGTGGTGGTTGCCCAACCCGAGCGGAAATAACCGGAATATTTAAAACCGGTATCATCCTGCACATACTGGCTTATTTTTTTCAGAGTCGCTGGCGATAGCTCCGGCTCCGTTTTCGCTTGCGCTGCCGTAGCCTGCACCGTTGCACCAGGCACGGCTGACGAGGCAACATTGCGTTGCTGCGCGCGATCTTTTTCTTCATAGGCTTGCAGTTTCTGCTGCGTAACGCGCAACTGCGCTTCCAGTGCCGCCATGCGCTGTTCAAGCGTTAGCTGCTGCGCCGTTGCGCCGCTGCTTGCGCCATAACAGGATAATAACGCCACGGCAATGTACGTCTTTTTAGAAATTATGTTGTTCACTTTCATGAGTTCCCCTCGGTATTGCCCCCTGAAAACAAAAAGACCCGCAACTGACGGAAAATGCTCCGTCAGTTGCAGGTCTCGCCTGAATAAAATCAGTCACGTCCTGTGGGGGTAGATCAATTAACGCATAAACACGTACTTAATAGGTTGCGGCGACAACTGCCCCCGCCGCAAATAGCCTCCCGCCAGCAGCGGGCGTTACACCAGGAGCGCCATTACCGGCTCGCCAAAGCGGGAATGGGACTTATCGCTAATGTGTAATTCGCGCCAGGCTTCGCTGTTGGTAATGACCACGGGTGTCACCGTGTCATAACCCGCCTGTTTAATGTCATCGAGATCGAATGTCAGCAGAAGCTGGCCTTTTTTGACTTCATCGCCCTCTTTCACCTGCATATGGAAATATTGCCCATCCAGTTGCACGGTATTAATCCCGACGTGGATCAGTATTTCCGCGCCCGCCGTGGAGCGAATGCCAATGGCATGACCGCTGGCGAAGGTGCTGGCAATATGGCCGTCGACCGGGGAATAAACTCGTCCTTCATCCGGAATAATGGCAAAACCCGGCCCGACAACGCCTGTCGAAAAAACCTTATCATCCACTTCAGCCAGCGGAATTAACGCGCCAGAAACCGGCGCGGTAATCTGCTCAGGAGCCAGCGCAGCGGTTTTCGGCATCACCGGTTGATGCGCGGTATGCTTTTTTTCACTCGCCGACGCGTCAGGTAGCGCTTGCGCGGAAGGTTCGTCAAAACCCACGATCAGCGTCAGCACCAGGCTGCCAGCAAACGCCATGGCGCAGCCAATAAGAAAGCCGATAAAACCATCGCCGTAGAAAATCGGCAGCGTCAACAGCCCCGGCATCCCCATTGAAATCGCCGAACTTTTGGCGTATCCGACCACCGCACCGCCAAAAGCCGCCGCGATCACCGCACAGATAAACGGTTTTTTCAGTTTCAAGGTGACACCGTAGACACCCGGTTCGGTAATGCCGAACAACGAGGCGATAAAGGTACTGCCCGCCAGCGCTTTCAGCTTTTTGTCTTTTGCCCGCAGCATCACCGCCAGCAAGGCTCCGGACTGGGCGAAAACCGAGGGGCTGGAGGCTGCTTTAAGAAAACTGTGTCCCATCACAGAAATGTCGTTGATAAAGACGGTAACAAAGCCCCAGTGCACGCCGAAAATCACCAGCACCTGCCAGGCAGCAGCCATTAGCGCGCTGGCGATAATCGGGTTGAAGCCGTAAATCGAAACAAATAAAGAGGCGACAAACTCACTGATCGAAATGCCAATCGGCCCGATGGTCATTAACGTCAGCGGCACCATTAACGTCAGCAGGAAAAACGGCGTCAGAATATTGCGCACGCTTTCATGAATATGGCGATTGAGAAAGCGCTCAATTATCGACATCAGCCAGACGCTGAAAATAATCGGGATCACCGAACCGGTATATTTCATCATCACCACCGGCAGGCCAAAAAAGCTCACCGGCTGGCCGCCATCAAATAGCCCTTGAATACTGGGGTAAATGAGCGCACCCGCGATCGACACGGCAACAAAGATATTGGTTTCAAATTTACGTGCGGAGGTGATGGCTAACAGCATCGGCAGAAAATAGAACAGGCTGTCGGATGCGGCATGCAAAATAATATAGGTGCTCTCTTTATTGCTCAGCCATCCGGCCGCCAGCACAATCGCCAGCGCGCCTTTTAGCACACCGGCTGCGGCCATCGCACCTAATAATGGCGTGAATATCCCGGCGACCAAATCGATCAAACGACCTAACAGCGAGGCTGTATTTTGCGACGGCTCCGAAGGTTGTTTCTTTTTATCATCCTCCAGTAATCCTGAGATGGCGCCAAACGCGCGAAATACGTCTGGCACGCGGTTGCCAATCACCACCTGTAATTGGCCGGAGCCATTCACCACGGTAATGACGCCCTCCAGCGCGTCGAGCTCTGCCAACCGCACTTTGCTGTTATCGATGATTTTAAAGCGTAAACGCGTCGCGCAATGTACCAGCGTCGCAACGTTGCTCTCCCCACCTACCAGCTGCAGAATATTTTCTGCCAGTACTTTGTTATTCATAATGAGACTTCCCGTTTCACAAACGACAGTAATAATCAGGACACCCTGGTGTTGCCTGTATCCGCTGGCCAGCTGGAAAAAAGCAAAAAAAAACCTGGATAAAATAGTGTGTAAACACACTGCTTTATCCAGGTCTCGCCCAGAATTTCTCTGGTGACGTCCTTAACTAACGCCCTCTTTCTAACAAGCCGCGCAGGCAATTACCACCGCAAATAACCAATTTGTGAAAATCATCACGCAAATAGCGTTGCCATGGAATTGAGCAGGCAGGCAAATACAGCCCCCCGGTAACATTTATCACTATTATGGGCGGCCTGGCTGAACGACTCTTTTTATAATCATGCCCACAGCATGCTACATCACCTTTGGCGAAACCTGCTTTCTGTTGCCTGGCGGAGCGACGGGAAGCAGATTTTTAAGAGGGGAAAAAACAGGTCACTTACAAAAACGCGATTAAGCATGTTACTGGCGCTCTCCCCTGGTACGGCCAGCACGGGGATCTATTTCGCCCCGCAACTGACACCCGGGCAAAGCGACTTACCCGATGCCAGCGTTACCGCACCATAAACAAAAAACCAAAAACCGCTACGCCGTTCCACATCATTTAGCAGGTGCAGAATGGCGGCTTGCCGTCCCTTTTCGCCTGGCGCTGCGCGATTGTCAGCGGGACGTCATAAACGACAAATGCCGGATGGGCGTAAGCCACATCCGGCATCTCTTGCGCTCACATTACGGCGCTAAGGTTGCCCCATTACTGCTGATCACATCACGATACCAGAAGAAGCTTTTCTTGCGCCGACGCGCCAGCGTGCCATTCCCGGCATCATCGCGATCCACATAGATAAAGCCATAGCGTTTCGACATCTGCGCGGTACCGGCACTGACCAGATCAATCGGTCCCCAACTGGTATACCCCAGCAGTTCCACGCCATCTTCAATCGCCTCTCTGACCTGCACCAAATGCGCCTGCAAATACTGGATGCGGTAATCATCTTCAATTGAGCCATCCTCGGCGGGAACATCTTTCGCCCCCAGCCCGTTCTCCACAATAAACAGCGGTTTCTGGTAACGATCGTGCAGCTCATTGAGTAAAAAACGCAGCCCTTGCGGGTCTATCTGCCAGCCCCACTCGGAGCTTTCAAGGTGCGGGTTGGGGATCATGCGCATGATATTGGTGCGCGAGCTTTGATACAGCTCCGGCTGTGCGGCGGCGCAACCGCTCATGTAATAACTGAACGAGATGAAATCGACAGTCTCTTGCAGATCCAGCTCATCCTGCCCGGTGATATTGAGCGAAATGCTATTTTCGCGGAAAAAGCGGCCAATCCACGCCGGATAAGCACCACGCGCCTGAACATCGCCAAAAAACAGCCAGTCGCGATTTACGCGCTGCGATTGCAATACATCTTCCGGTTTGCAGGTGATCGGGTAACGAATGCCACCCAGCAACATGCTGCCGATTTTGGCATCCGGAATGATTTCATGGCAGGCTTTTACCGCGCGGGCGCTTGCCACCAGCTGATGATGAATGGCCTGATAAAT
Source organism: Enterobacter sp. R4-368 (assembly GCF_000410515.1). Classification (NCBI taxonomy): domain Bacteria; kingdom Pseudomonadati; phylum Pseudomonadota; class Gammaproteobacteria; order Enterobacterales; family Enterobacteriaceae; genus Enterobacter; species Enterobacter sp. R4-368. The sequence goes on along the minus strand of NC_021500.1, from coordinate 4,306,166 downwards.
TTCCTGCTTACTTCGCTCACCCGCAAGCCCAACGCCGGTAAACGGCGCGTGCAATGCCATGTTGATTTCGTTAAACGTCAGCCAGTATTTCACTTTATCGCGATAGCGGGTAAAGACCGTGCGCGCGTAGCGCTCGAACAAGTCAATCACCTTCCGGCTGCTCCAGCCGTCATAGTTTTTCACCAACCCGTAAGGCATTTCATAGTGTGAAAGCGTGATTAACGGCTGGATGCCATAGCGGGCCATTTCATCAAACAGTCGGTCATAAAAAGCCAGCCCCTCTTCGTTTGGCTCGCTTTCATCGCCATTCGGGTAGATGCGCGTCCAGGCAATCGAAGTGCGCAGCACGTTAAAACCCATCTCAGCAAATAACTGAATATCTTCCGGGTAGCGGTGGTAAAAATCGATGGCTACATCTTTGATACCGGTGCTGTTCGCGTCACGCTCAACGACATTGCCGTGTATTCCCTGCGGTTGCAGATCGGAAGTGGAAACGCCTTTTCCTCCCTCGTTCCACGCGCCTTCGACCTGGTTTGCGGCAACTGAACCGCCCCACAGAAAACCTTCGGGAAATCTCATTTGCATCGTTACTATCTCCTTTTTCTTGCCGCCGTTAACCACCGCTCAGCCGATTGATATGGATCGTCAGGAACATCACTTCGTCGGTGGTGAGCTGGCACTGGTAATTTTTCTCAACATAATCATTAACTTTCATCGCACAGGCATAGGCGGTCGGCATCATGCCGGTGATCCCCTGATAGATGCTGTCGTCACCGTGCGCAACGGTATTGCGGTTCAGCAAACGCAGTGCGAAAAATTTGAGGTGTGTGATAAGGCGCTGATAATTTAGCGATTCTTCGTCATAGGTCAGGTGCAGATCGTATTTCAGGATTGTCAGCACATCTTTAATGATGGTGGCACTCTGCATGGTGCTTTGCATGTCGCTGTTATTTTTAGCATTCGCCAGATGCAGGGCGATAAACCCGGCTTCATCCTCCGGCAGGCTAATGCCGAGTTTACTGTTGATAAGCTGCAGTGCCTCAAGCCCCACCGCATATTCCTGGGCATAAAAACGTTTAATGTCCCACAGTAAAAAGTTCTTAATCACCAGCCCGTTGGCTTGCCGCTGGATGGCAAAATTTAAATGATCGCTTAACGCCAGGAACAGCGTGTCCTGCACAGTGATCGCCAGCCGCTGCTGAGCCAGCGCAATGATCTGCTGCGTGACAGCCAGGTAAGGGGGAGGAATTTCCGCCAGCAGTTGCGAAAGGACGTCCGCCAGCCCTTCCGACTTTTTGACGAACTGGCTTTCAATCTGGCTGCGGTCGACCTTATCACCCGGTCTTTTGCCAAAACCAATGCCCCGCCCAATGGCTACGATCTCTTCATGCTTTGCATTCATGAGCAGGACAGCGTTGTTGCTGAGTATTTTTTCTACTTTCATTTCAGCTTTCTCACTGTTTAATCCTGATGTTTTTCCAAAAGCGTGCGCCCGGATAAAAAGCAAAAAAAAACCTGACTCCATTGCCGCCACGCAAGGCAACAATGGAATCAGGTTTCGCTCAGTTCTCTACTGATTACGTCCCGGGAACCCTTATAACGAATCAGACGAGGCGGCTCAAGCCTTCAAAACGGGAACTGTGATGATAATCATGGATGTGTGATCAGTGCCCCGATAACCGTGCAATCCCTTGCAGAGTTATACATGTATTTTTTGCGACGGGCGGAAATATTTTACCGGGAACATTGACATACAGCAGAGTAAAAGAATGTTGAATTTAAATCCTTTATCTATATAAAGGCCATCAAGAATTAATCACTAAGCTGTTGCGTTTTATTTAATAAACAAGAATTATTCCGACTCGCTAAACAGGCTTGCTTTAATAAACCGGACTCTAATTGCAAATCAGGTTCGAAACACAACTGATATATATATTTTTCCAGTAAAGAAGGCGCGGATTGCTCGCCAAAACAGCATGCAGGTTCGCACCCATCACTACAGGCCAGACACTTCTCATAAGCCTCGATTAACACCCAGCCCTGAACCAGCGTCAACACCGGAGCAGACTGTAACTCCAGCAGGCAGTCACTGACATAAAGCGAGTAGGCTTCAAGTGCTGTGCGGCTTGTCGCCTCCTTGTCACGCTTTTTTAGCAGCCGCCATATGCGGCCAAAATGACGGACGTGTATCCGGTGAGTATGATCCAAAAACCACGCTTTTGTGAAAGGAGAGCTGCTGTAAGTATGCTTATCTCCTTCATTATCAGCGAATATATTGCAGACGCCCCTGTTCGCTAAAAATAATACCAGAGACATCTTTTGCAGTTCAGAAATATAAGATTTATTCATTGCGTCACAAAAGAATATAAGAATTTACTGTAGCACCCATAATCAATAATACATTTTACATGAAACTTTGCCACAAACATTTCAATGATACTTAATAAAAATTTGTTACCCGTATCCCAAAAACAATACTTAAATAAAACGCAAACTAATGTTTTCTTAATAAATAGACCTAAAGCGGAACATACGAGCAGAGTTTGTACAAACCTGCATGAGTGTGAGGGTAATTGCACGGGCATTCAGCAAATGCCCGTGATGACGGAAAGGCGGCTCCGCTGAGCTTCTTAAAGCTGTTTGCGCAAAAAAATCCGGCTGGTTCCCTCAGGCAGGCAATCAATCCGGCCAAACTCTTGCCAACCATTTTTTTTATAAAACTCAGGGGCCTGGAAACTGATGGTGTAAAGAAAACCAGAGATACAGCCGCGCTTTCTCCCTTCCTCTTCGAACTGCCGTAGTAGTGTTTCGCCTAAACGCTGCCCACGAAGTACTGGCGGAAGATAAACCAGATCAATAAACAGCAGTCCCAGTGACGTACGACCAATCATCCCGCCAATCACTTCACCAGTATTCGCATCTTTAACCAATACGCTCAAAGGCTTACGATCGCTGATACCGGTGATCTCATCATTAAAAGCATTCAGGCCTTGTTCCACCGGAAAAAAATTTGCCGCGACAGCCTGGTCTGAAACGCTGACCACGTAATTTGCCATGATCTTCCCCACACGAAAGCACTCATAGATTCCTTGATTTGCACCAATAAAGATGAAAATTCAGTGCTAAATCCCCGCTAAAGCTTATTTAAATCAGACCGTTATCTTTATTAACCACTTTCTGCTCAAAGTCAGGCTACCGGCGTGTTCACTGAAAGAACCGCTCCGCCGGATAAAACGTTGTAAACAGAAAAAAGAAGGAAAAAAAGTGAAAATTAAAGCATTAGCGCTCAGTGCACTCTCTGTCGCCCTGCTGGCCGGATGTGCGGGAACCAGTACGCACCCGGTAAAGGCCACCAACGGTACAACGCTTGAGGTTGCCACCATTTTTAGCCCGCCTGAAATGAATAACAATCGCTACCCTGATGTAAAACTGCGTGAAGTGAGCCCTGCCCATGCTGGCGCCGGTATGGGGCTTTCGTTACTCAGCGCCGCGCTTGGCGGCGGCGCGGGCAGTGGCGATGCCTTTGATAAAAATAGCTACAAAGGCAACGCGATAGATTCTATGCCGGAACCGACATCGCGCTATTTAAGCCCAAAAGCCGAAGTGAAAATTCGCGAATGGCTCGATAAACAGGGCGGTAATTATGTCTACAAACAGCCGCTGTATATCGCAGCAGCACAGTGGTCGCTGGTCTACACAGATATGTCTGCGGGAAACAGTAATTATGATCTGGCCTACCGCGTGTTGTTCTATAAACGTGCAGAAGATGGCAATATGTTGAGCACGTTTGTAAAAGCGGAATGTGCACCAACGGCGAAAACCGCGCCGCTGGCCGACTGGCGGGCAAATAATTACCAAAAAGTGACGCAAGAAACGCAGAAAATGATGGATGCGTGTCTGCTTGAGCTGGAAAACCAGCTGCCACGACTGTTGAAGAAATAATCTGAAAAAGCCGCAAATAACTGCGGCTTTTCTTCCACTCTGTATTGATGCCTCTGGTTCGAGCCAGACAGCAGTGTTATACCATTGCTGACAGCAATAAATAGCATGCTAATGATGGCACGGATGGCCATACGCATCGGTTATTTAGTCAGAGAGGGATTTTCAGATGAGCAACTCTATTTTTATTTCCAAAAGAATGCGCAATTTCATTTTACTGGCGCAGACGAAAAGCATCGCCAGAGCGGCAGAAAAAATACACATGACTGCGTCGCCGTTTGGCAAAAGTATTGTCTTGCTGGAAGAACAGATTGGTTATCCGCTCTTTACCCGCAAAGATAACAGTATACGTTTGAATAAAGCCGGGCAGGAACTTTATCAGAAACTGTTCCCGGTTTATGAGCGCTTATCGGCAATTGAAAATGAACTTCACTCTTCCGCCCTGCGCTCGCACAAAATCGTTATTGGCGTCGACAATACCTATCCCACCATCATTTTCGATCAACTGTTAAGCCTGGGCGATAAATATGACAATATCAGCACCCAGGCCATCGAATTCAGTGACAACGGCGTGATTGACGACCTGCTTGGCCACCAGCTTGATTTTATTATTTCTCCCCAGCAGGTTTCCCCGCGTGTTCTGGGGCTGGAGAACCTCACGGCTACCGAGTTACCTCCGCTGCGTCTGGGTTTTTTAGTTTCCCGCCGCTACGAGCAAAAACAGCCGCAGGAGTTGCTGCGAGAACTCCCGTGGTTGCAGATGCGTTTTCAGAACCGCGCGAATTTTGAAGCCATGCTCGATTCTCACATGCGCCCTTGTGGGATCCACCCAACCGTTATCTACCGGGCCTACAGTTTTATGGCGAAAATCAGCGCGGTGGAACGCGGGCAGTTTCTTACCGTGATCCCCTATTTCGCCTGGCATCTGGTTAACCCCACTACACTGCGATATTTCGATGCGCCAAACGGACCGATGTATATGCAGGAATATCTCTATTCACTGAAAAACCATCGTCATACCGCCGAAGTCTGTCAGTGTATTAATGACGATCGCGACGATTCGTCCGGTTTAGCCGAGCATCGATCCTGTGTTCAGTAAATTCGTGTGCAATTCGAATACGCGGCTAAGATCGTGATGAAGATGCCCGCCGGGAGCCGTTTCCAGGTAATGATGAAGGTAATCCCGATAGAGTGGGTGTGCGCAGTTATCAATAATGGTGCGGGCACGCTCAATTGGCGACAACCCGCGCAGATCGGCGAAACCCTGCTCCGTAATGATCACTTTGACGCTATGCTCGCTGTGATCAACATGGCTGCACATCGGCACAATGGAAGAAATTTTTCCCTCTTTAGCAATCGAGGGAGCCATAAATACCGACAAATAGGCATTACGCTCGAAGTCTCCACTGCCACCAATACCATTCATCAGGTTAGCGCCCGCGACATGCGTTGAATTGGCGTGTCCGTAAATATCAAATTCCAGCCCGACATTCAGCGCTATTACTCCAAGACGGCGGATGATTTCCGGGTTATTGGAAATCTCCTGTGGTCGCAAAACGATACGCCCGGCGAAAAAATCCATATTGTCGTAAATGTTGCGCAGCGTATTGTCGGAAACGGTCAGGCTGGATGCGCTAACACCGAGGATTTTTCCTGCGGCAAGTAAATGCGCTACCGACTCCTGCAACACTTCGGAATACATCATAAACGCAGGGATGTCCGGGCTTTTACCGAGACGCGCCATCACGGCATTATTGATATTGCCTACACCGCTTTGTAACGGCAGAAATTCGCGCGGAATACGCCCCTGTGCCATTTCATGGAGCAGGAACGTCACAACATTGTCGGCAATTTGCTGGCAGACAGGTTTCGCGCCATCCAGCACGTTACCGGCATCCGGTAATTCGGTGTCCACCACCGCCACAATCTTTTGAGGTTCCACCTGCACATAGTGCAAGCCAATCCTGTCCAATGCGCTAAAAATAGCGACACTGTGGCGATACGGCGGTGCGCCGGGCGTAGCGATATCGGCAAATTCAGCCACCCGCGGGCTGTGGTAGTGATTAAGCTCAATGATGATTTTTTTTGCTTTGCACAACCAGGTCGGCGCGTTGCCAATCCCACTGGAAAGCCAGATTTTGCCATCAGATGTCAACGCCGAGGCTTCGATCACGGCGATATCAATCTCGCCAAAGAAGCCGTAGTTCACCATCTGCGCAACTTCACTCAAATGCAGATCAACAAACTTAACCTGCCCCTGGTTAATTTTTTGCCGCATTCCCGCCGCAGATTGATATGGCGCGCGCCAGCTAACCGCTTCCGCCTCCGATAAGGCATTATCAGCCGCCGCGCTAATAGACGCGCCAGTGAGCAAACGGATTTGAAACGGTTGCTGCATTTGATGCAGCTCCCGTGCTCGCCGAGCGATGGAGGCGGGAAGCGCTTTGGGCGAACCTGCGGCAGTAAAACCACTGAAAGCAACCATGTCATCGTGGTGGATGAGTTCTGCCGCTTCGTCGGCGCTCAGCCGGGGCCATGATTGTTTCATTATCGTCTCCGTTAATTAGCGTCCAAGGAAGTTCGGTTTGCGTTTTTCCATAAACGCGCTCATTCCTTCCTGATAATCCCGGCTGTCATAAACTGCGCGACGCATCCCCTGAATACGCTCAAACTCATCCGAATTCATGGTGTGTGCTTCACCAAGCACGCGTAGCTCTTCTTTAATTACCGCAATAGCAAGCGGTGCTTTTTCCGAGATCTGGTGCGCCATCTGCAAGGTGAAATCTTCCAGATCGCTGGCGTCAACAACATGATTCAGAATGCCAACTTCCCGCGCCCGCTGCGCCGTGATGGGGGCCGCAGTGAAAATCAGCTCTTTAACGATATGGAACCCGGCGTCTCGCGTCAGGTTATGAATGCCGACCAGGTTATAAGGAACGCCGAGATTAACGGGCGTCATAGAGAAAGTTGAAGAGCTGGCGGCAATGATCAAATCGGAACTCATGATCATTTCAAACGCCCCTCCCCAGACACTTCCTTCCACCATGGAGATCACGGGCTTCGGATATTTTTGGATCATACGGGTGATCTGGCGCAGCGGGTCGTCATAAGAGAGAGGATCGCGCCGCCCCGAAGGCAATTCGTGGATATCATGCCCGGCGGAGAAGACTTTCGCACCGTGCGGCGCACGCAGGATCACGCAACGGATCTCCGGCTTGTTAAGGTCCTCCAGCGCCCGCATCAAATCATCGATAAATACTTTACTGAGCGCGTTAAGCTTGCGTGCGTAATTAAATTCAATGACAGCCACTTTTTGAATAATGTTTACAACCACATACTCATACGACATATCAATTCCTTTTTACCGTGCAAAATAGTGATGCTGAAGGTATTCACGGATGTGCTGTAAACCTGTACGCGGTGCTTGCTGATGATTTTTCACCTCATCTAGCGTTTGGTTGAAATCTTCACAGAAAGCGCGGTGGGCATAAAGCTGACGCACCGCCTCTTCTTCAACCTGTTTTCGTAGCCACGTCACGGTCTGCTGCTGGCGCAATAACTTGAGATAACCACTTTTTGTCATCACGTCGTAGAAATGAACAATTGCCTGCCACACATCCTCTATACCGCGCTTTTCCAGTGCGCTACAGCTCAACACCGCTGGTCGCCACGGCGGATATTTGTGGCGAACGATAGCAAGCGCGCTGTCGTAAATTTGCCGGGCGATGGCAACTGCCGCGCGGTTGTCGCCATCATCTTTGTTGATAACAATGATATCGGCCATTTCCATGATGCCTTTTTTGATGCCTTGCAACTCATCTCCACCACCAGCGATTTGCAGCGAAACGAAGCAATCGACTATGCCTGCGACCTCCGTTTCAGACTGGCCAACCCCGACCGTTTCCACTATCACCACATCGTAATTGGCGGCTTCGCACAGCAGTATCAATTCGCCAGCGTGCGGGCTGATCCCACCCGTAGCGCCGCCGGAAGGCACCGGCCGAATAAACGCCGCATCGGCTCTGGCCAGTTCCGTCATACGGGTTTTATCACCCAGCAAACTGCCGCCGCTGAGTGGACTGCTGGGATCGACCGCAATGACCGCCACCCGCTTTCCCAGGCCAACGAGCATCATGCCAAAGGTATTAAGAAAGGTACTTTTCCCGGCTCCGGGTGTCCCAGTGATACCAATGCGTATTGCCCTACCTGTCGCCGGCATAATAGTGTCCAGCAATTGCTGGCTCAGCCTCTGATGCCGTGAAAGTTGACTTTCCACCAGCGTCATAGCCTGTGCAAGCGCTACGCGATCACTCGCGCGTAACCGGCGAACAAATTCATCAAGGGTTTGTTCATTAATCATGGCGCTGACTAATCCGCTTCAATACATCGCGTACGCTTTCCAGCATCGGCGTACCTGGGCCATAAATCGCTGCCACGCCACGTTCACGCAGGAAGTCATAATCCTGTGGAGGGATCACGCCGCCCGCAATCACGCAAATATCCTCACGACCATATTTTCTTAGCTCGTTAATTAATTCAGGAATAAGCGTCTTATGACCTGCCGCCAGCGACGATGCACCAACCACGTGCACATCATTTTCCACGGCCAGCCGGGCAATCTCTTGCGGTGTAGAAAACATAGGGCTGAGATCGACATCAAAACCCACATCGGAATATGCGCTGGCAATGACTTTTGCCCCCCGATCGTGCCCATCCTGCCCCATTTTCGCAATCAAGATGCGCGGACGACGACCATGCTCAGCAAGAAAGTGTTGTGTTTGCGTAATGATGGCGTCGAATTCCGCCGCCGTTTCGCTGTCCTGCTGATAGCTTTGCGTGATCACCCCCGTAACGCATTGGCTGGGAACAAGGTAGCGGTCAAACGCCGCTTCCAGCGCACTGGAAATCTCACCAAGCGTCGCACGCAATCGTGCGGCATGAATCGCCGCAGCGAGCAGATTTTCGTTGTGTTGGGCGGCATGGGTCAGCGCTACCAGCGCATCGTGAACGGCAGCGGAATCACGTGTGGCGCGGATCTGTTCAAGTGCGGCGATTTGCTCGTTACGCACCTTCACATTGTCGATTTCCAGTACCGGCGTAACGGCTTCTTTATCAAGCTTGTATTTATTAACACCGACAATGGTACGTTTACCCTGGTCGATAAGAGATTGCTCGCGTGCGGAAGCCTCCTCGATCATGCGTTTTGGCAAGCCCGATTCGATAGCCTTTGCCATCCCTCCGGCATCATCAATCCGACGGATGATTGCCCGCGCCTCTTTTATGATTTGATCGGTCAGAGATTCGACATAATAGGAACCGCCGAGCGGATCGACGGTGCGGCAAATTTCCGCCTCTTCCTGCAGGATAATTTGCGTGTTACGCGCAATACGCGCCGAAAAATCTGTCGGTAGCCCCAGGGCTTCATCAAACGCATTGGTGTGCAGAGACTGAGTGCCGCCGAGCGTCGCTGCCAGCGCTTCAATGGTGGTGCGAACAATGTTGTTATAGGGATCCTGTTCTGTCAGGCTCCAGCCGGATGTCTGGCAATGGGTGCGCAGCGCCAGCGATTTCGGATTGGTCGCGCCAAACCCGCTAACGGCTTCGCTCCAAAGATAGCGGGCTGCGCGCAGCATGGCGACATTCATAAACAGATCCATGCCGATACCGAAAAAGAAAGAGAGGCGCGGCGCGAAGTCATCAATTTTCAAGCCTGCGGAGAGCGCGGCTTTTATATATTCAATGCCGTCCGCGAGGGTAAACGCCACTTGTTGAATACAGTTAGCTCCCGCTTCTCCCATATGGTAACCGCTGATGCTAATCGTATTAAATTGCGGCATATTGGCAGAGCACCAGGCAATAATATCGGCAATAATCCGCATCGATGGCTTAGGCGGGTAAATATAGGTATTGCGGCAGAGATACTCTTTTAAAATATCATTCTGAATAGTACCGGTTAATTTTTCAGGAGGAACGCCCTGCTCTTCCGCTGCAACAATATAAAACGCCATGATAGGTAAAACCGCACCATTCATCGTCATCGATACCGACATTTTATCCAGCGGAATATTGTCAAAGAGTATTTTCATATCTTCCACAGTATCGATAGCGACACCCGCTTTTCCTACGTCGCCCGCTACGCGCGGGTTATCCGAGTCATATCCCCGATGAGTTGGCAGATCAAACGCAACGGAAAGCCCTTTCTGCCCGGCGGCAAGATTACGCCGGTAAAACGCGTTCGACTCCCTGGCCGTTGAAAACCCGGCGTACTGGCGTATCGTCCACGGTTGGGCGGTATACATTGTGGCGCGCGGCCCGCGAGTATAAGGAGGAAGACCCGGTAGCGTGCCGGTGATTTCCAGCGCGTTCAGATCGTCAGGAGTATATAAAGGCTTAATCGCAATGCCCTCTGGCGTCAGTTTGACCAGCGATTCAACGCGTTTTCCCTTGCGACTGAGCTCTTTATTCGCGACATTTTGCCAGTCAGACATGGTAGCCATAAATATCTCCGTTATTCCAAATCAATAACTCACTGGGAAGAAATAGTAATTTCCACTATCAACATTGTCGCCAGCAAAAAAAGACCTGCGGCGATTCATTTTTTGCCGCAGGTTATATTCTGATTTTCTATCACGCACCAATTAATAGCGTGGGCACGTCGCTTATTTAATATTTATGGGAAAAGAATCGCTCAATCGTTTCCTGTACATGCTCATCAGGATTTTCTGCAATATCCCCTTCTCCAGCGCCATGACGTATATAGTGATTTTGCCCGTGAATCTGCGGGAAAGCGGGTGCCGCCGAACTGGCAGTCGAGGCGAACGTCAAAAGAAGAAAAAACCAGGCTACGCTTAACTTTTTTCCCATCATGCCTATACCTTTCAAGAGAGAGTTAACAGGCAACATACTGAAAGAGAAAGCGTCAGAAAGTGTCAGGGATGTTCAAACCTGTTCCGGCAGTTGTAATTAGCCGTGGGAAATGAAAGAGAGAGGAAACAATAAAAAACCGCCCTCAGGCGGTATGTTTACAGGTCAGACTCTAACGCATCCTGAATCGCATCGGCGAGAGTGGCGACTTCTTGCGAGACGTTACGTAAATCCATCTGGCTACGAATGCCCGCGTTGGCCGTGGTTGCCGAAACCGCCGCTTTTGAAATTTCCAGCGCTGCCTGTACAGCTAATAAGCGCTTTCTGTTTTCTACCGCCTCATCCCCTGTCGCGCCATCAAGATCAAAATATCCTTCTAACATTACTTTCTCCTTCGGGTTTACCAGCAAAGGCCAAGCATACACAGTTGAGCGAGAGGATGAAAACGTAAACGCGTTGCGAGCAGCTTCGTATAACGACGTTATGGCGAATGTTTGAAATAGACAACATGGCGCAAAGCATAACGATAAGAAGGGTTATCGGACGAGGGATCGGGTTTTGTGAGCGTCGTAAAGAAGATACCTGCCGAGTAGCGGCACTGAAAATACGAAAACGTGAAGGCAAAGAGTGCGATTACAGCGCCGGTATTGTTGCCCGGTTGTTCACCCGCTTATGATGTCGTTTGTGAAAAAGCGTTTATCGCGCTGCGCGTTAGCTAAAATCCGGGCAAAAAAAACCGCTCGGACAGAGCGGTAGAAGAACATCACCAGGGAAAATAGGGTTAACGATGATAGCGCGTTAACTATAGTTACTTTCTGTCGCTCTGCCAGTTCAAAAAGCATTAATTAAACCAATTACATAGAGAGCCAATATCTATCAGAAATCGATTACAAATGAGAACAATCTCATTGCCGTCAGGTTAATAATTAGCAAACTAATAAACGTAACGAATATGCATTTGCATCCCTCAGGAGCAGCCCGGATTTCCTATTCCTGAGGGTCTTTTCTTATCAAGATAATTCCCCTTTTCGCTGAAATGAAATAGCGTACAGAAAAGTTATACCCTCCCGAACGGCTCCCTCTACGGCTCACGTAAAAACCCAGCGGCAGGAGCAAGTTTGTATTAACGGCTTCTTTTCCCTCCTATTACAGGCCCGTTATTTTCTACACGCCAACGGCCATTTCAGGGGTACTCAACCATGCAATTCGTCGGTTCGATACAGGCAAAAAAATTTTTATTTGTGGCCTTGAAAAAACCGTTGCAGGAATTATTTATATAAGCGGACAAGCAAAGCTTGCCTTTAAGTTGAACTTTTGAATGGATTATTCAGGAGGTTAAGTTATGGCACTCAAAACCTTGTCAGCACTCCCCGGTTTCACTGACTCTGTTTTTGCTGACCGCTTCAATCGTATCGACCGGCTTTTCAGCCAGTTAACCGGCGACTCGCCGGTGGCATCATTACCTGCTTATGACCTGAAAAAAGTCGATGCAAGCAATTATCAGTTACACGTAAGCGTCCCTGGCTGGAAAGAAGACGAACTCGAAATCGAGACCGTCGGCGGGGTATTAAATGTATCAGGTAAACGCGCGGAAAATGAATCTCATGATGAGCAGGGCTGGATATACAAAGGTATTCGCCGCGCGGATTTCCGTCTGAGCTTTTCGCTTCCGGAACATACTAAAGTGAGCAACGCAAAACTTGAAAATGGCATATTGCAGGTGTCCATTTATCAGGAAATTCCCGAGAGCGAAAAACCACGCAAAATTGCCATTGAAAATACACAAAAAGCCATTGAACATCAGGCTTGATAGCTTTCCTTTTTTCTTTACGGCCCGCGCATGCGGGCCTTTTTCTTACCCTGGCTCTGATACGCTGTTTTGCCGACACGTATAAACTTTTCGCAGAACGTATAACCAGCAGGACGTCGTTGCAATTCATTCCTGCGGCGATTCCACCATCGAGCGACAGCATAAACAAGCCACACGATTCTGGCTCTGCGGAAAAGGAGTACGGGCAATATGTTCAGGGATAGTGTATGGTTGCAGGCCATTTATCAGGAAATACTCTATGCCACAACGCAAAGACTCAAAAAACAATCGCAACTTCCTCACCAAATGCACCTGCCCGCATTGTTCACAACAGTCAGAACACAGCTTCTCCCGAGTTCAGAAAGGCGCAGCGTTAATGTGCCCGCACTGCAGTAAGATCTTCCATCAGGACAAGGCCGCTTTCGCTTAAAACCGAGCTACGTTGAGAAACCGGTCGAAATATCAGGGCCGGTTATCAACCTGGGCGGTCCTGACAAGCAAAAGTCACGGCAATCATTTCGGCCTGAATCACGCCAGCATAATTGTGCAGCAGTAACCGCAGGCCGGCATGCAAAGAGCGTTGGTATGGGTAAATCCGCAGAACTGTCCAGACACTTCATCAGCCGCGTGGTTGTTACCCTCATTAACCGTGTTGCCCACACCACAAAGCGTATCAGCCGTCACCGTGCAAGCATCGCACACCCTTTAAGCCGCGTAGAATGTGCTCTCAATGTTGCCGCCCCAGTCGTGATTACCGCATCAGTTGGTGCCGTTGGTGCCTTATTAATAACGTTTTGAGTATCAATGAATTCAGCCAGACACCTGGCCAGCCTGATGCCGGAAGGATGTATAACCACGACAAAACTATTTCATCCTTCATTATAGAAATCTCGACCATAATATATTCAGGGGTGATGCGGCTAATAACAGGGGCACTTATGAAAAACTTAATACTCAGTGTGATTGCAAAAATCTCGAAAATGGATGCGGAAGCCAAGCTACTCGCAGCTAAAGTGGAAGCTCAGTCTTTACTTATCGGGGCATTACTGCTGACACTTGGCAAAAACGGTGGCATGAATGAAATGCTTGATAATGTAAAAAAAGCAATTAATGCAGCGCTTGATGCGGCTGATATTCCACTGAAATCAGACGCAGAATTACTGATGAATGAATTTAACAATCTTATTCAGTTAACTCAGTTGCTTGAAACAAACGACGCGGAAATTGATATAGAAGCGTTAAAGGGCGCGTCCGATAAAATTTAACACAATTCGCTTATTAATCATAAGGCTGGAAAAATAAACCTCCGGCCTTTTATTTGCGCTGCCACCGGGCCATCTCTTTCCCTGGACCCGGTTGTTGTAAACGCACATGCCCGACAGAGCCAGCCGCAAGGCGTAAAGCCTGCCGATGACCAGCGTTTTCTTTCCCCCCCAACTCAAGTAGCTATTAGCGCAGCTCCCCTTGCAGCCCGGTTAATGGATGGGTGATGTTTCGATTCGCTTGCTAAGGGTGAAATCATCCCGCAGATCTGGTCCATCAGCCGTGACCGGGAGAACCTGACATGTCGACAGTGATGCAATCTTCTGACGCTACTCCGACCTGATACGCCGTACTGATGTTATCCCGATCCGGTTTGGCCGTGGCTCCACTGGTTTTATTTGCCTAACTGAACGATATTAAATATTCACATCACACCGATATTCGCGACAGAACATTCCTTGTTTGTCGGTGAGCGCCACAGTATTTCTTAAGGAGAGGTTATGAAGCCAGTAGAAGACGCGATTAATGACCTGCAGTGTCGTGCTTTAGCGTATGAAATCATTTTTCAGTCCATTTGCTCAGAGTTGCCGCAAGTGTTCATCGAAAAAGCCGCAGAGAACATTCAGCTTAACTTCAAAGCATTTGAATCTGGCACGCATTCTGAAGCAGGGAAAGCAAAGCTTGAAGCAGCGAAAGCGATTGCCTCGAGAATTATAGGAGCAAAGATTTAACCTCTCTCCCAGACTGGATCCTAAGGTGGAGGGGAAGTCACCATCCTTTCTTCTCCGCTTTTTCTCTTGCTGTGTTGTCATGGTTGTTATGGTCAGAAATGGGGTTCGCGCACTCAAAGGCAGGAAACAGGCCTGCTGCTTCACTGACCCGATAGCCTGAAATAAGCGTCCATGATAGCCACGCATGCAAGTCTGAACGCCATCAAGGATTTTCAGTTCGCTACCTTAGACGCATAGACTAACGGGTTAATACGGCCCGGAGTGCCGTTATCTGTTCTTCGATAAATAGAGGGATGGGAAAGCATAGAAGCAGTACGTTGATATGCTCACCTGACACCTGACCATTCAACGGAGCACGCGAAGCAGATTGATTTGATTTTCGGGCCTGATGATCCAAATATGTCCCACAACGGAAATGAGGAGAAAGTGAAGGAAACGTAATGCGTTGATTCTGAATGGTACGCCCTACAGGGTTCGAACCTGTGACCTACGGCTTAGAAGGCCGTTGCTCTATCCAGCTGAGCTAAGGGCGCATTATGTGGATGCTCACCGTTGAGGTGGAAACGCCTGGAATTATACGGTCAGCGCCTGGTGAGTCAATGTATTTTCCGCTGGTTGCTTGCTTAGTGAACGACGCTGCGCATTTTCGCAACACCTGTCCCATTTATGCCCGAAAAGACCTGGTCTTTCTACTTATCCTGATCGCTTCCTGGGAAAAGTCCCATGTCTCTTTAAGTATTCGCGCCTATATCCCCCGCTTTGTGAAGGACAAAATGTTTCCATTAACTAATGTAATGGAGCCTATACGTGACAAATAGAGCAAAACACAAACAAGGCCGGGGTTACCAATGTAAATCAAAACCGATTATACAGCGCGATAATAGTGATGGGATGCTTAACCGTCAGCCAGCTATTCCCGCGACCGGAAACAGGGTTGAACGCGATTACAGTTCGTTTGCGCTGCGGTTATTACACGACCAGACGCGAAACTTAACATTGCCGGGATCAACACGCCAATCCTTGCCTAACCTGCCACTTCACTCTCAGTCTTACACCATTTCTTTTATGGACATCCCGATAATATATCGCCCTGATTTAGCGGTTGAATCATTGAACTTACAGGCTCTTGTGGTGCATGGTGGCGCGCAACATATCCGTTGCCACCACACCGTCACACAACTTCACTCTTCTGGTGTCGCGTTTTTTCTGGACAATCGCACCCGGGAAGCGCCAGAGGCTTTTGCTGATACAGGCTTGCATATTTCCAGCTTACTGGTTGATAAAACGGCAACCTGGCAGCGCCTTTATACGCCCGATATTCTCAAACCGGGCATAAACCAGCCCAGTCATTTTGCTCATATGGCATCCATTACATGGCGCGAAACAGCACAACAGCCGGATGCGCAGTTTGCGCATGGCTTTTTTTGGCCAACACTTTTCGGTCACGAAAAGTGAAATACGTTTGCGAGGGAAAATGCGAACTTTCATCCGTCGGGAAAAAAATCGCCTCCACAGGCCCGATTACCGGGTTTTACCCTATCGGGAATATCCGCCGCCGGTGTTTGACAGGCTGGAACACCTTACTCAGCAGCTTAGTTTCGCCCTGCCTGAATGCATCATCAGCCAGATATTAATTTCAACCGATAGTTTTCTCAGCTATGCCTGGAACAGGGGGCTCTTCTCCGGTAAACGCAACGCCGTGTTTTCATCGCTTGATTCAGCACATCATCGGTTCGCGGAGCCGCATCTCTCGCACCTGATCGTGGATATGGAGAGCCTGCTCACATCGCGTTTTAGCGCCCTGGAAACCCTGCGGCAGCTCGCTTCGCACAATCGCAAACTTCATATCTATCTGTTAGCGACAAAAAGCGACGCGCCACTGTTCAATTTCCTGCGCGCGGCTGGTCCCTTTCGCGTAATAAAACGGGATCTCCCCGTCAAGCCATTCAGGCAGGCGCTGTTGGCTCCTGCCTCACCTGTTGATGTTTCGCGCAAATTTCCGCCGGTAGAGTGGCAGATGTTCACCGCGCTGGCGCAAGGAAAAACGCTGAAACATGTCGCTCAGCTACTCAATCTGCCTTACCATCGCAT
This sequence comes from Enterobacter sp. R4-368, assembly GCF_000410515.1. Lineage (NCBI taxonomy): Bacteria > Pseudomonadati > Pseudomonadota > Gammaproteobacteria > Enterobacterales > Enterobacteriaceae > Enterobacter > Enterobacter sp. R4-368. The sequence continues at coordinate 4,289,468 of NC_021500.1, read as the reverse complement.
GGTTTATCGTCTCAACCTACAACTGAGGCAACTTGGGTTGCCCGATCGTCAAAGTTTGCTTCATTTACTGCACCGCTTAACGATAGATGCTAATCACTATTGGGGATAACAGGCGTTGCCATCCTCCTTACCTAAGAAATTACTTAGTCAATTTTTCTTGCCGGGTATGTTTTTTTACATAAAACCAACAATTACAACTATTCCTGGTACTGTCTTTTTTTAAAATCCACTCAGATTCCACCCAAGACGCACGTTGTTATCCAGCGTTGTAGCAATGAAATTGCGATAACAGCGATTAACAATAAGAAAACAATCAAATAATTAAATTGTTTTAACCATTAAAAAGAGCGTAAAAAACCATGCTTATCAAAATCAGCATGCTATCATGCCAAATATTCAATCACCTATTATTGCTCTCAGAACTTCATATTTAGAAATAGCCTTCATGAACTCTTAACGCTTTTCTGCCAGAACTTCCCAGGTATAATTACAGTAACTTATTAATAATTACGATATCTCTCTGTATTAGCACGCAATTGATATTCCCCGCATTCGTAAATCACGAATGAAAATAACTTGGCGAGTAAGGATGCCATCGGTTTTTCAAGGGAATTATTTTTCCTCATAGAATACTTGAAGTTACATTTACCTTTTCGACGTCTATCGCATTTACGCAAAGGCGTAGCGTTAAAAAAACAATCTGAGGCAAAAAGATGAAACCGGCTTCCGTTATCATTATGGACGAATATCCTATTGTCAGGATGTCGATAGAAGTGCTTTTAGAGAAAAACCAGAATGTTAAAGTGGTACTAAAAACGGATGATAGCCGTGCGGCACTTGATTATATCCGTACGCTTCCCGTTGATCTGGTTATTCTGGATATTGAACTCCCTAAAACAGATGGCTTTACTTTATTGAGAAGAATCAAGGCGATACGAGAAGATGTCAATGTGCTTTTTTTATCATCAAAATCTGAATCGTTCTATGCTGCAAGAGCTATTCGCGCTGGCGCTAATGGTTTTGTCAGTAAGCGGAAAGAGCTTAACGATATTTATAACGCCGTAAAGATGATTCTTGCCGGGTACTCTTTCTTCCCATCTGAGACGCTGAGTTATATAAACCAACCGGGCAAAAAGAAAGGAGAACAGCGGGACATGCCGCTTTCTAATAGAGAAGTAACGGTATTACGCTACCTCGCCAACGGATTATCGAACAAAGAAATTGCGGAACAGCTTTTATTAAGCAACAAGACGATCAGCGCCCATAAATCGAATATTTTTTCGAAACTCGGTGTGCATACCATCGTCGAGTTGATTGATTACGCCAAATCACACGAACTGCTATAGCACTATACGCCCGGAAAAAGATTACCGGGCGTATGCTTTATTGAAAATAAAATTAATAGTAATTAATCGCGAAAGTGGCATCGGCATTTGCCGTACCGGGTACAGGATTATCTGCCAGCGCGATGTAATTTGCGTAGAACTGCAGCGTTGCATTGCCATTGCTGTCCACGGCTATATCCTGGCTGGCTGTCGCCAGCGCTAGCGGCGTACGATCTCTGTCGCGCAGCTCAATAGCCACTTTCTGTGCCATCACGCTATCTTTTAACGCCAGCAGTGCCGGGTTGCTGGCGGCTTTCCCCGAAAAGGTGATCGATGCGCTACCTGGCGGGCCCCCCACTAACCGCAAGCTAAAAGGTACCAGTGGCGTGGTATTACCCGCATTTTGCAGCTGTTTGGTTGGCCAACGTCCTAATTGCACCGTTTTGTCGTTGTCGGCCGTCTCGGCATAGCATGTAAAGTCCACTACCGTTGCGCGTAACTGAATGTTGATTTCTCCAAGCGGCGTATCGGCGATCGCAAACGGGCTCAGCCAGCAGCCAACGAGCATGACATGGCGTGGTTTGATAAACATCACGGCTCCTTAATCATAATCAACGCGCAAATAGCCCCGCGCCACAAAATCGCCCTCGGCGGGTTTGAAGCCTGTGACGCTGACCGGCCACGCACTGATATCAACATGCGCAGCGGCGTTGTCATCAAGCTGGAAAGGGATTTTGCTACCCAGCGTGTTGGGGGTAAGCGGATTGCCCTCACGGTCGGCCACGACAAACCCCACATCAGGGTTATCAGAAACCATTACCTGCCCACTGGCTTTTTCCGCTTCCAGACGCATCGAAAGATAGGCCTGAGCGTCAACATTGGTGCACGCTATTGCCACGGTTTTAATTTGCGGATCAACGCCGTTCGGGCGGTTCCCCGGCCCGGCCTGGCTAAAGAGCGCGGCGCCAATTTTATCAAACTCAAATTCAACGACCTGGCCTGCATTGAGTTTGCAGCTTTGCGGCACTTCCACTTTGCCGCTGTAGCTAATGGTATAGACCGGTACCGTGAGGGCATCGATGTCCGTACTGGTGACATATACCCTGAACATGGTTTGGCGCGGGATCGGCACCATATTGATAAACGGCCGCACCACTTTAAGTTTAAAGATAAGCTTCGAGTCCATTACACCAAAAGGTTTCTGATTGGGTACGTTGGGGTGTGTTCCCATGCGGATAAAATTTCTCGGCGGGAAAAAGATGCCGGCGTAATCATCGGTGATGCTCATCGCCCCTTCCAGATAATCATTTAATCTCATGTATTTGTAACCGCCATCAATGGTATGTATCGGCAAGTCAGAGACATAGCTTCGGTAGGTGTAATTCACTTTGGTGCCGGCAGGACAGATAGCCTGGACGCCAACCCAGCCGGATTTTTCCGGCAACGTCACCACCTCACCAACATGGTTATTCCCGCTGGTAAACAGGTTCGACAGGTCATAATAGATATCTGTCGGTATGCCCTTCGCGTTCACACAAATTGTGGCCTGCGTCGACGTCGCTGACAGTAACAACAAGCCGCAAAGCAGTGCATGAAATCTGTTCATAAAATCATCCTTGTTCACAACGGGCGCTTGTCATCACCACCGCCTGTTGCAGGCTGGCTTCCGGTAAGGAGTAGCGAGCAAGGCAGCGCGATTGCGTGCCGTCTCCCCACTGCACCAGCAGTTCACCCTGCAATGGCAAACCGCTTAAATACGCCTGTCCGTCCTCGCCCACCATGCTGGTCACGCCGCTGCCGGTTTCACGTACCACCGAACCAAACGGCACCGGGCGATCGCCACGCATCAGCGAAATCAGTGCGCGTACACCAATCCGGGTGTCAAAGCTGGCACGGACCAGCGCGCCCTGCGTGGGCACGACGCTACTGACGCTGTTTTGCACATCGGTGTGGTTATCCATCGTGTTGGTATCAAGCGCAATGCGGTTGTATCGATAAACGGAGGCATAAGGGACGATGGCGTAGCCTCGCCAGTCGGTTTGCACCCCGGTCTGATTTTCCACCCGCACGCCCTGCGCGCCCGGCGCTTTGATAAGTACGTTGGTATCGCCAAGCGGCTGGCCAAAAGTTACCCCGTCGACATGCGCGACCACGCCACCGCCAAGCTGCCAGTTATATTCGTGCTGGTAGGGATCGTAGTTATAACCGAGGCCGAGCGTGCCCCAGCCGGCCTGCCAGTTGGCACTGGCGCTGCCGCTGTAACCACTTGTACTGCTGTGCCCCTGGCTTACGATGTAACTAAGGTTACGCCCTTCAAGTAAAGTGCCGCCAACCCCGCTCTGCCAGCTATTTTGTCCGTTGCTGTTACGGCTAGCGTTAAGGCTGGCATACGTGTGATCCAGCGCACTTCCCCGGCTGAAGTGCTGCCCGCTCAGAGCGCTAAACGGTACGGAAAGATTCAACGCAATAATACGATCCGTATTATTGATGCCGGGTGAGCGGTTCCACGACCAGGTAAGCGAGTAGCTTATCCCCCGCCAGCCGCTGGCGTAACCAATCTGATACCAACTGCTGGGCTTAACATTGTTCCAGTAAGTTTGTTGGCTGCCGGAAATATACAACGAGCCGTAATCCCCCAGGTTTTGCGAGATATTGACCTGAAAGCGCCCTTTTCTGTTGTTGTTGAGGTTGTGATAGCTAACAAGCACCGGTTTTGGCTTCCGTCCCCCCTCACTTTCGTCCTGATCTTCATACTCATACCCCTCCATGCGGCGATAGGCGACATCACTCAGCGTGTAAAACCCACGCGTTGAGTAGCGATACCCGAGTAGCTGAAAGTTGGTGCCATATTGGTTGAGTGATTTGGCATACAAAAAGCGCAACGATTGCCCCTGATGCGTACTGCCATCCGCCAGTTCACTGCGTGCCTGGGTAAAATCGAGCGATATCGCCCCCCAGCCGCCAAGGTTTTTTCCAGCCCCCAGCACAAAGGCGTTATAACGTTTTGCCAGTTGGGTTCCGCCATAGGCGGTGTAACCGCCCGCCAGGCCGCCGATCACGCTCCCCTGAACAAAAGAAGGGGAAGATTGTTGATCGTTGCCGCTGCGAAAATTCCCGGCCACGAGGTCATATTTAAAGCGTCCTTCACGTTGCAGGATCGGCACCGTCGAATACGGCACCGTATAACGTTGTTGACGGCCATCTTTCTCATCGACGGTAACGTCCAGATCGCCGCTGGATGAGGTAGGGTTCAGATCAGAAATCACAAAAGCACCCGCCGAGACATAACTCTGATAAATGACATAGCCGTTCTGGCGGATGGTTAATTTGGCAGGCGTGCGCGCAATGCCGCGTACGGTTGGTGCGTAACCCTGCAGGCTATCGGGAAACATATTATCGGAAGAGTAAAGGCGCACCCCGCGAAAACCGAGGCTATCAAACACGTCGCTGCCGGTATTACTGTCGCCCATCACCAGCTCGCTTTTCAGCGGGATAAGGGAACGTTGCAACCAGCTTCCGATGGTCTTCCAGCTGCGGGTGTGTTCCGCTCCACTGCTGCTGTAGCGCCAGGCACCATTATTACGCAACCGCCATGGGCCATAATTCAGCCCGCTTTGTAAGCTCAGAAAACCGTTATTGCTGCCGGTGCTGTGGCTCCCTGTAAAGCTATAGTTAAGCAACCCGGCGGTAATGCCTTCGTCCCACTCCTCGGCAGGAATGTAACCGCGCGCGCTGTTCAGCATCGAAGCCTGGGGTAACCCAATATTCAGCCGCATTGCTGAGAAATCAAAAACAGCTTCAGCCCCCGGTATAGCGGTCGTGATATCGATACAGGCGTCACCTTTGTCGGTGAGCAGCGCCGGAAAAGCGCGAATATTAACGCCCAACCGCTTGAGCAAATCGAGAGTGAAGCATGGCATCAGACCACCGGAAGCGGGCGTCGCCCCGTGACGGGCAATATCAAAACGCAGATCCTGGGTGGCGATAAATTCACCGTCGCGCCAGATATCCACCCGATAAACGCCCGGCGGCTGGTTACCTTTTTCAAAGCGTGATAAATCGGCAACGGCAGCGGCATCCTCTGATAAAAACGCCGGGTTGAAGTAGTTCTCAGCGCGGCTCATCGCCGGGTGCAACACCGCCAGCAGCGACAACGCCAGCCGTGAGTAAGCTGAAGGAGACGTACGCTTATTCATAGACATCCCTGTCATTTGTCTCTGTTATGGCAGACCAACGGTTTTCACCGGCGTCAGCGCGCCGTAATCATTCACCGTCTGGAAAGTCACTCCGCCCTGAGCATCAGGCGGAATAAGCAACTGAGCGCGGCCTTTAGGCGCAACCATGACATTGTCGAGCTTCTGTTTGCCCATATGAACATTCACCAGAGTGATGTAATACGCTGAGGGATTAGTGATGTTCAGGTGTTTATCGAGACGCGAAAACTGCAGTTTCGCAGACGCATCCTCTGTTAACCCCGATAGACTTTTCGGGCGAACAAATAGCTTAATGCGAGAGAGAACAGCCAATTGCAGCACATTTTTGTCTGTGGCGTTCTCTTTATTCATCGATGGAATCGCTTTTACGCTCAACCAGAACAGAGATTCGCGGTCGTCGGGTAACGGTTGCCCGGCGTAGATAATACGCAGCGTGTTTTCACTTTCCGGCTCGCTAACAAACAGCGGCGGGGTCACGACAAACGTTTTTTCTTTTTCTCCACGACTATTTTCCACCCATGAATTCACCAGAAAACGTGCTTTTCCATCGCTATTAGAAATAGAAAGCGAGGTCTGCTTATCCCCGGCAGGATAAATAACCCGGGTTGCGCCAAGTGCTATTCCCCCAGCGGCGTTTACTGGCAGCGCGATAGATAATAAAAGACTGATAATCCAACCTGATTTTAAAAAAATGTTCATAGCGCAAATAACTCTTCAGAATATTATGCGGGCCATAAGAAATATGTCAGGGGTAGACCAGCGGAAACCAGACAACAGAATGTAAACGTCGTGTCGTAATACGCTCTGTAATCGCGCGGTAGCGTGCATAAAAATGGATTGCCGCTTCATTAGCGATCGTGGGGAAATAAGAGAGCGGCATGCTGTGTCGCTGCTTTTGATCAAACAGCGCCAGCGTGAGACCTGTCCTCATCATGAATAATTTCCCGCATTACATTGTCAAGCGCCTCGTCCCTGAGGCCATGTCATCCCTGGAAGTAATGGGTTATTCGTATTTCATGATGAACGTCGCATCCGCATTTGCCTGCCCTGGTGTCGCGGTCGCGCTGGTGGCTTTGTAACGTGCGGAGAAGTGTAATGTGTTGGTGCCTTCAAGCAGCGCCTGAGCGGTGGAGAAGCTTGCGCCGTCCGGGCTCAGTGTTTTCGAGGCATTATCAAGAATTTCGATCCCCACCCCGCTTGCCGTTGCACTGTTGTCACTGGAGGTGACCGCCAGTAGCGTATTATCGGCGGCATCGGCCTGGCCCGAGAACGCGACAGAAGCCGTCGGGAAGATGGCAGGATCGCAGTCATTAAGCACAATGTTGAACGGTACAGAGCCGCTGGTTGCCCCTACATCCGGGAATGAAGCGGTGCGATATTGCCCCAGCGTCACTGTCTGGTCGGCGGAAGCAGTGCTGACCGCGCAAGCTGCGTTCACCAGTTCCCCGTCAAAATGTATATTACCGCCGCTTACGGTGTCTGCTTGTACGGCACCTGCCATCAGCATCAATCCAGCAGCAACAGAACTAGCCATTAATTTCATTTTCATAATGTTCTCCTTGAAATAAAAAGTTGCGATTCCGACATCCTGCCGAAAACCGTTTGAGACTTGAATACGCTAAATACCAGATGAAAGAATCTTTTCCTGTGAAGATATAACGCATCGGGAACAACTTATTCGCTTCCCATTTCTTCCCTGGGAAAACACCCAATATTTTTCTCTGTGGACATAACAACTAGCCACAGCACGACAGTAGTGATTTCGTAAAAGTTAAAATATTCGCCATTACTGTCATTACACCAGGTCTGTTCTTATTCGGGCTTAAGAAAAGGCCTGGCTTTTATTTATTAAAGGGATAAGAAATAGCCGTAAACGCCTGTAACAGTGGCTTAATAGCGGACTTTCTTAAGGGTGATGAATTGTTGAAATTTGGTTAACAACCAGCAACGGCGAAGCCCTTGATCTGCTGAGATTTCAGGCGCAGCGGCGGCGAAATCCGCAAACGGTGACTGACAGCGCGCCGCGCTTCTGACAAAATAGCCGCCATCCCCTTAGTTGATATGACAGATGGAATCCTCTCTCTGATGGCAGCAAAGATTATTGATGGTAAAACGATTGCGCAGCAGGTGCGCTCTGAGGTTGCTGAAAAAGTTCGGGCGCGCGTCGCGGCAGGATTTCGCGCTCCGGGCCTGGCGGTCGTACTGGTTGGCAGCAACCCGGCATCACAAATTTATGTCGGCAGCAAGCGCAAAGCCTGTGAGGAAGTGGGTTTCATCTCCCGCTCTTACGATCTCCCGGAAACCACCAGCGAAGCGGAACTGCTGGCGCTTATCGACAAGCTGAACGCCGATACCGCCATTGACGGTATTCTGGTGCAGTTGCCGCTGCCTGCGGGCATCGACAATGTGAAAGTGCTGGAACGCATCGCGCCGGACAAAGACGTAGATGGTTTCCACCCGTATAACGTAGGCCGCCTTTGCCAGCGTGCGCCGCGTCTGCGCCCGTGCACGCCACGCGGTATTGTCACGCTGCTGGAGCGTTACAACATTGACACCTTCGGCCTCAACGCCGTGGTGATTGGCGCGTCCAATATCGTTGGCCGTCCGATGAGCATGGAACTGCTGCTGGCCGGTTGCACCACCACCGTGACGCACCGCTTCACTAAAAACCTGCGCCAGCACGTTGAAAACGCCGACCTGCTGATTGTCGCCGTGGGTAAACCGGGCTTTATTCCCGGCGAGTGGATCAAAGAAGGCGCGATTGTGATTGATGTCGGTATTAACCGTCTGGAAAACGGCAAAGTCGTAGGCGATGTGATTTATGAAGAAGCCGCCGCGCGAGCAGCGTATATTACGCCGGTACCGGGTGGCGTTGGCCCAATGACGGTCGCCACCCTGATCCAGAACACGCTGCAGGCGTGTGAAGAATACCATGATGTAAAAGGCGTTTAAGATGGCAACATTTTCTCTCGGTAAACATCCGCACGTTGAGCTGTGCGATCTGCTGAAACTCGAAGGCTGGAGCGAAAGCGGCGCGCAGGCGAAAATCGCCATTGCCGATGGCTTTGTCAAAGTGGATGGCGCGGTTGAAACACGCAAACGCTGCAAAATCGTCGCCGGTCAAACGGTGAGTTTTGAAGGCCAAAGCGTTACTGTCACCGCGTAATCACGCGTAGCACGCCGGGTGTCGCATCACCGCAGCCCGGCACCTTCTTTCTCCTTCCCCCTGCCATCATCACGGTTAATTACCGATCAACCTCAAAGAATCATTAATTCATCTGGCTAAATGTGAAAATTTAGTTGCAGCCCGTTACGACTTATCCCACGATGAGTAGAACGTTCTACTAAAACGTTCTACTAACAATAACGGCGCCAAAAGAGCGCTACTTCGGGGGAAATCAGCATGAGTCTGATATCAGGGTTTGTTAAATCATTGTCTAAATTGTCGATGATTGGCCGCGCGTTAATGTTGCCAATCTCGTTGCTGCCAGCCGCAGGCCTGTTACTTGCTTTCGGCGATAAATTTCACCTGCCGCTGATGATGAACGCAGGTGGCGTTATCTTCGATAACCTGCCGATGTTGTTCGCCATCGGTTCGGCGGTTGGTCTCGCTTCAGAATCGGGTATTGCGGCGCTTTCAGCCGCGGTATCGGTGTTCATTACCAATATCACTATCGGCACCATGTTAGGTATCACGCCGGAAATGGCCTCGCAGGGCGGAAAATATGCCATGGTGGTCGGCATTCCTACCCTGCAAATGGGCGTTTTTGGCGGGCTGATCTGCGGTATTCTTGCCGCCTGGTGTTATAACCGCTTCCACACCATGCAGTTACCGGAGTTCCTCGGCTTCTTCTCTGGTAAGCGTTTTGTTGCCATCGCTACCGCATTCTTATCCTTTGTGCTCGGCCTGCTGCTGCCCTATGTCTGGCAACATATTCAGGCGGGCATCGATGCGCTTTCCGTTATCGTCAACGGCGATAATCAGGCCGCGTCGACGTTTATTTTCGGTTTAGTGGAACGCGCGCTGATCCCACTCGGTCTGCACCATATCTGGTATCCGTCGTTCTGGTATTCGTTTGGCGATTACACCACGCAGGCCGGCCAGGTGATCCATGGCGATCAGACTATCTGGTTCAAGATGCTGGAAGAAGGCGTGAAATCCTTTAGCAGTGATACCTACCAGAACGCCGGTAAGTTTATGCAGGGTGAGTTCCCGCTGATGCTGTTTGCGCTGCCTGCGGCCTGCCTTGCGATGTACCACGAAGCGCACACCCGCAATAAGAAGATCGCGTTCGGTATTCTCTTCTCTGCGGCGTTGACCTGCTTCCTGACCGGCATTACCGAGCCGGTTGAATTCACCTTTATCTTCGTCGCGCCCATTCTTTACGTCTTTAACGCCATTATGGCCGGTCTGGCGTATATGACGATGTACCTGCTGCACGCGCACATCGCGAAATCCTTCTCTGCCGGATTTATCGACTACTTGTCGTTCGGCATCCTGCCGTCGTTTAACGGTTATCAGACCAACTTCCTTAACGCGGTGATCGTTGGCATCCCGATGGCGCTGATTTATTACTTCACCTTCCGTTTTGTGATCCGTCGCTTCGACGTGAAAACGCCGGGACGCACGGAAGTTACCGCTGTGGCAGATGATAAAACTGACAGCGAACTGGCAACCGAGATCATCGCCATGCTGGGTGGTGCGCAAAATATCGACTCCGTCGGTTCCTGTATCACCCGTTTGCGCCTGGAAGTGGCGAAAAGTGAAATGGTGGATAAAGATGGCCTTAATGGCCTGGGCGCGCGCGGCGTAGTATTTGTCGGTGATAGCGGTATTCAGGTTATTTTCGGTGCGAGGGCGCAATTTATCGCCCAGACCATGTCCACAATGATCGGCAAATAATAAGATACCGGGTTGGCGCGTCCAGTACGCGCCATATCAGGTGGAAAACCGGGAAAATCAGGGAGCGAGTTTGAAGAAAGTCAGCATCATTGATGTCGCTAAACAGGCGGGCGTTTCCGTTTCCACCGTCTCGCTGGTGCTGCGCCAGAAAGGGAAAATATCACAAGCGACGATCGCTAAAGTCCATGCCGCTATCGATGCGCTTGGCTATGTTCACAATGTTGCTGCCGCGAATCTGCGTGCCAATACCTCCAACCTGATTGGGCTTATCCTGCGCGATTTCAGCGACAGCTTCTCGATAAAAGTGATGGCCAGCATCGTGCAGGAGCTGGAAAAACAGGGTTACATGGTTTTTCTCGGTCAGCCGCTCAACGATGGCGATCACCTGGAACGCTGCCTGCTGTCTTTCAAACAACAAGGGGTTGCCGGGGTGATTTATCTCGCCTCAGATACGCGCAGCTCAACGCTTCCCGCCCAAATTCGCGACTGCCCGCTGCCGCTGGTGGTGGTGTCACAGTCGCTGCTCAATGAAGCGTGCAACCTGGTCATGCGCGATAACCGTCAGGCCGCCAGCCTGGCGACACGCTATCTCATCGAACGCGGGCACCGCAACATTGCCTATATTGGCGGCATTGAAGGCGATTTAATGCGCCAGCAACGTCTGCTGGGGTTTCGCACCACAATGACGCAGAACGGGCTGGTAGTACGCGAAGAAGCCACTCCGGCCTGCAGCGACGATACCCGCGCGGCAAGCTACGCTGTCCGCCAGTTACTGGAAAAAAATAGCACTATTACCGCCCTGCTCTGCCACTCGCCAGATGCCATGATTGGCTCCATCGCCGGGATCCACCAAACCGGGCATACGGTGGGCAAAGATGTGTTCCTCTCTCAGCAAGTGGCGCTCGTCGGCTTTGAAGATATGCTGCATGTCAATCTCACCTCACCTTCCTTTACCTATGTTTCGTCCGCCAGTGAAGAGACCGGACGCCAGGCGGCGGGGTTGATCATTCGCAAGCTGAAAGAGCCCGAGTTGCAAACGCAACGCATCACGCTTTCCGGCCAGCTGATTGCCCGCGAGTCTGCGTAATCCGAACACATCGGACAGACAGCGGCGTCCTCGCGAGCGGTAACCTCACGTCGGCTTAAAACCAGCCAGCCCGGTTCTGTTCTGATGAGAAAAGATTCAGAAAACCCCGCAGTTTACCCGCCTGGCGCTTCGGCTATAATTTCGTTTTTCTTCAGAGACCTGCGTTATGCCAACGATTGTTACACATGCTGCTGTCCCGCTTTGTCTGGGGTTGGGGCTTGGCAATAAAGTGATCCCTCGCGGCTTACTGCTGGCGGGGATAGGGCTTGCTATGTTGCCCGATGCCGACGTGCTGGCGTTTAAATTCGGTGTCGCTTACGGCAATGTTTTCGGCCACCGCGGGTTTACCCACTCGTTGCTGTTTGCTTTTGTGGTGCCGCTATTGGTGACCTGGCTTGGGCGAAAATACTTCAAAGCGAGTCTGGCGCGCTGCTGGGCGTTTCTCACCGTGTCGCTGCTGTCGCACAGCCTGCTGGATTCCATCACTACCGGTGGGAAAGGCGTCGGCTGGCTGTGGCCGTGGTCGGATGAACGGTTCTTCGCGCCGTGGCAGGTGATCAAAGTCGCGCCGTTTGCGCTGTCGCGCTATAACACGCCGTATGGTCACCAGGTGATCATTTCGGAGTTGCTGTGGGTGTGGCTACCGGGTGTGATTCTGGTGCTGCTGTTATGGAAAATGCGGCGGGGATAAATATCAACCACCGCCAGTGGTTTTGAAGAGACAACAAAAAAGCGGCCGAAGCCGCTTTTTTTCTTACTTACGACGCCAGGTCGTGCCCTGCGGGCCATCTTCCAGCACGATACCCATCTCGTTCAGACGGTCACGCGCGGCATCGGCTGCCGCCCAGTCTTTCGCTTTACGCGCATCGAGGCGCTGCTGGATAAGCTTTTCGATCTCAGCCACTTCGCTGTCATCCGCCTGCGCGCCGCTTTGCAGGAAGAGATCCGGATCCTGCTCCAGCAGACCCAAAACGCCCGCCAGTTCACGCAGCTTTTTCGCCGCCGCATTTGCGCCCAGCGCATCCCCGTCATGCTTCAGCGTATTCACTTCGCGCGCGAGGTCAAACAGCACAGAATAGGCTTCCGGGGTGTTGAAGTCGTCATCCATGGCGTCGCAGAAGCGTTTCTGGAACAATTCACCGTTCTCAAAATAACGATGTTCGGCGTTATTGCTATCCGTACCACGCAGCGCGTTGTACAGACGCTCCAGCGCAGAACGCGCCTGTTTCAGGTTCTCTTCGCTGTAGTTCAACTGGCTGCGATAGTGACCGGACATCAGGAAGTAGCGCACGGTTTCCGCGTCGTAATACTTCAGCACGTCACGCACGGTAAAGAAGTTGCCGAGCGATTTTGACATCTTCTCGCGATCAACCATCACCATGCCGGAGTGCATCCAGTAATTTACGTACTCGCCGTCATGCGCACAGGTTGACTGGGCGATTTCGTTTTCGTGGTGCGGGAACATCAGATCGGAACCGCCACCGTGGATATCGAAATGCGAACCCAGCTGTTTGCAGTTCATCGCCGAACACTCAATGTGCCAGCCGGGACGCCCTTCGCCCCACGGCGATGGCCAGCTCGGCTCGCCAGGCTTGGACATTTTCCACAGCACGAAGTCCATCGGGTTGCGTTTTACTTCCGCGACTTCGACGCGTGCCCCCGCCTGCAACTGATCCAGATCCTGACGCGAAAGCTGACCATAAGTCGGATCCGTCGGCACCGAGAACATCACATCGCCGTTTTCAGCCACGTACGCATGTTCGCGATCCAGCAGGCGCTGTGTAATTTCAATAATTTCTGCAATATGGTGCGTTGCGCGCGGTTCGCTATCCGGGCGCAGGATATTGAGCGCGTCAAAATCCTTATGCATCTCAACGATCATCCGGTCGACCAGCGCGACAAAACTTTCGCCATTCTCATTAGCGCGCTTAATGATTTTGTCGTCAATATCGGTAATATTGCGGACATATTTCAGCTTATAGCCGAGAAAACGCAAATAGCGGGATACCACGTCAAAAGCGACAAAGGTACGGCCGTGACCGATATGACAGAGATCGTAAACGGTAATACCACACACGTACATGCCGACTTCCCCGGCATGGATAGGTTTGAATTCCTCTTTTTGGCGCGTCAGTGTATTAAAGATTTTTAACATCGAAGATTCCATGTGGACGTGTGTGGAACGAAAACCGCATATATTACCCGTAATTCAAACCCGAAGCAGCACACTTTGCAAGGTGATCCAGCCTCGCGGTTATGCTATAACAAGCGACTATCTCTGACCCACTGGCGGGTCTACGCACTACACTATCAGAACAGGATGCAATAATGGTTACTTTCCACACTAATCACGGCGACATCGTAATCAAAACCTTTGATGACAAAGCGCCTGAAACAGTTAAAAACTTCCTGGACTACTGCCGTGAAGGTTTCTACAACAACACGATTTTCCACCGTGTTATCAATGGCTTTATGATTCAGGGCGGCGGTTTCGAACCGGGCATGAACCAGAAAGTCACCAAAGACCCAATCAAAAACGAAGCCAACAACGGTCTGAAAAACACCCGTGGTACGCTGGCAATGGCGCGTACTCAGGCTCCGCACTCCGCTACCGCACAGTTCTTCATCAACGTGGCTGATAACGACTTCCTGAACTTCAGCGGCGAAAGCATGCAGGGCTGGGGCTACTGCGTGTTTGCCGAAGTAGTTGAAGGCATGGACGTTGTTGACAAGATCAAAGGCGTTTCCACCGGCCGCAGCGGCATGCACCAGGACGTGCCGAAAGAAGATGTGGTGATTGAAAGCGTGGACGTCAGCGAGTAATTGGTGGCGACACTCTTTATCGCAGATTTGCATCTGCAAACAGAAGAACCGGCGATCACCGCCGGTTTTCTGCGTTTTCTGGCCGGTACAGCGCGTGAAGCCGATGCGCTCTACATTTTGGGCGATTTGTTTGAAGCGTGGATCGGCGACGACGATCCGAACCCGCTACATCAGCAAATAGCCCAGGCGATCAAAGCCGTTGTCGATAGCGGTGTCCCCTGCTATTTCATTCACGGCAACCGTGATTTCCTGCTTGGTCAACGCTTCGCGCAAGCCTGCGGTATGCAGTTGTTACCTCAGGAACAGGTGCTCAATTTGTATGGCCGTAGCGTGCTGATTATGCATGGCGATACGCTCTGCACCGATGATGCCGGTTATCAGGCCTTTCGCGCCAAAGTGCACCAGCCCTGGCTGCAAAAGCTGTTCCTCACCCTGCCGCTGTTTATTCGCCGACGTATCGCCGCGAAAATGCGCGCCGGCAGTAAAGCCGCCAACAGCAGCAAGTCGCTTTCGATTATGGATGTAAACCAGCACGCCGTGGTGGAAGCCATGGAAAAACACCAGGTGCAGTGGTTGATCCACGGTCATACCCATCGCCCAGCAGTGCATGAACTCACCGCAAATAACGCGCCCGCTTTCCGTGCCGTTTTGGGCGCATGGCACAGCGAAGGTTCGATGGTGCGCGTCAGCGAAAGCGATGTCGAACTGATTCATTTCCCTTTCTGAATACGCTTGTGATTACGCGTCAAACGCGCGAAACATCGCTACGCAACCGTTTTCCTTGCCCGTTTTACATGCTATTCTCTGTGCCCTCTTATGTAGTCTGAAGCACACCCACAGGAGTTTTGAGACGTATGTCTTCAAGCAACCAACCGGCGCGCATCGCCATTGTTATGGGCTCGAAAAGCGACTGGGCCACCATGCAATTCGCCGCAGAAATCCTCGATACCCTGAACGTTCCGCACCATGTTGAAATCGTCTCCGCACACCGCACCCCGGATAAACTGTTTAGCTTCGCCGAAAGTGCGGAACAAAACGGTTACCAGGTGATTATTGCCGGTGCCGGCGGCGCGGCGCATCTGCCGGGCATGATCGCGGCGAAAACACTGGTGCCGGTACTGGGTGTGCCGGTACAAAGCGCGGCGTTAAGCGGTGTGGACAGCCTTTACTCTATTGTGCAGATGCCGCGCGGCATTCCGGTGGGAACGCTGGCAATTGGCAAAGCCGGTGCGGCCAACGCCGCGCTGCTGGCCGCACAGATCCTGGCGCAGCATGACGCGCAACTGCACCAGCGTCTGGCGGACTGGCGCAAATCTCAGACCGATGAGGTGCTGGATAATCCGGATCCGAGAGGCGCGGCATGAAACAGGTTTGCGTATTAGGCAACGGCCAGCTTGGCCGGATGTTGCGCCAGGCCGGTGAACCGCTCAGCATCGCGGTCTGGCCGGTTGGGCTGGATGACGCGCCGGAAGCGGTGCCGTTTCAACAGAGTGTTATCACCGCCGAAATTGAGCGTTGGCCGGAAACAGCGTTAACGCGCGAGCTGGCGCGCCATCCGGCGTTTGTTAACCGTGATGTGTTCCCGATCATTGCCGATCGCCTGACGCAAAAACAGTTATTCGACAAACTCGAACTGGCTACGGCACCGTGGCAGCTGCTGGCGAATAAAAGCGAATGGCCCGCCGTGTTTTCCCGCCTGGGCGAGCTGGCGATTGTTAAGCGCCGCGTGGGGGGCTATGACGGTCGTGGGCAGTGGCGTTTACGCACAGGCGAAACGGATCAGTTGCCGGACGACTGCTACGGTGAGTGCATTGTCGAACAGGGCATCAATTTTTCCGGTGAAGTATCGCTGGTCGGCGCGCGTGCGCGTGATGGCAGTACCGTTTTCTACCCGTTGACGCATAACCTGCATCAGGATGGCATTTTGCGTACCAGCGTGGTTTTCCCGCAGGCTAACGCCGCTCAGCAACAGCAGGCGGAAAACATGCTTTCTGCCATCATGCATGAGCTGAACTACGTCGGCGTGATGGCGATGGAGTGCTTTGTCACACCGGGTGGGTTGCTGATTAACGAGCTGGCGCCGCGCGTGCACAACAGCGGCCACTGGACGCAGAACGGTGCTTCTATCAGCCAGTTTGAACTGCATCTGCGCGCGGTGGTGGATCTGCCGTTACCGCCGCCGGTGGTCAACAGCCCGTCGGTGATGATCAACCTGATAGGCAGCGATCTGAATTACGACTGGTTGAAACTGCCGCTGGTGCATTTGCACTGGTACGACAAAGAGGTGCGTCCGGGGCGCAAAGTGGGTCATTTGAACCTGAACGATGATGACATGGCGCGTCTGAGTGCCACGCTGGAAGCGCTGGTGCCACTCCTGCCGCCCGAGTACGCAAGCGGCATTGCCTGGGCACAGTCAAAACTGCAGTAATCTCCCGCCGGGGAATTGATCTCCCTTGTTCGGGGCGTAAAATCTGCACGCTGGTGGGATTACCACCAGCGTTTTGCAGAAGGAAGCCCAATGAACGACACCACGGATTATCTCGCCCTCCTGCGGGATGAAACGCCTCTTATTGATGTTCGTGCACCGGTTGAGTTCGCCAAAGGTGCCATGCCTGCGGCTATCAATCTACCCTTAATGAACGACCATGAACGCGCGGCGGTAGGCACTTGCTATAAACGCGAAGGCGCGGAAGCCGCGCTTCGTCTGGGGCATCAACTGGTCAATGGCGAAAGCCCGTAAACAACGCATCGAAGCATGGCGGCAAGCCTGCGCGCAATATCCGCAGGGTTATCTTTGTTGCGCCCGCGGTGGTCAGCGTTCGCATATCGTTCAGCAATGGCTGCGAGAATGCCAGGTGGACTATCCGCTGGTGGTCGGCGGTTATAAAGCGCTGCGCCAGGCCGCCATCGAAGCAACGCAGCAATGCATGCAACGCCCGGCGCTGCTGGTGGGTGGCTGCACGGGAAGCGGCAAAACGTTGCTGGTGCGTTCGCAGCGTAACGGCATCGACCTTGAAGGGCTCGCCCGGCATCGCGGTTCCTCGTTTGGCCGGACGCTGCAACCGCAGCGCTCGCAGGCCAGTTTCGAAAACCAGCTGGCAGCGGCGCTACTGAAAGTGACGCCCGCGTTCTGGCTGCTGGAAGACGAAAACGCCGCGATTGGGGCGAACCATCTGCCAGCCGTGGTGCGCGAGAGAATGGCGCAATCGCCGCTGGTGGTAGTGGAAGATCCCTTTGCACAACGCCTGGAGCGTTTACGCGTCGACTATTTCGTAGAGATGCACGCGGCGTTTATCACCCGCGACGGTGAGGAAGAGGGCTGGCGTCAGTATGCCGAATATCTGCGTCACGGGCTTTTTGCCATTCGCCGCCGCCTGGGATTACAGCGCTACGCGGAATTGACGCAACATCTGGAGAACGCGCTGAGCCAGCAGCAGCGTAGCGGCAGTACCGAGGAACACTTCGCGTGGCTCGTGCCGTTGCTGGAGGAGTACTACGATCCGATGTACCGCTACCAGCTTGAGAAGCGCGCGAAAGCTATTCGCTTTCGCGGCACTTTTGCTGAAGTAGCGGCCTGGCTGGCGGCACACACGGCTTAATGACGATCGCGTTTATCGGCGCGTTTCGCCAGCCAGTCTCCCAGCACCTGGACTATCTGCACCAGAATAATCAGCGCGATAACCGTTACGATCATCACCTGGGTTTCATAACGGTAATAGCCGTAGCGGATCGCCAGATCGCCCACACCACCACCGCCGACAATCCCGGCCATCGCGGAATACCCAATCAGGCTGACGAGCGTAATGGTCAGGCCACGCAGTAGACCCGCGCTGGCTTCCGGCAGCAGCACGGTACAGATAATGCGCAGCGGGCTGGCACCAAAGGCTTCCGCCGCTTCAATAATGCCTTTATCCACCTCACGCAGGGCGCTATCGACCAGCCGCGCATAAAAGGCAATCGCCGCCACAGAGAGCGGCACCGACGCGGCAATCGGTCCAATAGTGTTGCCGAGCAAAAACTGCGTCACCGGCAACAGCAGCACCAGCAGGATCACGAACGGCACC
The DNA here is from genome assembly GCF_000410515.1 of Enterobacter sp. R4-368. Lineage (NCBI taxonomy): Bacteria > Pseudomonadati > Pseudomonadota > Gammaproteobacteria > Enterobacterales > Enterobacteriaceae > Enterobacter > Enterobacter sp. R4-368. Next base: position 4,271,052 of record NC_021500.1, on the reverse strand, counting down.
GAGCGGATAATATTCACCAGCACCGTGCTCACCAGATAGACCGCGCGGTTTTGCCAGAACAGGTGCCTGTCGGTAACGAAAATCAGGAAACCGAGCGGCAAACCGCCGACAATCGCCAGCACCGTCGAGATGCTTAACATCTGGAAGGTTTCGCCAAAGGCGAGGCTCAGATCGGCCATTAAATCATCCACGGATCACCTCCACCTGCGCGGTACGGTTGCGAATATAGTCCACGGCGTCACTTACTGCTGCCGGGTTTTCCACCGACGTCAGTTGCACCACCAGAATGCCCAGCGCCCGCTCGCCGATATACTCAATTTTGCCGTGCAGAATATTAACCGCGACGCCAAATTTTACCGCCGCGTCAGAGAGCACCGGCTGCTCAGCGGAGTCACCAATAAACAGGATCTTCAATAATTGCCCTGGCAGATGCTGTTGCAAACGCTCCGGCAAGGTCAAATTCAGCGTGTGCGACACCAGTTGGCGGGTGAAGGGGTGCTGCGGATGGGCAAAAATATCAAACACGTCGCCCTCCTCCACCACTTTGCCGCCAGACATCACCGCCACCCGATCGCAGATCGATTTGATCACGTTCATCTCGTGGGTGATCAGCACAATGGTGATCCCCAGTTGTTCATTGATCTGCTTGAGCAGGGTCAGAATGGTAGCGGAGGTTTCCAGATCCAGCGCCGAGGTTGGCTCATCACACAGCAATACATCCGGGTGATTAGCGATGGCGCGCGCAATACCGACCCGCTGCTTCTGCCCGCCACTGAGTTGCACCGGGTAGCGAGTGGCTTTATCGCTTAAGCCTACCAGTTGCAGGATCTCCGCCACGCGCGGGGCGATTTTACTGCGTTCCCATCCCGCCGCTTTCAGGCTGAAAGCCACGTTTTGCGCCACGGTGCGGGTATGCATCAGGTTGAAGTGCTGGAATATCATGCCTATGCGTTGACGCGCTTTGCGTAATGTGATGCCTTCCAGCGCCGAAATAGCAACACCATTGATTTTGACGCTGCCCTGGCTTGGGCGCTGCAGCGCATTCAGCGTGCGCAGCAGCGTACTTTTGCCCGCGCCGCTGGTGCCCACAATGCCGAAGATCTCCCCCGGCGCAATACGCAGCGTGACATCCTCTACCGCCCGGGTCGCGCTCGTACTGCCGCGCGCTGCGGGGAAATCCACGCATACTTTTTCGATTTCAATCATGCAAACCTCAAACGACAAAAGGCAGGCCGCAGCCTGCCCGTCAAATCAGCCGGAGTGTTACTTTTTATCCGCGCTCTGCATCCAGTCTGGTTTCTGGAACGCACCATAAACATTGTTCGGATCGTCAATTACTGCACGGTAAGCCGGCGATTTAACCACCCCGACAATATCCTTCGCGAACGGTTTGTCGGCGTCTTCCGTGCGCACCGCAATGATGTTTTTCAGGTTCTCATCAAGGTGCTCTTGTTTGAGCGCAGAGGAGAGTTTCAGCCCGGCGGCAATGGCAAAGTTGCCATTCACCAGCGACGCGGTCACACCGTCCAGCGTGCGCGGCAGTTGCGCCGCTTCCAGCGGTTTAAACACCAGCCCTTTCGGGTTGCTGGCAATATCGCGCTCGGAGGCTTTAGTCGGGTCGATGTTATCTTTGATAGTGATAAGGTCGAGCGATTGCAGGAAACGCAGCCCGCGCGCCAGGTTGGTCGGGTCATTGGAGAGCGTCACAATGTCGCCCTTTTTCAACTCATCCAGACTTTTGATTTTGCGTGAATAAAAGCCCATACCCGCCGTCGGCACGGTAATCAGCTTGGTTAATTTCAGGCCTTTATCGGCCGTGAATTTGTCAAAATAGAGGCTGTGCTGGAACAGGTTGGCATCAATACTGCCGTTCGCCAGCGCCATATTCGGCTGTACGTAATCGCTAAATTCACGCACCACCACTTTATAGCCTTTCTCTTTTAACGACGGCGCAATAGCCTGTTTCACCATATCGCCGTATGGTCCAGGTGCGACGCCGAAAACGATGGTGTGCGGATCGCTGCTGGCGTGAGCAAACGGTAAGCCGCAGGCCAGAAGTAATGCGCCGAAGGTCGCGCGCAAGCTGAGACGACGTCCCATAAATTCTCCCTAACGAGTTGAGCTGCTGTGTTGACGCGACGTACAGTGCGGCGCGTTCCATTTTCACCTGATTGATAAGGCTGCTGAATAAGATGGCATAAACACAGCGCAGCGGTAATTGAAATAAATTCAACATGCTGTGAACTATGTCACTGAATGGCGGGGAGATCTTTGCGGGGTAAGGCGATGAAGCATAACGAAAAGCCCTGCCCAAGGTGGGTTTTCTGGCCTTCCGTTATGCTTTTTGTTGCTAAGCATTGCCGGATTTAAACGAAGCGTTAAACCCGGCTGATGCAGACCTCTTAGAAGTCGTAACGCAGACGAACGATGTTCATGTCGCCCAGGTCGTCGGTGCTGCTGGTGAATACGTGTTCGTAATCGACACGGAAACCGTAATCCAGCTGGAAGGTCACACCCACGCCGTTATCAATACGCTGGTAATCACGACCAGTGGTGTATTGCAGACGGTCACCCATGACGTACGGCTGTACGTATTTAAGCGCGTACTGACCGACCGGGATTTTATAACCGGCAAAGTATTCAATACCCCACGCGTCGCCCGCGAAGTAGTTATGAATATCTTTTTTACCGGTGGTCAGATAGTTTTCGTACCAGCCGCCACCGAAGGAGAAGGTCCAGTTATCCGGCGTCCAGCTCAGCGCGGTGCCATAGATATTCTGGCTGTAGGTATCGCTGCCACCGGTGTTGACATTGCGCATATCGGCCTGGGTGTAGTTCCACGCCGTACCCCATGTCAGATCTTTGGCAATGTGGTAATCCACGCCCAGAGAACCGCCGCCTTTACGTTTGTAACGCAGGCCATTGCCACGCAGCAGATCGTTATCAGAGAACAGGTAAGATGCATAAATGTCAGCATCACCGAAGGTGTTTTTGTATTTCAGCATCTTACGTGAACGATAGGAACCGTCGTAATCGCCGTTAATACCGTTACCGGAAGCCTGGGCTTTCATGTCGTAATCCCAGATATCGGTTTTCGCACCGACCACATCGTAGTACACGCTGTTCTGCTGACCGAAGGTCATCGTACCCCAGGTCTTACTTTTCAGACCGGTGTAGAGCATACGGCGGGTGGTATTATGCGCGCCGTCTGCATAGTGGTTATCCCAGTCGAACAGTGCCGGAATGTTCACACCCAGCTCGTAGTAGTTAACCCAGCTAATATCATCGAACAGGTAGTAATCGGTCGCAAAACGGAAACGGGTGCCACCGTCATAGCCGTTGCGTTTGAAGGAGCCTTTATCACCGTCGCCCATCATGTTATCGAACTGCGGACGAATAGAACCACCAACGGTGAAGTTCAGGCGGCTTAATGGATTACCGGCCTGCGGATCTTGCTTAAGTACAGTAATTTCCGCCTGAGTTGCAAAAGACATCAATGCCACTGCTGCGCCGATGGCTGTCGCCAGGGCGGTTGTTTTTATTTTCATGGTTTTTCCTTGATGGATAGACACCACTAGTAAGTTACTAGCGGCGAAATATTAACGTCTAAAAGCTTCTATTTGGTGGGGTTTTTTTGTTGTTTTGTGCTGGTAAATAATTGCCAGGGGAACTTTTACACTTTGAAACATACGCACACCGATAGAATTATCGGCATGCGTTTCGTTGAGCAAATATTGATGAAGGGATTAATTACTGAATTGACGAAACAGTGCTTTTCCTTTAAGCAAACGCGCGCCAAGCCAGCCGCCGCATAGCGAAAGCAGTAACGCGCCGCACAACGGTAACGTTGCCCACAAACGCCAGTCCGGCTCCCACGGGAAATCAAACACCCTCGTTTGCAGCACCGCCAGCGCGGTTTCCGCGCCCATCGCCGCGACCAGCCCGGAGACCAGCCCCAGCAGCGCGAACTCACACCACAACGTGGTTCGCAGCAGCCGCTTGCCCGCGCCGAGCGTGCGGTAAACCACCAGCTCCTGGTGACGCTGACGCATACCGACTTGTACCTGCGCGAGCAGCAGCAACACGCCGCAGGCCGTGACCAGCACGACCATCACTTCCAGCGCCCGGCTGACCTGCTCAAGCACCTGACCGACCTGTTTTAAAATCGCGCCAATATCCAGCAGGCTGATGGTCGGGAACTCCCGGTTCAGTTGCGTTAACATGCCGTTGCCGTTCTGCCAGCGGAAACTGGTGAGCCAGCTCTGCGGCTGGCCGTCCAGCGCCCCCTGGGGGAAGATAAAGAAGAAATTTGGCCGCAGGCTTTCCCAGTCCACTTTGCGCAGGCTGCTGATGGTGGCGCTGAATTCCTGCGTATCGCCCATAAACGTCACGGAGTCGCCCAGCTTCAGGCCTAACCGCTGCGCCAGCCCCTCCTCAACCGAGACCTCCCCGTCTTTCGGCGGCCAGTGTCCGGCGGTGACCGGGTTATGATCCGGGCGCTGCTGAAGCCAGGTGAGATTGAGTTCGCGGTTCAGCGCCTCATCCTGGTTGCCCTCCGTCGACTGGCCGTTAATTTGCGTCATCCTCGCGCGCACAATCGGGAAGAATGCCTGGGCGTCAACATGGTGCTCAGAAAGAAACGCTTTCAGCGGTGTCACTTGTTCCGGCGCGATATTGATTAAAAAGTAGTTCGGGCTTTCCGGCGGTAACTGCTGTTGCCACCTGTCCAGCAGATCGCCGCGCAGCACCAGCAGCATCGCCAGCAACATAAAGGAGAGCGAAAACGCCGCAAGCTGGCTCAGCGTTGACCACGGCTGACGCAGCAGTCGGTTCACCGCAAGACGCAACGGCAGCGCTTTAAATGTCAGTCGTTTGAGCACATTAAGCAGCAGCCAGCCCACCACGCCGCACAGCAAGGCCAGCACCACCGCGCCCGCCAGCACAGCCCACAGCAACATACTGCCGCCCATCAGCCAGCCGAGTAGCAGCACGGCTACCGCGCAGATCACCGGCACGTAGAGCTTCAGCGGCCAGACATTGGCCACCGCATCACGTCGCAGCACACGCAGCGGCTGCGTCGCCAGCAGCAAGCGATAGGGCCGCAACCCCACCAGCAGCGAAATCACCACCATCGCCCCGACCGCCCACAGCCACGGCCACAAACTTGCGGGCGGCAGCGCAGCAGGCAGCACCGGCTTGAGCAGCACCATTAAAACGCTTTCGAACACCAGCCCGATGACGCCACCGGTCACCACTGACAGCGCCAGTACCATTAACCACTGCCCGACAATCAATTTGCGTAATTGCGCGCGGCCCGCACCAAGGGTTTTCAGTACCGCCACCAGATCGTAGCGACTACGGCAATAGTGCCCCATCGCCACCGCGACGGCGGCAATTGCCAGCAGCAGCGTTAATAGCGCAGATAACAACAGGAACTGCTGCGAACGCTGCAAGGATTTGCCCAGTGCGCCTTCATCCTGCTCCAGCCCGTACCAGCGGTGCTCCGGTTTCAACTGCGGCAGCAACCATTTTTCGTATGCATCTAATTGCGCGGGTGTGCCGCCAAATTTTACCCGCCAGCTGACGCGGCTACCCGGCTGCACCGCACCGGTTTTCGCCACATCGGCAATATTCATCAACAGACGTGGTGCCATCTGAAAAGGGTTAAAGCCTGAATCCGGCTCCTGTATCACTTCTCCGGCGATACGCAATGTGGCATCCCCCACATCAATAGCATCACCGGTTTTTAAATTGAGCAGCGCCATTAACCGTGGCGCCAGTAACACCGTTCCCGCTCGCGGTTTTAACCCCGCCGGGCTGGTTTGCAGCTCACCATAAAGGGGGTAAATGTCATCAACGGCTTTCACATCGGCTAATTGCGGCGTGTCGCCAGCAAAAGTCATGGTGGCAAAACTGATTTGTTCGCTGACTCGCAGCCCTGTTTTTCGCGCTTCATCCAGCCACGCCTGGGGTATCTCACGAGAGCTGCGTAGCGCTCTGTCGCCCGCCATAAATTCCCGGCTCTGCTGGCTGAGCCCTTTTTCCATGCGATCGCTAATGTTGCCGAGCGCCAGCACACAAGCCACCGCCAGACTTAGCGCCATCCAGACAATCAGCAGCGACGGCGAGCGCCATTCGCGCCAGAACCAACGGGCTATCATGCATCCTCCCGCAGTTCACCATTGACCAGCCGCAACCGCCGATCGCAACGCGCGGCAAGCTGCGGATCGTGCGTTACCAGCAGCAGCGTGGTGCCATATTGTTGATTCATGGAAAAGAGCAAATCAGCGATCTTGTCGCCGGTTTGCCGGTCGAGATTGCCGGTAGGTTCATCGGCGAACAGCACCGACGGTCGGCCATTAAACGCGCGAGCCAGCGCCACCCGCTGTTGTTCACCGCCGGAGAGCTGCGCAGGCAGATGATCCAGCCGTTTACCCAGCCCTAACTCTTCCAGTAACGCTTTCGCGCTACTGCGGCTTTGATTGCTGTTTTCGCCGCGCAGCAAGGCCGGGAGTTCAACATTTTCCAGCGCATTTAGCGTGGGAATGAGCATAAAGGATTGAAAAACAAAGCCGACATTTTGCGCACGCAGTTGCGCGCGCGCCTCTTCATCCATCTTATGCAGAGGTTTGCCGAGCAGGTTCACCTCGCCGCTACTGCCATCGTCTAACCCGGCGAGGATCGCTAATAAGGTGGACTTTCCGGAGCCGGATTCGCCAATCAGGGCGATGGTCTCGGCTGGTTTGACAACCAGCTCAACTCCGGTAAGGATGGAAAGCTCATGCTCCCCCTGACCGACGGACTTCTTAAGATGATGAACTTCAACAATGTTTTCCGCTGGCATTTGCCCTTCCTGTTTTTGCTTTTGTTAACCTTTCGCGCCGCGGCAGCGGACACGTTACTGATTCTTGGCGACAGTCTGAGCGCCGGATATCGCATGGCGGCGAATGCCGCGTGGCCTGCGCTGCTCAATGACAAATGGCAGCAAAAACCGACGGTTATCAACGCCAGCATCAGCGGCGACACCTCGCAGCAGGGGCTGGCGCGCCTGCCTGCGCTGCTTAAAGAGCATCAACCGCGCTGGGTGCTGGTGGAGCTGGGCGGTAACGATGGTCTGCGCGGTTTCGCGCCGCAGCAAACAGAGCAAACGCTGCGCCAGGTGGTGCAGGCGGTGAAAGCCGCCAACGCGCAACCGCTGTTAATGCAAATTCGGCTCCCTGCCAACTACGGTCGCCGCTATAATGAAGCCTTTAGCGCCATTTATCCTAAGCTTGCCAAGGAGTTGGATGTTCCTCTGCTGCCATTTTTTATGGAAGAGGTCTATCTGAAACCGCAATGGATGCAGGATGATGGCATCCATCCCAACCGCGATGCGCAGCCGTTTATTGCAGACTGGATGGCAACGCGACTGGCGCCTTTAGTTAACCACGACTCCTGATTGTTCAGGCACGCCCCCAGGTAAAGTTATGCAAAAAACGGTCTTAATAACAGGATGTTCCAGCGGCATCGGGCTGGAAAGCGCACGCGAACTGAAACGTCAGGGTTTTCGCGTGCTGGCGGCCTGCCGTAAACCGGACGATGTCGCCCGGATGGCAAGCGAAGGCTTTACCGGCATTTTGCTCGATCTTGACGACGCGCAAAGCGTGATACGCGCCGCCGCCGAAGTGATAGCGCTGACCGACAATCGCCTGTACGGGATCTTCAACAACGCCGGATACGGTGTTTATGGCCCGCTCGATACCATCAGCCGCGAACAGCTGGAACAGCAATTTTCCAGTAACTTTTTTGGCACTCACCAGCTCACCATGCTGTTGCTGCCTGCGATGCTGCCGCACGACGAGGGGCGCATCGTGATGACCTCCTCGGTGATGGGGCTGATCTCAACGCCAGGCCGCGGCGCTTATGCCGCCAGCAAGTATGCGCTGGAAGCCTGGTCGGACGCTTTACGAATGGAGCTACGCCATACGGGCATCAAAGTGAGCCTGATTGAACCCGGCCCGATTCGCACGCGCTTTACCGACAACGTGAATCAGACACAACGCGATAAGCCGGTGGAAAACCCCGGTATCGCCGCACGTTTTACGCTGGGGCCGGAGGCAGTCGTCGCCAAAGTGCGCCATGCTTTTGAGAGCAGCAACCCGAAAGTGCGCTACCCGGTAACGCTGGTGACATGGGCGGTTACCTTTTTAAAACGCCTGCTGCCAACGCGCATGATGGATAAAATTTTGCACGGGTGAGTTGAAGGCGCGAAGCCTGTCCCCCATGTATGACGAAACAGTGAAATAAAGAGAACTTAGTATGTCTGCACAGAATATTGTCAATATTACCGAAATGAACCTGCAACAGGTGCTGGAGCAATCCGTTGCCACGCCGGTGCTGTTCTATTTCTGGTCCGAACGCAGCCAGCACTGCCAGCAACTGACGCCGGTGCTGGAAAACCTCGCCGCCCAGTACAACGGGCAATTTATCCTGGCGAAAGTCGATTGCGACGCAGAGCAGATGGTGGCATCGCAGTTTGGCTTACGCGCCATTCCTACTGTTTACCTGTTCCAGAATGGCCAGCCGGTTGACGGTTTCCAGGGGCCGCAGCCGGAAGACGTGATTCGCGCGCTGCTGGATAAAGTGCTGCCGCGCGAAGAGGAGCTGAAAGCACAACAAGCTATGCAGTTGATGCAGGAAGGCAAACACATCGACGCGCTGCCGCTGCTGAAAGAGGCCAGCCAGTTAGCGCCGCAAAACAGCGAAATCACCCTGCTGCTGGCAGAAACGTTGATTGTGTTGAACCGTGCGGATGAAGCCGAAGCGGTGCTGAAAGCGGTTCCGTTACAGGATCAAGACACCCGTTACCAGGGCCTTATCGCGCAGATCGAACTGCTGAAAAAAGCCGCGGATACGCCGGAAATCCAGCAACTGCAACAGCAGGTTGCAGACAACCCGCAGGACGCGCTGCTGGCAACACAACTGGCGCTGCAACTGCACCAGGTGGGCCGCAACGAAGAAGCGCTGGAACTGCTGTTTAGCCACCTGCGTAAAGATCTGGCTGCGGCAAACGGTGAAGCGCGCAAAATGCTGCAAGAGATCCTGGCTGCGCTCGGCACCGGCGACGCGCTGGCATCGAAATACCGCCGCCAGCTCTACTCCCTGCTCTACTAATTCCCCTGCTAAATTTGGCGATCGCGCTGTTTTAATCGCTAATTCGGGCTAAGATGGCATCAAATTAAACAGGAGGTTTTTTTGATGCCAATCGTCATTCTGGTTCTTATCTTCGTCGCGCTGGTGGTGGTTATCTCCGGTGTGAAAATCGTCCCGCAAGGCTTCCAGTGGACTGTGGAACGCTTTGGCCGTTTCACCCGTACGCTGCAGCCAGGTTTAAGCCTGGTGGTGCCGTTTATGGATCGCATTGGTCGTAAGATCAATATGATGGAACAGGTTCTCGATATCCCCTCGCAGGAAGTTATTTCCAAAGACAACGCCAACGTCACCATTGACGCAGTGTGCTTTATTCAGGTAATCGACGCGCCCCGTGCCGCCTATGAGGTGAGCAACCTGGAGCTGGCGATCATCAACCTGACCATGACCAATATCCGTACCGTGCTCGGCTCAATGGAGCTGGACGAAATGCTCTCGCAGCGCGACAGCATCAACACCCGTCTGTTGCATATTGTGGATGAAGCCACCAATCCGTGGGGCGTAAAAGTCACGCGTATTGAAATCCGCGATGTGCGCCCACCGGCGGAATTGATTGCCTCAATGAATGCGCAGATGAAAGCGGAACGTACCAAACGCGCTTACATTCTTGAAGCTGAAGGGATCCGTCAGGCGGAGATCCTCAAAGCCGAAGGGGAAAAACAGTCGCAGATCCTCAAAGCGGAAGGCGATCGCCAGTCGGCGTTCCTGCAGGCAGAAGCGCGTGAACGTTCGGCAGAAGCCGAAGCCCGTGCCACGCAGATGGTCTCTGAAGCGATTGCCGCCGGGGATATTCAGGCAGTGAACTACTTCGTAGCGCAGAAATATACCGACGCGCTGCAACAAATTGGCTCGGCGAACAACAGCAAAGTGGTGATGATGCCGCTGGATGCCAGCAGCCTGATGGGCTCGATCGCCGGGATCGCCGAACTGGTGAAAGACAGCGCCGGCGAGCGTAAAAAATGATTGCCACTCTGCTGCTCGAACATACACACCTCGCCTGGCTGGTGCTTGGTGGCCTGTTGCTGGCTGCGGAAATGCTGGGCGGTAACGGCTATCTGTTGTGGAGCGGCGTCGCGGCGGTGGTCACCGGGTTGCTGGCGTGGGTTATTCCCTTCGGCTGGGAGTGGCAGGGTGTACTGTTCGCCGTGCTGACCATGCTGGCCGCCTGGCTGTGGTGGCAATGGCTTTCGCGGCGGGTAAAACAGCAAAAACCCGCCGACGCGTCGCTGAATCTGCGTGGGCAACAGCTCGTCGGCCGCCGCTTCCAGCTTGATAACGCACTGGTGAACGGTCGAGGCCATATGCGTGTGGGCGACAGTTCGTGGCCGGTCAGCGCCGACGACGATCTCGCTGCCGGAACGCGCGTTGAGGTAACGGCCGTTGAAGGCATCACCTTACGCATCAAAGCCGTAAACGAATAACAATAACGCAAGGATTCAGGGAATGATAAAACGCCGTCGCCTCGCGCTGGGCTTGTGTCTCTCCTTTACCGCCAGCGCACCCGCGCTGGCGTCGTCTGATATCGATAGCTGCACATGGGGGAGCACGGGATGTTTCATCACCAGCCCGCCGGTGCTGGGCATTGATACCGATACCCGCGATAACCTGCTGCGCCTGGTGGATGAGCAAAAAGGATTTTTGCCACTGCGCCAGCCCGTACCGCAAGATTTCACGCGCAGCCGAAGCTTCTATTTCGGTATTCATCACGATGACACTACCGCCCCGGCAGCAACGGCGGACCCCGTTTCCAGTGACGACACCCTGCGCCAGCAAATGAAAGCGCTGGGCATCAAACCTGATGATCAAATTCCTCCCGCGCTGTTGCGCCTGATCGCCGAAGGTGACGCGGCGCAGACAGTAACTGGTGAAGGTTTTGCATCCGATGAGATGGAAAACCGTTTTGTGTCGCGTAATAACGAGACACTTTCTGGCTTTTTCGCCGCCCTGCTGGACGAAAAAGCCTTAACACCGGAACAGCGCCTGGCGCTGGCGAAAGCGCGAACGGCAGCGGATGGCCGCGGTGAAGTCATTATCAATGCACTAAGTTTCCCGCAAGGTTCAGTTGCTCTCGGTTTCCGTACCTATTTACACGGCGCTAACGCTTTCTATGCCGGTGATTATGACGCCGCCGCGCAGGATTTTACCGCGCTGACCGGCAGCCCGCAGCCGTGGCTTGCCGAAACGGCCAGCTATATGTTGATGCGCACCGCGCTCAACGCCAGTAGCGCGAATGCCAACGGTGAATATGGCGATTTCGATGTCACAAAAGTGGACAAATCCCAGGCGCAGAAAGCACGGGATGCAGCGCTTCATTACCTGAAAAGCTGGCCGCAGGGCCACTACGCAGAATCGGCGCAGGGGATGTTGCGCCGTATCAACTGGTATTTGCAGGACTGGAACGCGCTGGCGGCGCTCTACGAACAGGCGCTGTCACAGACGGCCAGCGGTGATGCGTTAATCGCGCTGGTCAATGAAAGCGACAACAAACTTCTCGAATGGGGCGGTGATGATTTTATCAGCACGCCGGATGCCTCGCTGATGACCTTTATCCTGACGCTGCGCCGCCTGCGCGATAACAAATGCGATGAAAAGCATCCCTGTATCGATCAAGCCTGGCTCGACAGCATCAAAGCCGATTTCGACAAAAATAAACGCGGCGATCTGTGGAATTACCTGCGTCTGAAGCTGGCTTTCAGCAAACAGGATTACGCCACCGTGCGCAGCGCCATCCCCCCTGCGCAAACACTGGCACCGCACAATATTCTCGCGTTTAGCGAGCAAGTGCTGTACGGCGAAGCACTGATGGCGGAAAAACAGTGGCCGGAGTCCAAAGCGCACTGGCTGCATCTTTTGGAGCTGAGCAAAGATGTCGAACAGCAGCAGTTGTTGCAGGCCAAACTGGCGGCAACGCTGGTGGAAAGCGACGCGCTGGCGCAGATTTTTACGCCTGACAGCAAGGTCACGAATCTGCGTTACCGTTCCTTAGTGCTGAAAACCAAAGCACCACGCGAATTACTGCGCCAGCAGGCCAGCAATGGGCCGAACAACGAAGAGCGCACCATCGCACTGCACACGCTGCTGACGCGCGATTTGACCGAAGGGCATTACGCCGACTGGTTACAAGACAAACAACTGATCGCCGCGATCGCACCGCCGGTCACTGGCGAAGCGTTTGATGACGTCAATCTGAGCGCATTTACCTGGAAAGGCACCGACAAAGAGAGCGTCTACTTCTGCGCTGCGCTGGAAAAAACGGTTACTACCCTGAGCCAGAAAGCGCAGGATGGCCATGCGCTGAACTGCCTCGGCGAATTTTTCCGTATCACGCAAACCCGCGTTAACCGGGAAACCGACCAGTGGGGTAACGACGCGCTGGACGACGCAACAAAGCTTAACGCTGCGCCCGGCGTCGCGCACCGTCTGGCCTGGTATCAGCAGGTTATCAACGATGCCAAAGCCGAGCCGGAAGATAAGAGCTACGCGCTGTATCGCGCCGTAATGTGTTACGCCCCCTCCGGTTATAACGATTGCGGCGGCGAAGACGTCGATAAATCCGTGCGTAAAGCATGGTTCCAGCAACTGAAAAGCCGTTATCCGGGAAGCGTATGGGCCAAAGAGCTCAAATATTACTGGTAATGGCGCTGGCAGGTGCGCTGCTCTGCCCTGCGGCGTTATCCGCTCAGGGGAAGGCAGCAGCGTACTGGTTATGGTCTGGCGTACGCCCCACGCAAACGCTGCGTGATGCCGATATTGTCTACCTGCATCAGGGCGATGTCGTCAGCGTTGCCGGTCAAACCGTGTTCGAGCGTAAAGGGCTGCCAGTCAACCAGCTTACCTTTCCGCGCATCTGGCTCACGGTGCGTTTTACCACGCTGGACGTGCCGGATGCGCTGTTGTTACGTCTTACCCGGCTGTTAGCTCGCTGGCAAGCGGCGGGAAACCATGTCGTCGGGTTGCAGGTGGATTTCGATGCCGCCACTCACCGCCTTGGCGATTACGCGCTGTTTTTGCACCGTCTGCGCCAGACGCTGCCAGCAGACTACGCCCTGGGCGTCACCGGTTTACTGGACTGGGCGAAAACCGGCAGCGTGCAAACCCTTAACGCATTGCCGGTAGATGAACTGGTGGTGCAGAGCTATCAGGGGCGCAGCACCGTTGCGAATTACACCGACTACCTGCCCGCACTTTTAGCGTTACGCATCCCGTTTAAACTGGGTCTGGTGCAGAACGGCGCGCGTGATACACACGAAGAGCAGCAGCTCGCCGCCTCCCCGTGGTATCGCGGCACGGTGACATTTATGCTCAACCCTTCGCGTAGTGGCAGCAGCCAGAAAGGTTATCAATAATCGGGCAATCGGCGCTGTCGTCACCGGGGCAGGAATCCGCCAGTGCCAGCAGTTGCACACGCATCTGTTGCAGTTCGCCAATATGCCGCTCGATCTCGGCCACTTTCTGTAACGTGCGCGCTTTGACATCTGCGCTATGACGGGCCGGGTTATTAAACAGATTCACCAGCTCGCCGCACTCTTCAAGATTAAATCCTACCTGCCGCGCCTGGCGCAGCAGCGTCAACTCATTCAGGTGTTGTTGGTTGTAGCTGCGGTAGCCGTTTTCGCTGCGCAGCGGCGGTGTCACCAGCCCTTTCTCTTCATAGAAGCGAATCGCTTTGCTGGTTAAACCGGTTCTTTTTGCCACATCGCTGATATTCACGTTTTCCCCCCTCACTACCAGAACCTGCGCTAACCACTATAAATGGCTGCTATGTAATAAAACAAATATATCCATATTGTTAATGGTTTTTTATTTACCCACCTTGCCGCTTCGCTATAACATGTGGCCGGATATTTCTAAGAATGATAAATGATTTACACACAGGAGTGGTTATGAGTGATATGGCGTTTTGCCGTGGTTGCGGAAAGCAAATACATAAAGAAGCGGTGGCTTGCCCGCAGTGCGGCGCGCCTCAAAACACCGCCGGGAAGAAAAGCCGAATTTCTGCTGCGCTGTTCGCCTTCTTTTTAGGTGGTTTTGGCGCGCATAAATTTTATTTAGGGAAACCATGGCAGGGGATCCTTTATCTTCTGTTTTGCTGGACCTTTATTCCGGCGATCATCTCTTTCATCGAATTTATTATTTATCTGTGCAACTCCGATCAGGAATTTGCCCGTAAATACGGTTGAGTTTTACCCCGCCGGTAATAAACAAACCCCGCCTTGTGTGGGGTTTGTCGTTTATGGAACACCTGTCGCCTCTTTGTCATGATAAAACCTTGACCTTCCCCTTGATGGAAGGTTTAAGCTTCTACACAGTCACTATTGAAGCACCACAACCAAGGAGATTAAGTATGTCTCATACCATAGCGCTAGATCTGGATGGCCTCTCCTGCGGCCATTGCGTAAAACGCGTCAAAGAGAGCCTGGAAAAACGCCCGGATGTAGAACAGGCAGACGTCACCATTGAACGTGCGGAAGTCACCGGCAGCGCCAGCGCTGACGCGTTGATCGAAACCATCAAAGAAGCCGGATATGGTGCGAGCTTAAGCCACCCAAAGGCTAAACCGCTGGCAGAGTCATCACTCCCGTCGGAAGCACTGACAGCGGCCACACCTGAGCTTCCGGCAGCCAGCGAGCTTGATGACAGCCAACAACTGTTGATCAACGGCATGAGCTGCGCCAGTTGTGTCTCCCGGGTGCAAAAGGCCTTACAGGCCGTACCGGGCGTTACGCAGGCACGGGTCAACCTGGCGGAGCGCACCGCGCTGGTTATGGGCAGTGCCCCCGCCGCTGAATTAGTCAGCGCCGTAGAGAACGCAGGCTACGGCGCTGAAGCCATTGAAGATGACATCAAACGCCGCGAGCGCCAGCAGGAAACCGCGCTCGCCACCATGAAACGCTTCCGCTGGCAGGCGATTGTCGCGCTGCTGGTTGGCGTGCCGATCATGGTGTGGGGCATGCTCGGCGATAACATGATGGTCACCGATGCCAACCGCACGCTGTGGCTCATGCTCGGTATTGTCACGCTAGCGGCCATGATCGTAGCGGGTGGCCATTTTTACACCAGCGCCTGGAAAAGCCTGCGTAATGGCACGGCGACCATGGATACGCTGGTGGCGCTGGGGACAGGCGCGGCCTGGCTCTACTCCATGAGCGTCAATATCTGGCCGCAGTGGTTCCCGATGGAAGCGCGTCACCTTTATTACGAAGCCAGCGCGATGATCATCGGTTTGATTAACCTCGGCCACATGCTGGAAGCCCGCGCGCGACAGCGCTCGTCTAAAGCGCTTGAGCGTTTATTAGATTTAACCCCGCCCACCGCACGCGTGATCACCGCCGACGGCGAGAAAAATGTACCGCTGGCGGACGTTCAGCCGGGTATGACGCTGCGCCTGACAACGGGCGATCGCGTGCCGGTGGATGGTGAAATCAGCCAGGGCGAAGCCTGGTTCGATGAAGCCATGCTTACCGGCGAACCGGTGCCGCAGGAGAAAAGCACCGGCGAGAGCATTCATGCCGGGACGGTAGTACAGGACGGCAGCGTGCTGTTTATCGCCAGCGCCGTCGGCAGCCACACCACGCTGTCGCGCATTATTCGCATGGTGCGCCAGGCACAAAGCAGCAAGCCGGAGATCGGCCAGCTTGCCGATCGCATTTCCGCCGTGTTTGTGCCGGTGGTGGTCGCTATCGCCTTGTTCAGCGGCGCTATCTGGTACGTCTTCGGCCCTGCACCGCAAATTGTCTACACGCTGGTCATCGCCACCACGGTGCTGATCATCGCCTGCCCTTGTGCGCTGGGGCTGGCAACGCCGATGTCGATTATCTCCGGCGTCGGTCGCGCGGCGGAGTTTGGCGTGCTGGTTCGCGATGCCGATGCGCTGCAACGCGCCAGCACGCTGGATACCATCGTGTTTGATAAAACCGGCACCCTGACGCGCGGCAAACCGGAAGTGGTGAGCGTGAAAACGCTGGATATCGACGACGCAACGGCGCTCCGTCTGGCGGCGGCGCTGGAGCAAGGTTCCAGCCATCCGCTGGCGCGGGCGATTATCGAAAAAGCAGGCGCGCAGACGCTGCCGGTGGTCAATCAGTTCCGTACACTGCGCGGGCTGGGCGTGAGCGGTGAGGTCGACGGGCACAGTGTGCTGCTTGGCAACCAGGCACTGCTGGCTGAGCAAAACGTGGATACCCGCGCGCTTGATGATGAGCTGAACGCTCAGGCAAGCCTGGGCGCCACGCCGGTACTGCTGGCAATTGACGGGAAAGCCGTGGCGCTGTTGGCGATCCGCGATCCGTTACGCGAAGACAGCATCGATGCGCTGCAACGTCTGCACCGTGAAGGCTACCGCCTGGTGATGCTGACCGGTGACAACCCCACCACCGCCAACGCTATCGCTAAAGAGGCGGGTATTGATGAGGTGATCGCCGGCGTGCTGCCGGATGGCAAAGCCGAGGCGATAAAAAACCTGCAACAGCAGGGCCGCCAGGTGGCGATGGTTGGCGATGGCATTAACGATGCGCCCGCGCTGGCGCAGGCCGACGTGGGGATCGCGATGGGCGGCGGCAGCGATGTGGCAATCGAAACCGCCGCCATCACGCTGATGCGCCACAGCCTGTTGGGCGTTGCCGATGCGCTGGCGATTTCAAAAGCGACGCTGCGCAATATGAAACAGAACCTGCTCGGCGCGTTTGTCTACAATTCGCTGGGTATTCCGATTGCCGCAGGTATTCTCTGGCCGCTAACCGGCACATTGCTCAATCCGGTGGTCGCAGGCGCGGCAATGGCGCTCTCGTCCATTACCGTAGTCAGCAACGCCAACCGGTTATTGCGCTTTAAACCTCATCAGTAAATGCCACAGCCACAACCCCGCCGTTTATCCGGCGGGGTTTGCACCTTCTGGCCGCGCGCGCTAGCATGAGATTTTTCACTCAGGAAGCGCGTATGAGCCTGTTTCAACGATTGAAAACCTTTTTTCTTGCGCTTCGTGTGCCTCATTACCGCTGGCCTGCACTGGATGTGGATTTGCCCGGCGGCCGCCATCTGCACCTGGTGGGCAGTATTCATATGGGCACCTACGGTATGTCGCCGCTCCCGGCGCAGCTCCTGCAAAAACTGCGCGATGCCGACGCGCTCATCGTGGAAGCGGATATCGCCGGGTCGGATTCACCGTTCGATAATCTGCCGCCGGTCGAACCGCTTGAGCAACGCCTTCCCCCTGAACTTCTTACCCGGCTCGACAACACGCTGCAAACCCTGTCGCTTCACCGAGATGAATTCGACCAGCGGCCCGCCTGGCATATCGCGCTGGTATTGCAGGCCACGCAGGCACAGCGGCTGGGGCTACGCCCGGAGTACGGCATCGACTATCAGTTGCTACAGGCGGCGCAGCAGTATCACGTCAATATCATGGAACTGGAAGGCACCAGCAGCCAGCTGGATATCCTGCGCAGGTTGCCGGACGAAGGAAATGAACTGTTGCAGGATACCCTGACCCACTGGCACGAAAATGCGCGTTTATTACAGGTGATGATGAGCTGGTGGCTGGAAAATCCGCCCGCAGAAGATGAACTGACGCTGCCATCAACATTCAGCCAGCCGCTGCATGATGTTTTGATGCACCAGCGTAACCAGGCGTGGTGCGAGCGTTTGTTTGCGCTGCCACCAGGGCGCTATGTGGTGGCAGCAGGCGCCCTGCATCTCTATGGCGAAGGGAATTTACCGGCGTTGCTGCGCGAAAGAGCGGCGCAATAGCGCAAGATGGTACTATTTTCGCGCACGCGAGCAGGCGTATGCTAAGCGCCGTGAGATGACCGTGGTAAGAAGGATTATTATGACACCCGCCGTGAAGTTACTCGAAAAAAACAAGGTTCCCTTTCAGGTACACACTTACGATCACGATCCCAATGAAACCAACTTTGGTGATGAAGTGGTGCGCAAACTGGGGCTGAACGCCGATCAGGTCTATAAAACGCTGCTGGTGGCGATCAATGGCGATATGAAACATCTTGCCGTTGCGGTCACGCCGGTTGCCGGGCAGTTAGATCTGAAAAAAGTCGCCAAAGCGCTTGGCGCGAAAAAAGTCGATATGGCCGATCCGCTGGTCGCCCAGCGCACCACGGGTTATCTGGTGGGCGGCATTAGCCCGTTGGGGCAGAAAAAACGTCTGCCGACGCTGATTGATGCCCCCGCGCAAGGCTTCGCTTCCATTTATGTTTCCGGCGGCAAACGCGGGCTGGATATTGAACTGGCGGCGAGCGATCTGGCAAAAATGCTGGACGCGAAATTTGCCGATATCGCCCGCCGCGATTGACGGATAAGGAGCTGGTTACTGCCAGCTCACCTCCCCTTTAGGTTCGTAAGCATTCACATCCAGCGGTGAGTTTTTCTGGATGTACTCTTTCAGCACTTCAGCGTCAATAAAACCGGTATTCACATAGCCTGCTTTATCATCCAGACGCGGATAGCCATCACCGCCGGTTGCGTTGAAGCTGAGCGTTGCCAGACGGTAGCTTTTCGCCGGATCGACCGGTTCGCCTTTGATTTTGAGATCATTGAGCTTGCCGCCTTTCGCCACAAAACTGACGTTGGCGAACTGCGGATACGCGCCTGAATCCGGCTTCATTTGCGCCACCGCGGTGAGGTAATCCGTCAGCTCTTTACCGGTCAGGTTGACATACACCAGCGTGTTGCCGAACGGCTGCACTTTCAGCACGTCTTTGTAAGTAATGTCGCCCGCCTCGATAGAGTCACGCACCCCGCCGCCACTCATCACCGCCAGATCCGCGCCGGTACGCGCCATTTGCGCGGCGAGGATCACATGTGCGAGGTTGGTTTGCACAAAACGCACTTTGCTGCGATCGCCTTCCAGATGACCATTCGCGTTACCGATTTTCACCTCTAACTGCGCTTTACCTTTGTTCTGGAACGGCGTTAACAGAGAGAGCATCTGCGGGTTTTCAGCAATTTCCGGCGTGTAGAGTACGCGCTCGCTTTTGCCGTTGTCGTAGGTGACCTTCTTCTTCAGGTTGACCGGAATCAACTGGTAACGCACCAGTTTCATCTCGCCGTTACGGAACTGGAAATCCGCGCGGCCGACATATTTGCCCCACTCATGCGCCTGCACAATCCAGATGCCATTTTGCTGATCCGGCGCGCACGGCGTCCCAGGCACGTAATCGACCTGTTTTTTATTTTCAGACGCCATGCAAACCGGATCTTGTGAGTGACCACCCACAATCATTGCCAGCGCGCCTTTTGGCAGGCTGCGTGCCATCTCCACATCGCCCGGCGCATTCGAGCCGTGCTCGCCGTTGTCGTAATGGCCCATATGCGTGGTCGCCAGGATCACATCCGGTTTTTCGTTTTGCTTCAGCTCAGCAATCACCAGCTTCGCTTCGTCGGCCGGTTTGCGGAATTCGATATCGGTGAAAAACTCCGGGTTGCCGATTTTCGCCGTGTCGTCGGTAGTTAAGCCAATAACGGCAATTTTCAGCCCCTGGCGATTAAACATCATCCACGGTTTAAACAGGCGCTCGCCGGTGCTTTTCTGGTAAATGTTGGCGGAAAGGAACGGGAACTTAGCCCATTTCTCCTGCTGGCGCAGTACGCTGAGCGGGTTGTCGAACTCATGGTTGCCCACGGCCATCGCATCGTAGCCAATCAGGTTCATGCCGCGAAAATCGGGTTCGGCATCCTGTAAATCCGATTCCGGCACCCCGGTGTTGATATCGCCGCCGGACAGCAGCAGCACGCTGCCGCCTTCGGCCGCTACCTCTTTGCGAATGCCATCAACCAGCGTTTTCTGCGCCGATAAACCATATTCGCCGTAATCACTGCGCCAGAAATGACCGTGATGATCATTGGTATGCAGAATGGTGATGTTATAGGTCTTATCCTGCTCGTAAGCCTGTACCTGCCAGCTGGCAACGCCCATCGCCGCCAGCAGACCCAGCATAATGCTCTTCTTTAACAATCTCATGCTTCCCTCCCTGACCCATTGATAAACTGAGAAATTACAGCGCCTGCCAATAATAGACAAATATGTATTCAGAATCGCAACTTCCTTCAAACTTTCAGCAAAGGTATGGTAATCAGAGAATCATTACCGTGCTTTATCCCTAACCTCTTCTGACAACATACGTGGTATTTATGGCAATCAGTGAAACGTCGCAGACACCGCCTGCTGCGCGCACCTCGTTCGGTATTCTTGGCGCTATCAGCCTCTCGCATCTGCTTAACGATATGATCCAATCCCTGCTGCTGGCGATTTATCCGCTGTTGCAGGCCGACTTTGTATTGTCGTTTGTACAGATCGGTTTTATCACGCTGACCTTCCAGGTCGCTTCCTCGCTGCTGCAGCCAGTGGTTGGCTATTTGACCGATAAACACCCGATGCCGTGGTCGCTGCCCATCGGCATGTGTTTCACCTTAAGCGGTCTGGTGCTGCTGGCGCTGGCGGGAAGTTTTACCACGGTGCTGGTTGCTGCTGCGCTGGTAGGAACGGGTTCATCAGTGTTCCACCCGGAATCGTCGCGCGTGGCGCGCATGGCGTCTGGCGGGCGTCACGGGCTGGCGCAATCCATCTTTCAGGTCGGCGGCAACTTTGGGGCCTCGCTTGGACCATTGCTGGCGGCGGTGATCATTGCGCCTTACGGCAAAGGCAATGTTGCCTGGTTTGTGCTGGCGGCCCTGCTGGCGATTATTGTGCTGATGCAGGTAAGCCGCTGGTACGCCGCGCAGCACCGGGTGAATAAAGGTAAAAAACCCGTTTCAGTAATCAATCCACTGCCGCGCAACAAAGTGGTGCTGGCAGTTTGCGTGCTGCTGATCCTCATTTTCTCGAAATACTTCTATATGGCGAGCATTAGCAGCTATTTCACCTTTTATTTAATGCAAAAATTTGATTTGTCGGTGCAAAACGCCCAGATGCATCTGTTTATCTTCCTGTTTGCGGTGGCGGCAGGCACGGTTATTGGCGGGCCTGTGGGTGATAAGATTGGCAGAAAATATGTGATTTGGGGCTCTATCCTCGGCGTCGCGCCATTTACCCTGCTTTTACCCTACGCAACCCTCTTCTGGACCGGGATTTTAACGGTGATTATTGGTTTTGTGCTCGCCTCGGCGTTTTCAGCCATTCTGGTTTATGCTCAGGAGCTGTTACCAGGCCGTATCGGCATGGTTTCCGGGCTGTTTTTTGGTTTTGCCTTCGGGATGGGCGGCCTTGGCGCAGCAGTATTAGGGCTGGTTGCCGATCATACCAGCATCGAATTGGTCTATAAAATATGTGCTTTCCTGCCTTTACTCGGCATCCTTACCATATTCCTGCCCGATAACCGCCCGCAACACTGATTTATTCACGGCCAAAGTATGACTTTGGCCGCTGCTTTCTCTTGCCTGCCCGTGCCTGGCGCATGATTTCTGTTACGGATACTCTACAGGCTATCTTTTTTCAGCTAAATTGCCATTTTCTTCATAATTCAACAATTATTCATAAACATAGTGGCGAAAACTGTCATAAACTGTAACGCAGTTGTCGGTTTTTAACCGTGGGATCCACGCACCAACGAAAGGAGACGGAATGCATCACGCCACACCGCTTATCACCACCATTGTCGGCGGCCTTGTGCTCGCTTTTATCCTCGGCATGCTTGCCAATAAACTGCGTATTTCTCCACTGGTGGGCTACCTGATAGCGGGTGTATTGTCCGGGCCGTTTACGCCGGGCTTTGTCGCCGATACCCAACTCGCGCCGGAGCTTGCGGAGCTGGGCGTGATTTTGTTGATGTTCGGCGTCGGGCTGCATTTCTCGTTGAAGGATCTGATGGCGGTAAAGTCCATCGCCATTCCCGGTGCGATCGCGCAGATTGCTGTTGCGACGCTACTGGGTATGGCGCTTTCCGCAATGCTGGATTGGTCATTGATGACCGGCATTGTCTTTGGGCTCTGTCTCTCCACCGCCAGTACCGTGGTGCTGCTGCGCGCGCTTGAGGAGCGGCAGCTTATCGACAGCCAGCGAGGGCAAATCGCTATCGGCTGGCTGATTGTAGAAGATCTGGTGATGGTGCTAACACTGGTGTTGCTGCCTGCCGTCGCCGGAATGGTGGAAAAAGGCAATGTCGGGCTGGCATCGCTGGCGGTGGATATGGGCATCACCATCGGCAAAGTGGTGGCCTTTATCGCCATCATGATGCTGGTTGGCCGCCGTCTGGTGCCGTGGATCATGGCGCGCAGCGCGGCGACCGGCTCACGCGAGCTGTTTACGCTCTCCGTGCTGGCACTGGCGCTCGGTATCGCTTTTGGCGCGGTGGAGCTGTTTGATGTTTCGTTTGCGCTGGGCGCGTTCTTCGCCGGAATGGTGCTTAACGAATCCGAGCTGAGCCACCGTGCGGCGCACGATACGCTGCCGCTGCGCGACGCGTTTGCGGTGCTGTTCTTTGTCTCCGTCGGTATGCTGTTTGATCCGCTGGTGCTCATTGAGCAGCCGCTGGCGGTGCTCGCTACGCTGGCGATCATCATCTTTGGTAAATCTGTTGCCGCGTTCCTGCTGGTGCGCATGTTTGGCCACTCGCCGCGCACCGCGCTGACCATCGCCGCAAGCCTTGCGCAGATCGGTGAGTTCGCCTTTATTCTGGCGGGCCTCGGCATGTCGCTGAACCTGCTGCCGCAGGCCGGGCAAAATCTGGTGCTGGCGGGCGCTATCCTGTCGATTATGCTCAACCCGGTGCTGTTCACACTGCTGGAAAAGTACCTCGACAAAACCGAGACGCTGGAAGAGCAAACGCTGGAAGAGGCTATCGAAGAAGAGAAACAGATCCCGGTCGATATCTGCAACCACGCGTTGCTGGTAGGTTTTGGCCGCGTCGGCAGCCTGCTGGGTGAAAAACTGATGGCACAAGGCATTCCGCTGGTGGTGATTGAAACTTCACGCACTCGCGTGGATGAACTGCGTGAGCGTGGCATCCGCGCGGTGCTGGGCAATGCCGCTAACGAAGAGATCATGAACCTGGCGCATCTCGATTGCGCCCGCTGGTTGCTGCTGACCATTCCAAATGGTTACGAAGCCGGGGAGATTGTCGCCACCGCGCGTGAGAAGTGCCCGCACATTGAAATTATCGCTCGTGCGCACTACGACGATGAAGTGGATTACATCACCGAACGTGGCGCGAATCAGGTGGTCATGGGCGAGCGCGAAATCGCCAACACCATGCTGACATTGCTGGAAAAACCGCCGGCTGAAGAAGCCGTAACGGGTTAATCCAAAAAAGCCGGAGTGCTTACGCTGCTCCGGCTTTGTCTCATCTTATTGTCTGCCCGGCTTCGTCGGGCAATCACATTAACGTTCCCAGTATGCCTCTTCGAGGCTGTCTTCGCGTTCCGGCAGACCGCGCGTTAAACGCGGCGAGTGCTGGTTCAGCACCTGGTAACTGACGCGATTGGCGTATTTGCACACCTGTGCCAGCGAAGAGTACGTCAACCAGTTGAATTTGTGCTTGCTGGAGTTCGGCACGTTGGTACGGTGGTAGTTGTTGGCGGTGATGTCATGCAGCAACGCCGCCAGCGCGCCATCGCCCGCGCCGTTGGTATTCATGATTTTTTCCGGCCCGCCCATATACGGCGCAATGTGCGAGTAAATGCGCAGCGGATGTTCACAATCTTTGTGGCGCAGCGCACGGCTGAACTCGTACTGGTTAAATTCGGCAATCGCGCCCGGCAGCAATGGATGCTGGGTTTTGCGCTTCGCTTCGTCTTCGGTGAAA
The DNA here is from genome assembly GCF_000410515.1 of Enterobacter sp. R4-368. NCBI lineage: Bacteria > Pseudomonadati > Pseudomonadota > Gammaproteobacteria > Enterobacterales > Enterobacteriaceae > Enterobacter > Enterobacter sp. R4-368. The sequence continues at coordinate 4,247,113 of NC_021500.1, read as the reverse complement.
CCGGCCATATACAGACCAACTGGGCCTGCGGTACACAGGACGAGATCAACCCAATCCAGCGCTTTATCGGCCGCCAGCAGCGGATCGCTTTCGCCGGTCAGCGCGTGGCCTTCCTCTTCATTCATCGCCAGGATCGAGACGTTCTCTTTAAGGAAATCACGCCACCACTGCGGGTTATCGGCAATCACATATTTGGTGCCGAGCGTCAGCACCACCGGCACGTTATGCTTTTTGGCGTACGCCACCGCCTGCATGGTGGCTTCCGGCATCGGTTCGCCGGGATTACAGCGCACCAGGTAAGAGGAGAGCACCAGCGCAGACGCTCCGGCGATCACCGCTTCCGGGATGCTCTCCGGGCGCAACTGGTTCATATGGCCAGGGCTGATAGCAAAGGTGCGCTCGCCGCTGTCGCTAATCAGCGTGAAACAACGACCAATGGCGCCATCGACGCCTTGCAGATAGTTGAGATCGGTACGGCTGGAGGTGTTACACAGGTAGCGGTAGGCATAACTGCCGATTTTCACGTTGTCGCACATAACACCAAGCAGCACCGAGCGGTCATCCGCCAGCACAGAGTAATTATGCATGGTATTGCCGATGGTGCCCCCCGCGAACTGGTGCGTGATCAAATCGTTCCTGACCAGTTCCTGATAGAGCGCTTCCGCGACATCGTCGGCGATCACCAGTGAATGACCGGCACTGAGGCCGTAACGGGTAATAAACGCATCATCCACTTTCGCCTCGATATCCACCAGCGTCTGGTCGATACCGACAACCCAACACGTACCGGATTCGCTCTCGGGCTGAATTTGTTGTAACAGCGGGTCGCGGGCGTTAACGGGGAAATAATGCTTGGATTTACGTTTACCGGGAAATTTCATGATTGTAATTAGCGCCATACATTCGGGCCGGGAATGTTAACACACTCTCAGCCCGCGCTGCGATCAGCGATATTTGGCCGTCAGATTGACCATCATCTCGATATGTTCAGGAGAATCATTAAGCGCCGGAATGTACTCATATTTTTCGCCACCGGCTTCCAGGAAGAATTCGCGGTTTTGCACGGCGATCTCTTCCAGCGTTTCCAGGCAGTCGGCTGCAAAACCCGGGGACATCACCTGAATATGCTTCACACCTTTTTCGCCGAGCATTTTCAGAGTTTCATCCGTATATGGCGTTAACCACGGTTCGCGACCAAAGCGTGACTGGAACGTCATCATCACTTTTTCCGGCGGTAAGTCGAGCGCAGAAACCAGCTCGCGCGTCGTATCGCGACAGCGCTGCGGGTAATCATCCCCTTCTGCCGCATAACGCTGGGGAATACCGTGGTAAGAGAGCAGCAATAAATCCGGCTCGCCATGCTGCGCAAACGAGGCACGCACGCTATTGGCGAGCGCAGCGATGTAATCCGCATTGTCGGCGTAGTCGCGAATAAAGGAGACGCCCGGAATATGGCGCTTTTTCGCCAGAATGCGCGCCAGCTCGTCCCACACGGCGGCAACGGTAGAACAGGAGTATTGCGGATAGAGCGACAGCACCACAATATGCTCGACCCCTTGCGCCAGCAACTCATCGACCGCGCTTTCCAGCGACGGCGAACCGTAACTCATCCCAAGCACGACCGGCACGTCAGGCAAGCGCGCTGCCAGTGCCCGCTGCTGCCTGCGGCTGTAAACCATCAGCGGTGAGCCCTCTTCCATCCAGACAGATTGATAGAGTTTGGCGACGCGGGGAGAACGAATAGGCAGGATCACACCGCGCAGTAGCGGCCACCACAATAAACGCGGCGTATCGACCACACGTCTGTCACTCAAGAATTGCCGCAGATAGCGTTTCACCGCTTCGGGGGTCGGGGCATCGGGAGTGCCCAGATTGGCAAGCAGGATGCCGGTTTTCGCCTGACTCATTCACGCCTCTTAACCTTTTGAATGGTTGGTAATTGTAGCGTAAAAGCGGTTAAACGGAACCCATTGCTGCGATAGGTAAGATGAGAAAAATTCTCACCCGGAGACTCCGGGTGAGCGGGCGCGATTAGCCGAGGATTTTTTCCAGCTCTGCGCGTACATCAGCAACGGCTTTGGTGCCGTCGACTTTCGCATAGCGCGTGTTACCCGCCTGCGCTTCTTTCTGGTAGTAGCCGATCAGCGGCGCGGTCATCTGATGGTATTCCACCAGGCGTTTACGCACGGTCTCTTCCTGATCGTCTTTACGCGTGGTCAGCTCTTCGCCGGTCACGTCATCTTTGCCTTCCACTTTCGGCGGGTTGAATTTGATGTGGTAAACGCGACCGGAAGCAGCGTGTACACGGCGACCGATAATGCGATCGACGATCAGCTCGTCCGGCACATCGAACTCAAGAACGAAATCAACGTTGATGCCGGCTTCTTTCATCGCGTCCGCTTGCGGAATGGTGCGCGGGAAACCGTCCAGCAGGAAACCATTGCGGCAATCTTCCTGGGCAATACGCTCTTTCACCAGTGCGATAACCAGCTCGTCAGTGACCAGCTTGCCCGCGTCCATGATGTCTTTTGCCTGTTTGCCCAGTTCGCTGCCAGATTTAACAGCGGCGCGCAGCATGTCACCGGTAGAGATTTGCGGAATACCGTATTTCTCCATGATGAACTGAGCCTGAGTTCCTTTACCCGCGCCCGGAGCGCCAAGCAGAATAATACGCATTGCGAAAATCCCCTCAAATGTTGGTTCAATTTTTCAAAAAGCGCTAAAAGATACCACCAGAACGACCCACGCTCAAGGAAGCGGGATCGGCTGAAACGGTTAATGATACGTTTTCTTATCATGCGCAAGGCATAAACGGAAAAGTGCCCGGTAACATCAACCCGGCGCAAATAAGTCCATTGAGAAATAAAAAAAGGGGCCAATGGCCCCTTATCGGTATCAGCTCAAACGCGGCTTATGAAACCAGTAACTGGTTCATGCGGCGAATAAACTGGTTCGGATCTTCCAGCGTACCGCGTTCAGCAAACAGCGCCTGATCCAGCAGTAACTCGACCCATTCTTTAAACTGGGTTTCGTCCTGCGTGTCAGCCGCGCGTTTCACCAGGGCGTGATCCGGGTTGAGTTCGAAAATGTACTTCACTTCCGGCGCATTCTGGCCCGCCGCGGCGAACAGTTTCGCCATCTGGGTGCTCATTTCGTCGGCATCGGTCACTACCACGGCTGGCGTATCGGTCAGACGGTGAGTCAGGCGCACTTCTTTCACACGATCGCCCAGCAGCGTTTTCACGCGCTCAACGAACGGCTCCAGCGCTTTTTCAGCTTCTTTTGTGCTTTCATCCACTTCGTCTGCCAGTTTATCCAGCGAAGCGTCGGCTTTGGCAACTGACTGGAACGGCTTGCCGTCGAACTCGGTCAGGTAGCTCATCATCCACTCGTCGATGCGATCGGAAAGCAGCAACACTTCGATGCCTTTCTTACGCAGCAGCTCCAGATGCGGGCTGCTCTTCGCCGCGGCGTAGCTGTCGGCGGTGATGAAGTAGATTTTTTCCTGCCCTTCTTTCATGCGCGACACATACTCTTCCAGTGACACAGTTTGTGCGGAAGAGTCGTTGTGCGTGGAGGCAAAGCGCAGCAGTTTGGCGATGGTTTCCAGGTTCGCGTGATCTTCGCCCGTGCCCTCTTTCAGCACCAGGCCAAACTGTTGCCAGAAGGTCTGGTATTTTTCCGCGTCATCTTTCGCCAGTTTTTCCAGCATTTGCAGCACGCGTTTGGTCAGCGCGGTGCGCAGGCTGCGCGTCACGTTGCTGTCTTGTAAGATTTCACGGGAAACGTTGAGCGGCAGGTCGTTGGAATCGACCAGGCCACGCACAAAGCGCAGGTAGTTCGGCATGAACTGCTCGGCTTCGTCCATGATAAACACGCGCTGAACATAGAGTTTCAGGCCGTGTTTATGATCGCGGTTCCACATATCCCACGGTGCCTGCGACGGAATGTAAAGCAGGCTGGTGTACTCCTGTTTACCTTCCACACGGTTGTGGCTCCAGATCAGCGGATCGGTAAAGTCGTGGGAGATATGTTTGTAGAACTCGTTGTATTCCTCGTCTTTGATTTCCGCTTTGTTACGCGTCCACAGGGCCTGCGCTTTGTTGATCTTCTCCCAGGAAACCACGGTTTCGCCGTCTTTCTCTTCCTGTTTTTCGATCTCTACCGGCAGCGCAATATGGTCGGAATACTTGCTGATGATCGAGCGTACGCGCCAGTCGTTGAGGAAGTCGTCTTCCCCTTCACGCAGGTGCAGCGTGATTTCGGTACCGCGATCGGCTTTGGTGATATCGGCAACGGTGTATTCACCCGCACCTTCGGATTCCCAGAACACGCCATTTTCAGCGCTTTCACCCGCCGCGCGGGTGCGCACGGTCACTTTATCGGCAACGATAAATGCCGAATAGAAACCGACGCCGAACTGACCAATCAGCTGGCTGTCTTTCGCCTGATCGGAACCCATGGATTCCAGAAACGCCTTGGTACCCGATTTTGCAATCGTCCCCAGGTGGTCGATCACTTCATCGCGCGTCATACCAATGCCGTTATCGGCAATGGTCAGCGTACGGTTCTCTTTATCAAAGGAGACGCGCACGTGCAGATCGCCATCACCTTCGTACAGTTCCGGTTTGGACAGCGCGCGGAAACGCAGTTTGTCCGCCGCATCCGAGGCGTTGGAGATAAGCTCACGCAGGAAGATTTCTTTGTTCGAATAAAGAGAATGGATCATCAAGTGCAGAAGCTGTTTCACTTCAGACTGAAAACCGCGAGTTTCTTGTCCTTTCATTGGGAAAACCTCAACAATGCCATTTACAAGGTAAAAATGCGTTGAGGGAGAAGTGGGGATATTGGCGGGAATTTTCAAGCGGAGGCAAAAATTTCTGCCTCCGTTTGGTTAAAAACGAATCTTGTGGCGGCCGGCCAGCGAGTGCGACAGCGTCGTCCCGTCAACCATTTCCAGTTCGCCGCCCACCGGCACGCCGTGGGCGATACGGCTGGCTTCCACACCATACTGCGCGCAAAGCTCAGCTATATAGTTAGCGGTCGCTTCACCTTCTACCGTCGGGTTGGTGGCGAGGATCAGCTCCTGGATTTTCTCGGACGCCAGACGCTGCTCCAGCCGGTCAAGGCCAATGTCGTCCGGGCCGATACCGTCGAGCGGTGACAGATGCCCCATCAGCACAAAGTAGCGACCAGAGAACTGCCCGGTCTGCTCAATGGCGTAGATATCTGCCGGGCTTTCCACCACACAGATTTGACCGTTTTCCTGGCGGCGCGGGTTGCTGCAAATGTTGCAGACTTCCTGCTCGGTGAATGTGCGGCAATCGGCACAGTGGCCGATTTCCGACATTGCCCGAGTGAGCGCCTGTGCCAGCCGCATGCCGCCGCTGCGATCGCGCTGCAACAGCGTAAACGCCATACGCTGCGCCGACTTCGGGCCAACGCCCGGCAGGCAGCGCAGTGCTTCCATAAGCTGCGTTAACAGCGGGCTGGTCTGCATCAGAACGGCATCTTAAAGCCTGGCGGCAGCGACATACCGGAAGAGACGGAGGCCATTTTCTCTTTCTGCGTTTCGTCAATGCGGCGAGCGGCATCGTTAAAAGCAGCGGCAACCAGATCTTCCAGCATCTCTTTGTCGTCTTCGAGCAGGCTCGGATCGATCTCCACGCGACGGCAGTTATGTGCGCCGTTGATGGTCACTTTCACCAGACCCGCGCCCGATTCGCCGGTCACTTCCAGCTGCGCGATCTCTTCCTGCATTTTCTGCATTTTTTCTTGCATCTGCTGGGCCTGCTTCATCAGGTTACCCAGACCGCCTTTTCCAAACATAGGCTTCTCTCTTTAGCTGTGGTGACTAACCAGAGTGATAAGTCACATTCAGGGTTGAAAACGGGTAGCCGCAGCTGCCCGTCAAAGGGGGCGGATACTCTCTTCGTCCAGATCCGCATCGAAAAAGCGTTGCAGCGTCTGGATGTTGCTATCCGCAATGATCGACTCGCGCGCCTGCGCAAGTTTTTCCTCATAGATTGCCTGGCGCCACTCCAGCGGCGTACGCACTGCCGGATTATCATCTTCAATGATAGTCAGTTCAACCGCCGCGCCATGTAATTCACTCAGCGCCTCGCCCAGCGTTTTCAACGCGCCCTGCGAGTTTAGATGGCGCTGAGAACTACGCAAATGCAGGCATATCCGTTCGCCGTCCTGCTCTTTCCAGGCGTTCAGCGCAACCTGCTCGACCAGTTTCGGCAATTTAAGCTGGCTGACTTCTTTCGCCCAGGCGTCGCGTTCTATCGCTTCTTCCGCCAGTTTTTTCGCCAGCTCTGGCGTTTTTTCATGCTCGAGCGCTTTTTTCAACGCTTTTGGCGTGGCGACAACTTCTTTTACCGTTTCCACGACCGTTGTCGCTTTCCAGCGATAGGCTTCTTTTTTGGCCGGAGCCTGTTCGAGCGCCGACGGAGCCGGACGCGATTGCACGCGCTCGGTCACCGAAGCCAGTCGTTCCAGCGCGGCGTTACTCACCGGCCGCGCGCGGGTTGCGGCTGCCGGTTCACTCTTTTTTGCTTTGTCGGCTCCCTGCGCGCGTTGCAGTTGTCTGCGCGCCGCCAGCACCTGGCTGGTCGCGTCGGGCATCGCTACATCTTGTGGCGGTGGCATCTGCGAAGGCATTTGCGGTGCGACAGCAACCTGCTGCGGCGCGACTACCGCCGTGGGTGCCACGGGAGCAAAAGAGTGTTGTGTTGCTTCCGGCGCGGCCAGCGGCATCCGCGGGTGGAAAGCCAGCGCGCGCAGCAGCGTCATCTCGACGCCCATACGCCTGTCCGGCGCAAACGGCAGCTCTTTGCGGCCAATCAGCAACGTCTGATAATAGAGCTGCACATCGGCAGGCGGTACCGTACGGGCCAGCTCACGCAGACGGTGTTCAACCGGCGCCATATCGCTGCCAAGCGCCGAAGGTGTGAGCTGAACCATCGCGATGCGGTGCAGTAACGTTTGCATTTCCAGCAGCAACGCATCCCACTCAACCCCGCGCGAGGCCGCATCGTTCACCAGCGCCATTGCGCGTTCGCCGTTGGCGGCGACGATCGCTTCAACCAGCGAAAGCGCCTGGTCGTCATTGAGCGTGCCGAGCATAGAACTGACCACGTCGGCGGAAAGCTGGCCGTTGCCGCTGGCTATCGCCTGGTCGGTCAGACTCAGCGCATCACGCAGGCTGCCGTCAGCGGCGCGCGCCAGCAGTTGCAGCGCGCGGGGTTCGTGTTCGATCTTCTCGTCGTCGAGAATATGTTCGAGCTGGTTACGGATCTGGTCGACATCCAGCGCTTTAAGATGGAACTGCAGGCAACGAGAGAGAATGGTCACCGGCAGTTTTTGCGGGTCGGTGGTCGCCAGCAGGAATTTGACATGTTCGGGCGGCTCTTCCAGCGTCTTTAACAGCGCGTTAAAGCTGTGACGCGAGAGCATATGCACTTCATCGATGAGATAAACTTTGAAACGCCCACGCGCCGGTGCGTACTGTACGTTGTCCAGCAGATCGCGCGTGTCTTCCACTTTGGTGCGCGAGGCGGCGTCAATCTCTATTAAATCAACAAAGCGGCCCTGCTCGATTTCGCGGCAGTTATCACAGACGCCGCACGGTGTGGCGGTGATGCCGGTTTCGCAGTTAAGCCCCTTCGCCAGCAAGCGGGCAATAGAGGTTTTTCCGACACCACGGGTGCCAGAAAACAGATACGCATGATGGATGCGTCCTGAGGATAAGCCGTTCGCCAGTGCGGTCAGCACATGCTCCTGGCCGACGACGTCAGCAAAAGTTTGTGGTCGCCATTTTCGGGCTAAGACCTGATAACTCATTGGCAGGCTCTGAAACGCTGGAAGGTGGATTTACGAAGGGATAATGCTAACACAGCCAGGCTGTGAATACACTCCATCCCTCAGGCGTGAGGAATGGAGGTAATTGGTGTAAACAGCGCGATTAATGCCCCGGGAACGGCACCAGGCTGTAGCTGGTAATGCCCTGTTTTTGCAGGCGCTGTTCGCCGCCGAGGTCGAACAGATTAATGATAAATGCGGCGTCGGTTACTTCACCACCCAGACGGCGAATCAGTTTTACGGTCGCCTCAATGGTGCCGCCGGTTGCCAGCAGATCGTCCACCACCAGCACTTTATCGCCTGGCTGGATCGCATCAACGTGGATCTCTAACTGATCGGTGCCGTACTCCAGCTCATAGCTTTCGGCGATGGTTTCGCGCGGCAGTTTACGCGGTTTACGCACCGGTACAAAACCGACGCCCAGACCAAGCGCGACCGGCGCGCCAAACAGGAAACCGCGCGCTTCGGTACCGACAACTTTGGTGATCCCGGCGTTTTTATAACGTTCAACCAGCAGTTCAATGCTGAGAGCGTACGCTTTCGGGTCTTCCAGCAAACTGGTGACATCACGGAACAGGATGCCCGGTTTCGGGTAATCCTGAATGCTTTTGATGCTGTTTTTAAGAAATTCAAGCTGCTGCGCAGTCGCTGTCATGGATTTTTTGCCTGATAGAAACGGTATTACTCACGGTACGCGCGTTGAAGGCTTGATGTAACCACTGATTAACATTTAATCAGCCGCACCCGTGCTCGAAAACGCTCGAATTTACTGGCAGTCCGCCACAATTGCAACTGCCTTCGCTGCGCTTTATGGTTTTTGTTGCTTTGCGTCAATCACCGGAATGCGCCACATAAAGAAAAGCAGACAGGCCAGAATGATCAGTAACAGAATTCGAACCCATAGCATGTTCACGAAATATAATGAAATGGCGAACGTAACCAGGATGACCGCAATCGCACGCGGCTTCGCGCCCGGCGGCATCGCACGGTACTGCTGCCAGTGGCGCAGATAGCCACCAAACCAGGAACGGTAGAGTAACCACTGGTGAAAACGCGGCGAAGATCGGGCGAAGCACCATGCTGCCAGCAATATAAAAGGAGTGGTTGGGAGCAGCGGCAACACCACGCCGAGCGTACCAAGGGCTACCGCCAACCAGCCTATGATGATTAAAATAGTGCGTTGCATAATGCGAATCGTTATCAGGATGAGCGGCTAATGTAGCACAGTCAGGATGATTTACAGGGGGAAGACGCGTGAAAAGCGCCGTGCTTTTACAGAGGCTGGAACAACAACTCGCGACGCTACGCCAGCAGGTCGCACCGCTGGCGCATCACGCCACGGTTAGCGCCCGTTTTGACAGGCATCTTTTTCAAACCCGCAGTACGCGGATGCAATCTTATCTTGATGAAAGTACAGCGAATATGGCGGCGTTACGCCACGCAGTTGAACATGGGCGGGTAGAACAAGTGGTCTGGCTGGCGGAGCATTTGACCGCGCAAATCGCGGCGTTGACGCGTGAAAGCGCCGTCTGGTCGTTACGCGAGTGGGATCACGCATCGCCGGGCATCGCACGCTGGCAGCGCAGACGCCTGAAGCATCAGGAGTATGAGCGTCGGCTGCTGGCAATGAAACAAGAACGCGAACAGCGTTTGCGCTCGGTCACTACGCTTGTTGAACAGCAACAGTTGCAGAAGGAAGTTGAAGCGTTTGCCGGCAGGCTCACCCGTTGCCGCCATGCGCTGGAGAAGATTGAAGGCGTGCTGACGCGCTTAACCCGTTAACCCAGGAGAGAGAATGTCACTGGAAAATGCCCCGGATGAGGTCAAGCTGGCGGTGGATTTGATTATGTTGCTGGAGCAGCATGATATTGCGCCTGAGCTGGTGCTCAAGGCGCTGGAGATTGTTAAAAAAGATTTTGAAAATAAACAACTGGCTGCCCCTCTTCCGTAAGAGGGGCCATATTTTTACTGCCCGACCGACGGTGTCGGATCGTCACCTTTTAGCTCACGCTTCACTTCGGTCAGCTCATCACCTTTACCATTACGCAGGTGCACTTCCAGCTGATTGAAGGCGATATCAATATTATTCTCGCGACACAGTTTATCGATGGTGCGGTTGAGCTCATCCACCGTATAGCTGCGATCGCGCAGTTCACGCACATACAGACGCAACTCGTGATCCAGCGTACTGGCGCCAAAAGTAGTGAAAAAGACGGACGGTTCCGGATCGTGCATCACTTTTGGATGCTCCATCGCCGCTTTCAACAACACTTTTTTCACCTTATCGAGATCTGAACCATAGGCCACGCCAATGCGGATCACCACGCGGGTGATGGTATCGGACAATGACCAGTTAATCAGACGTTCGGTGACGAACGCTTTGTTCGGGATGATGACCTCTTTGCGGTCAAAATCGGTAATGGTAGTGGCACGGATACGGATTTTGCTGACCGTACCGGAGAAAGTCCCAATTGTTACCGTATCGCCTATGCGCACCGGGCGTTCAAACAGAATAATCAGGCCGGAAACAAAGTTACCGAAAATTTCCTGTAAGCCGAACCCGAGACCAACCGACAACGCCGCTGCCAGCCATTGCAGTTTATCCCATGAGACGCCAAGCGAGCCGAACACGGTTAACGCGCCAACGGCAATAATGACGTAATTAAGGATAGTAGTGACGGCATAAGACGAGCCCTGGCGCATATTCAGCCGCGAGAGGATCAACACTTCCAGTAAGCCCGGTAAGTTGCGGATTAGCGCCCATGCCACCACAAAGACAATCACCGCAAACAGCAAGCTGCCAAGCGTCACGCTTTTCGTCACCGCCGCACCAGCTTCAGTGCCGTTGTAATGCCACAAGGTGATACTGTCGAGATAGGCGAAAACGGTGATCAAATCAGACCAAATCGCCCAGAACACCACGCCAAACAGCGCGACCATCACCAACATCGTGATACGCAATGTTTGCTGGTTAACCTGTTCCAGCGCAATGGTCGGTTCTTCTTGCGGTTCAGCCCCTTCTGCGCCCTCTTTCACCATATTCTGCCGACGCGCCAGCGCACGACGATACGCAATACGGCGTGCCGCTACGCTTAACCCTCGCAGCACCGTCTGGTAAAGCAGGTTCCAGATAATGACCAGGTAAACCGTTTCAATCCAGCGCCCGGAGAGGCGCAGCGTGGTGTAGAAATAACCTGTCGCCGTCAGCACCATTAAGGCAATCGGTACAATCGCCAGCACGGTGACCGTCACCAGACGAATACTGTGCGACTCTTTATCACGCCAGCTTTCGCGGAACATCGGCCACACCAGCGCGGTGATCACCAGCAAGTTGACCAGAATGACAAACTGCCCGATCACATCATCCATCAGATGCAGCGGGGAGAGTTCTGATACCACCGACCAGAAGTGCAGCGGCAATAATGCCAGGCTGATACGCACAATCTGCCGACGCCAGTGGCTGGTAAGCTGGGCGGGCATATTAAAGTGACTGACCGCAACGCCGTCTTTTTCCAGCACTTTCCAGCACAGGCCAAATACCAGCCAGAACAGCGCCAGTTTTTTACTGAATGCCCACAGCAGCTCGCTAATGTTTAGCTGCATGGTAAGCAGGATCAGCCCGACTGCCAGGATCAGCAAACAGACTGGCAAGGCCCGAATCAGATCGATAAAGATCGCTTTCGGCGTATGCAACTGGCTGTCGCTTCGCAATTGCCCGACCTGGGCGGCAAGTTTTGCCTGGTAGTTTTTCAGCCAGCGCAAACGCCAGCGGATCAGCCCGGCAATCAGTAATAATGGCAAACCGGCCAGGAAAGCAATGGCCACCGCTGGCCAGGCTTTTTCCCAGTTAACGGTGATTTTGGTGCTTTTAATCTGGTCGCGTAGCGCTTTCGGAAAAGCTTTGAACCACTCCCAGTCCATCGGCTTATTGCTGTTTACCCAGAAGATTTGCTGGGTCAGGATCTCCTGCAAGCTTTTCGACACGCTCATCAATTGCTGCTGATTCACCTGCAAGTTGATGGCCATCATGAGCTGGTTGCCAAGCTGCTTGTTCAGTTGATCGAGCAGTTCGCGGCGCATATCCACCACCTGCAACAGCGCGTCATGGACTTCGTCGTTAACCTCGGTCTGATGCCCTTCTTCCAGTTTGGCGACAAAGTTATCGCTCTGGAACAGGGCATCACGCTGCTGGTTGATATCGAACTGCTCAAGACGCAGATCCGCAATGCGGTTGGTCATATCTTCCAGTTCATCCGCCGACGGTAAGGTCTGCTGTTGCTGGTAGAGAATACGCGACAACAGCAAGCTGCCTTTCAATACGGAAATCTGTTCTTTTATATTGCGCTCAGACTGCAACGCACGATCGAGCCAGTTTTTCACCTTGATATTCTGCTGCACCAGCGCGTTACCGCTCTCTGTCGCGGCAATCAATTTCTGGCTCAGTTGATGGTTAATATCCAGCTCTTGTTTTACCAGCGGGTTCGCCTGGATACGCGCCGTTTCGTCCGGCGTGACCGCTTCTTGCGCGGTTTTTTCGGTTAGCGTCAGGCGCTTGCTGTTTACCGCTTCCTGCAATAACTGGAGCTGGTGTTCAAGGCGGTTACTGTTCGCAGTAACGTAATCGCGCTGCTTTTGCAGCGTGTCTTGCAATACCGTGTTGCCTTCCAGGCTTTTGCGCAGCTGCTCGATCTGCGCATTGAGCAATGCCTGCTGTACCAGCAACAAGTTTTGCTGCGAAGGACGCAGTGCGCCCTCGCCCGCTGCGGTGCCGTTCAGACGGTTGCGAATTTGCTGCAACTGCTGCGAAGCGGAGTACATAGAATTCTGCACACGCTCCGGCTGAGTCTGTAATGACACCAGTTGGCTGTTGTAATTGGATAAGTCGTTTTGCGCGGTTTGTAGATCTTCCAGCAGTTGTGTCACGCGGGATTCCAGCTGGCGCAGGGAGAGCGAGGCCAGCGTTTTACGCGTCTCGTCGTCGTTGTCTTTATCGTTAAGCGCGTTGAGCGCATCCGTTGCCTGGCGCAGTTTGTCTGGCGCTTGTGCGACTTTCTGCTTGAGCAGCGCGGTTTCTTGCTTGACCCGGTCAATTTTGTCGAGCGTGTCCAGCGTCTCCGTTAAATCCTGGATAACCAGTTTGTCCTGCGCGGAGTGCTCTTTTTGCTTATTCAGCGCGTCAAGCTGGCTTTGCACATCGGTGCGGGAAGGCAAATCGTTGGTTGTCTGCGCCCGGGCGACATTACTCGCAAGGCAAATAAAGACAAGAAACAATGCGGCGGCAAAAGCGGCGAACGTATTTCGCGTGCGATAGTTGTGCAACATAATTTGAGCGATCGTTTTCTGTTCGGGAAGGCGGCCGGAATAGCCACGCGCGCAAGAATATCACGCTGTTATGCAACAACCTAGCGAAGTGAGAAGCCTCCAGGAGAAATCCTGGCGGCTTGCAATGTTATGCGTTGAGCGCGAGCGGCTCAGCGCGCAGCGTCGGGCAGAGCTGGCACATCTCAAGCAAGACAGAAACGTAATCACGCGCTTCTTTTTTGAGGTCAAAAGATTGCGGGGCAAAGAGCCAGTTTTCCATAATCCCTGAAATATAGGCGCGTATAAGCACTGCGACGCGGCGGGTCAGTAAATTGTCCGGCAGCAATTTTGCCTGCATACATTCGCGGAGTGTAAGCTCGATTCGATCATAACTTTCCAGGCACAAATTCCGCTGCGCTTCTTGCACAATCGCCATTTCGCCGACAAACTCACATTTGTGAAAAATGATCTCCATCATTAAGCGACGCCGTTCTTCAACAACTGTTGCTTCAAGGATATAAACCAATATTTCTCTTAATACAGAGAGTGGATCGTCGGGGAATTTTGCCCGATACTCAGTCTCAAGATCGCTAATACTGGACTCTGATAGCTCCCATATTTCACTAAACAAATCCGACTTGTTTTTGAAGTGCCAGTAAATCGCGCCGCGAGTCACGCCTGCCGCCTGCGCAATTTCAGCCAACGAAGTTGCAGAAACGCCATTCTGCGAAAATAGACGCATGGCGACATCAAGAATGTGCTGACGAGTCTCCAGCGCCTGTTGTTTGGTTTTTCGTGCCATATGTTGGTGAATTTACAGGAGTCAGATTTACATACATTTGTGAATGTTTGTACCATAGCACGACCATAATATAAACGCAGCAATGGGTTTTTGGGCCATTGATCCATTGATCAATTTGAAATCGGACACTCGAGGTTTACTTATGAACAAAAACAGAGGGTTAACGCCTCTGGCGGTCGTTCTGATGCTTTCGGGCAGCTTAGCGCTTACAGGATGTGACGAAAAACCTGCGCAGCAGGGAGCAGGCCAGATGCCAGAAGTTGGCGTCGTAACGGTCAAAACTGAACCTCTGCAAATCACCACAGAACTGCCGGGCCGAACCAGTGCGTACCGCATCGCAGAAGTCCGCCCGCAGGTTAGCGGCATTATCTTAAAACGCAACTTCACGGAAGGCAGTGACGTTGAAGCTGGTGTCTCGCTCTATCAGATTGATCCGGCAACTTATCAGGCTGCTTACGACAGCGCGAAAGGCGATCTTGCTAAGGCGCAAGCTGCGGCGAATATCGCGCAGATGACCGTGAATCGTTATAAAAAGCTGCTCGGCACCAAGTACATCAGCCAACAGGATTACGACACCGCGCAGGCGGATGCACAGCAGGCTAATGCGTCGGTTGTCGCCGCAAAAGCAGCGGTTGAAAGCGCGCGTATCAATCTGGCTTACACCAAAGTGACCTCGCCAATTAGCGGCCGCACCGGTACCTCGAACGTAACGGAAGGCGCGTTAGTGCAGAGTGGGCAAACGACTGCGCTGACTACCGTGCAGCAGCTTGACCCGATCTACGTTGATGTAACCCAGTCGAGCAACGACTTCCTGCGCCTGAAACAAGAGATGGCCAATGGTTCTCTGAAACAGGAAAACGGCAAAGCGAAAGTGCAACTGGTCACCAATGACGGCATTGAGTATTCGCAGACTGGCACGCTGGAGTTCTCCGGTGTGACCGTAGACCAGACCACCGGTTCTATCACGCTGCGTGCTGTGTTCCCGAACCCTGACCACACCCTGCTGCCGGGCATGTTTGTGCGCGCCAGGCTTGAAGAGGGTGTAAACCCGAACGCGATGCTGGTTCCGCAGCAAGGCGTTGCCCGTACACCGCGCGGCGATGCAACGGTGATGGTTGTGGGCGAAGGTGACAAAGTTGAAATCCGTAATATCACTGCGACCCAGGCCATTGGCGACAAATGGCTCGTAACGGATGGCCTGAAAACCGGCGATCGCGTGATCATCACGGGCTTACAAAAAGTCAAACCGGGCGCGCAGGTGAAAGCGCAGGAAGTGACTTCTGACAATAAAGAGCAAGCCCAGGCCGGCGGCCAGTCAGAAAAACCGAAGTCTTAACTTAAACAGGAGCCGTTAAGACATGGCTAAGTTTTTTATCGATCGCCCCATATTTGCGTGGGTTATCGCGATTATCATCATGCTGGCGGGGGCGCTTTCGATCCTCAAATTGCCGGTAGCGCAGTATCCGACGATCGCGCCACCGGCAATTCAGATCACGGCTTCCTACCCAGGTGCTGATGCGAAAACGGTGCAGGATACCGTAACGCAGGTTATCGAACAGAACATGAACGGTATCGATAACCTGCTGTATATGTCCTCTGCCAGTGATTCCTCTGGTACGGTGCAGATCACTATCACCTTCGATTCCGGTACTGATGCGGATATCGCGCAGGTTCAGGTGCAGAACAAACTGCAGCTGGCGATGCCGTTGTTACCGCAGGAAGTACAACAGCAAGGCGTTAGCGTTGAGAAATCATCCAGTAGCTTCCTGATGGTTCTCGGTATGATCAGTACCGATGGCTCAATGACGCAGGAAGATATTGCCGACTATGTGGGCGCGACTATTAAAGATCCGGTCAGCCGTACTGCGGGCGTGGGTGATGTTCAGCTGTTTGGTGCGCAGTATGCAATGCGTATCTGGATGGATCCGAACAAACTCAATAACTTCCAGCTGACACCGGTTGACGTGATTACGGCTATTAAAGCGCAGAACGCCCAGGTAGCGGCTGGTCAGTTAGGCGGTACACCGCCGGTGAAAGGGCAGCAGTTGAACGCCTCCATCATCGCGCAGACCCGTCTGACCTCGACCGAAGAGTTTGGCAAAATCCTGCTGAAAGTGAACAGCGATGGCTCGCAGGTTCGTCTGCGTGATGTCGCGAAGATCGAACTGGGCGGCGAAAGCTACGACGTTATCGCCCGCTACAACGGTCAACCGGCAGCGGGTCTGGGGATTAAACTGGCAACCGGCGCGAACGCACTGGATACCGCCGAGGCAGTACGCGCGACTATTGCCAAACTGGAACCGTTCTTCCCGCACGGTCTGAAAGTGGTTTACCCGTACGACACCACCCCGTTCGTTAAGATCTCGATTAACGAAGTGGTGAAAACGCTGGTTGAAGCGATCGTGCTGGTGTTCCTGGTGATGTATTTGTTCCTGCAGAACTTCCGCGCAACGCTTATCCCAACCATCGCGGTGCCGGTGGTGCTGCTCGGTACTTTCGCCATACTCGCCGCGTTTGGCTACTCGATAAACACCCTCACCATGTTTGGTATGGTGCTGGCGATAGGTCTGCTCGTGGACGACGCCATCGTGGTGGTGGAAAACGTCGAGCGTGTGATGATGGAAGAGGGCTTGCCGCCGAAAGAGGCGACACGCCGCTCGATGGAGCAGATTCAGGGCGCGCTGGTCGGTATTGCGCTGGTTCTGTCAGCCGTATTTATCCCGATGGCCTTCTTTGGTGGTTCTACCGGCGCTATCTATCGCCAGTTCTCGATCACTATCGTTTCTGCGATGGTGCTCTCTGTACTGGTGGCGTTGATCCTGACGCCTGCGCTGTGCGCCACGATGCTGAAACCGGTCGCAAAAGGCGATCATGGCGAAGGCAAAAAAGGCTTCTTCGGCTGGTTCAACCGCATGTTCGAGAAGAGCACGCACCACTACACCGACAGCGTGGGCAACATCCTGCGCAGCACCGGTCGTTATTTGCTGCTCTATATCATTATCGTTGCGGGCATGGCGGTGCTGTTTGTGCGTCTGCCAAGTTCGTTCCTGCCGGATGAAGACCAGGGTGTATTTTTGACCATGGCTCAGTTGCCTGCGGGTGCGACTCAAGAACGCACGCAGAAAGTGCTGGATGAAGTGACGAAGTATTATCTGGAAAACGAGAAAGACAACGTTAACTCCGTCTTTACCGTTAACGGTTTCGGCTTCTCCGGTCGCGGTCAGAACACCGGTCTGGCATTCGTTTCGCTGAAAAACTGGGATGAACGCCCAGGTGAAGCGAACAAGGTTCCGGCCATTGCGGGCCGTGCCAGTGCGCACTTTGCATCGATTAAAGATGCGATGGTCTTCGCCTTTAACCTGCCAGCGATTGTCGAGCTGGGTACGGCTACCGGCTTTGACTTCCAGTTAATCGATCAGGCCAACCTCGGTCATGAGAAGTTAACGCAGGCGCGTAACCAGTTGTTTGGTGAAATCGCGCAGCATCCGGATCTGCTGGTCGGTGTGCGTCCTAACGGACTTGAAGATACACCGCAATTCAAGATCGATATCGATCAGGAAAAAGCGCAGGCGCTGGGCGTCTCAATTAGCGATATCAACACCACGCTGGGAGCAGCATGGGGTGGGAGCTACGTTAACGACTTCATCGACCGTGGTCGCGTGAAGAAAGTGTACGTGATGTCGCAGGCGAAATACCGCATGTTGCCAAGCGACATCGGTAACTGGTACGTCCGTGCAACCGATGGTCAGATGGTGCCGTTCTCGGCCTTCTCCACCACGCACTGGGAATATGGTTCACCGCGTCTGGAACGTTACAACGGTTTACCGTCAATGGAACTTCTTGGCCAGGCGGCTCCGGGTAAAAGTACCGGTGAAGCAATGGCAATGATGGAAGAACTGGCCAGCAAGTTGCCTACCGGCATCGGCTATGACTGGACGGGGATGTCCTACCAGGAACGTCTCTCCGGTAACCAGGCGCCAGCGCTGTACGCCATTTCGCTGATTGTGGTCTTCCTCTGTCTGGCGGCACTGTATGAGAGCTGGTCGATTCCGTTCTCGGTCATGCTGGTGGTGCCACTGGGGGTAGTTGGCGCATTGCTGGCGGCGACTTTCCGTGGCCTGACCAATGACGTGTACTTCCAGGTAGGCCTGCTGACAACCATTGGCTTGTCGGCGAAGAACGCGATACTTATCGTCGAATTCGCCAAGGATCTGATGGATAAAGAGGGTAAAGGGCTGATAGAAGCGACGCTCGAAGCAGTACGTATGCGTTTGCGCCCGATTCTGATGACGTCTCTGGCGTTTATCCTCGGGGTACTGCCGTTGGTTATCAGCTCCGGTGCAGGTTCCGGCGCGCAGAACGCCGTAGGTACCGGCGTAATGGGCGGCATGATCACCGCAACCGTACTGGCAATCTTCTTTGTTCCGGTGTTCTTTGTGGTGGTCCGCCGCCGCTTTAGCCGCCGCAGCGAAGATATCGAACATAGCCACAAGGTTGAGCAGCAGTAAGTTTCTCAGTCTCTATATTAGAAAAGGCCGCGCTTAGCGGCCTTTTTCACATCAACGCATTCGTCCATAAACGGCCATTAAAAGCATTTATTGTCTGTTTGTTTATTTTATGCTGCAAATATAAGGCATATAATTACTGTGTATTTGGGATAAAACTTTGATCGCCAGGTAATACTCTTAATTAACTAGTACAATCAGATTAAGTCAGAAAAATCCTGGTATAAAAATATTCCCATTTGAGGAATAATCTCAATTGCGCTAACTTAATGAATCGTAAGGATGCGCTAACAATAAAACGCATATCCGCGACATTTTATCTCCATTGAGTCGTTTGCTATTTCGTCCATTTTGGACAGAAAAACATATTATTTGTAATTTTTCATGATGGCACCATGAAATCCTATTCAGACTAGCTTATAGTTATATCAACATCATAAAGCAGCCTGTGTCTCTGGTCAGAGCAGAAGTTTCCCATCCTGAAACAGCGTTTGGTTAGTAAAAAATTACCACTCAGAAGGGGATGCGTTATGGACGAATACTCGCCGAAAAGGCATGATATTGCGCAGCTCAAATTTCTCTGCGAAACGTTGTACCATGATTGCATCGTTAATCTTGAAGAGAGCCATCATGGATGGGTTAACGATCCTACTTCAGCAATCAATTTGCAGTTAAACGAGCTGATAGAACACATAGCCACTTTCGCACTTAATTATAAAATTAAGTACAATGAAGATAATAAGCTGATTGAACTGATAGACGAATACCTCGACGATACGTTTATGTTGTTCAGTAGCTATGGCATAAATACACACGACTTACAGAAATGGCGTAAAACAGGTAACAAATTGTTCCGCAGTTTCGTCAATGTAAGCAAGGCTAATCCTGTTAGCCACTCTTGTTAATTTTTCAACACTAAGGTGAAGGTATGTCCGAAAAACCATTAACAAAAATTGATTATTTGATGCGTTTAAGACGCTGTCAGACAATTGATACCCTTGAACGTGTAATTGAAAAAAATAAATATGAACTTCCCGACGAGGAACTCGCGGTGTTTTATTCAGCAGCGGATCATCGTCTGGCAGAACTGACCATGAATAAGCTTTATGACAAAATCCCCTCCTCCGTGTGGAAGTTTGTGCGCTAATTATCCTGAATGTTTATCGAAGATTTTTCTACCGCAACATGGCGTTCAACCTTGGTGACAGGTGTATCCGCTCCCAATGAATGATGAAAAACAAAAAATGACAGCCGGCCTGCCCTACCGCCCGTCTGATGAAACCTTGCGTGCCGACCGTCTGCGTGCCCGCCAGTTGCTTCATCGCTATAACCATTCAGGCCCTGAGGAAAAAGCTGAACGCAAAGCCATTCTCAAAGATCTGCTTGGTAAAAGTGAAGATGCTTACATTGAACCCAGTTTCCGCTGTGACTATGGGTACAATATTTTCCTCGGTAAGTCGTTTTACGCTAATTTTGATTGCGTGATGCTCGATGTCTGCCCTATTCACATCGGCGACAATTGCATGCTGGCACCTGGCGTGCATATTTACACAGCAACGCATCCGGTTGATGCCGCTGAACGCATAAGCGGCATTGAATATGGAAAGCCCGTCACCATTGGCCATAACGTCTGGATTGGCGGGCGAGCGGTGATTAATCCTGGCGTCACAATCGGGGATAACGCCGTGATTGCTTCCGGTGCGGTTGTGGTCAAAGATGTACCACCCAATGTGATCGTCGGCGGTAACCCGGCGCAGATCATCAAAACACTGCCCCCCGCCGCGCGGTAACTGTTATCGTTTTTTGTGCTGAAACTGTTACTTTTTTCATACATGGTGGCAACTTAAAATAGGCTGTCCACCTGCAAAACAGTATCAACAAAGGCGTAAGATGACAGAGATACAGCGGCTGCTCACCGAAACGATTGAAGAGATAAATCAGCGCGAGAAACGGGATAACCGGCCGCGCTTCAGTATCAGTTTTATCCGCAAACATCCTGGCTTGTTTATCGGCATGTATCTGGCCTGGCTGGCTACGCTCGCCGTGATGCTGCAGTCCGAAACCCTCTCCGGTTCGGTATGGTTGCTGGTTGTGCTGTTCATCGTGCTAAACGGCTTTTTCTTTTTCGATGTTTACCCGCGCTACAACTACGACGATATCGATGTTCTCGATTTTCGCGTCTGTTATAACGGCGAGTGGTACAACACCCGCTTTGTACCTGATGGTTTGATTGAGGCCATTCTTCACTCGCCGAATGTGGATGAGGAACACAAAGCGCAGCTACAGAAAATGGTTGAGCGTAAAGGCGAACTCTCTTTTTACGATGTTTTCACTCTTACCCGCCCTGCTGGCGCACAATCAGCCGGTTAAGCGCACTTACCGCCGCCAGAAACCGCGCGGCGGAGGTATTACCGTAACCCAATACCAGCCCACTTGATGCCGCGTTTTGCTCAAGCCAGAAACGGCTTAACGCATGCGGCGCAAGCTGGAGTTGATGCGCTTCGCGAACAAGAGCCTGATCGTCAATCCCCGGAATCGACAACGCTAAATGCAGCCCACCGCCGCCACCATATACATGATGATCAACCCGCATTTCGCTGTGTAACGCCTCCAGCAAATGTGCCTGCCGCTTGCGGTAAAGACGCCGCATCGCCGCCAGATGGCGCGTGTAATGTCCCTCTTCAATAAAACGCGCCAGCGTTAGTTGCTCTGCCCGGTGGCCCCCGCGTAATAAACTACCAATAACCGGCGCAGCAACCTGCGCCAGGGCGGGCGGCATGACCATAAAGCCAATACGTAGCGATGGAAACAGCGTCTTGCTGAATGTCCCGATATAGACCACCGGCGGATGAGCCACCATGCCGAGCATCGCGGGAATAGGCTCGCCCGGATAACGGAACTCGCTGTCATAATCGTCCTCGATAATCCAGCTCCCCGCACGACGGGCATAATCCAGCAACGCCAGTCGCCGGGTTGCACTCATCACCTGGCCTAAGGGATATTGATGCGACGGCGAGGTGTAAATAATGCGCGGCGTAGTTGCCTTCACATCCAGCCGCATACCTTCGTTATCGACACCGATTCCCGTGACATTTAACCCCGCCGATAAAAACGCGGTTTTTGCACCGCCATAACCAGGCTCTTCCACCCACGCTTCATCACCGGCATCGCACAACAAACGCACACACAACATCAGTGCTTCCTGCGCACCTTCAGTGATCACAATCTGTTCGGCGTCACAATGAATACCGCGGGAAATCGCCAGATGGCGCGCAATCGCCGCGCGCAGACGCAGTTCACCGGCAGACGCGCCATAATTCAGCAACGTGTTGCCCTCGTCGCGCCATACTCGCTCCATCAGACGCCGCCAGATAGCCAGCGGAAAATAGTTGGCGGCGGGAATACCGGGAGTGAATGCCAGCGCGGGTGAATTACGCTGAACACCGCCGGGTAGCTGTTGTACGCCGCGCGCCAGCCTGACCGGTGGCGGCGTCTGCGGTGAACGTTCAACATTTGTCAGTGTAGCGACACGCGTTCCTTGCCGGTCACGCAATACATATCCTTCCACCGCCAGTTGCTCAAGCGCCGTGTTAACGGTATTGCGCGAAAGCACCAACGCCTGCGCCAGCACGCGCGACCCCGGCAACAGGCTGCCCGATTTTAACCTGCCATTACGTATCGCATCACGCAGCGCCAGATAGAGCGTCCGCTGCCGCGTCACTCCCGCGCGCGCCGCCAGTGGCTGGCGCAGTAGCGCATATAACTCATCGTCCGGAATGTTCATTTCACGCTCTCAATCGTGGCCCCATAAGACTATAGCGGTATGGCTCTTTTTAGGGAACCAGTACCACGTTACGCTGGCGGCATATCAAAAGGAGCCACAAATGAACGCATTCAACGTGTATCAACAGCCGATCGGTGCAGCGCTGCCGGGCTGGCAGCCGCGACCTTTCCCCGAGCGCGTAGTGCTGAAAGGCGATTATTGTCGTCTCGAACCCTTGCAACCAGGACACGCCGCCGCGCTGTTTCAGGCGCATCAACGTGCAGGCGACAACCGTAGCTGGACATGGTTGTTGCGCGAACCCGAGCAGGATGAAGCCGCATTTAGCGCGTGGGTCACCAGCGTATGCGACCTTCGCGATCCGCTTCATTTTGCCGTTATCGATAAGCCAACCGGTTTGCCGGTTGGCAGCTTATCGTTGATGCGCATTGATGAAAAAAACGGCGTGGTGGAAGTGGGCAGCGTGCATTTTTCGCCCCTGCTAAGCCGTACCCCGGCATCGACAGAAGCCCAATGGTTACTGATGCGCTACGTTTTTGACACGCTTGGCTATCGCCGCTATGAGTGGAAATGCAACAGTCTGAATGAACCTTCACGCCAGGCAGCGCTGCGCTTAGGTTTTCAGTTTGAAGGCCGCTTTCGTCAGGCACTGGTGAGTAAAGGCCATAACCGCGACACAGACTGGTTTTCAATTATTGATAGTGAATGGCCTGCCGTGGATAGCGCGCTGCAACGCTGGCTTGCCGCCGATAATTTCACGGCTGACGGCAAGCAGCGTTATTCCCTGGCATCGCTTCGCGCTTAGCGTCTTTTCTTTTTACCCTGCACGGCTTTGAAGCGCGGGTTAGATTTGCAAATCACATACAAACGCCCCTTGCGCTTAACGATTTGGCAGTCAGGGTGGCGTTGCTTCGCGCTACGTAGTGAATTCAGCACCTGCATCATTTACTCCTTTTTATCGGCAAAAAAGCGGCCATAACGCTGCTGGAAACGCGCCGCGCTGCCTTCGTTAGCAATCACTTTCTGTTTACCGGTGTAATACGGGTGCGAAGCGGAAGAAACGTCAATCGTGACGTACGGATACGTCACGCCTTCCAGTTCAATTTCGCGGTCCGTTTTAATGGTCGAACCCACTTTGAAATACTCATTGGCGCTGGTGTCGTGAAACACAACGGTACGGTAATGGGGGTGGATATCAGGTCTCATTATTCACTCTTTTGTTTTGTTATAACATAACAAAAGTCTATCGAACTTATTTGCCCATTTCAAGCGTTCCGCGTTATGCGTTTTTTGCAAAAGCACTTGATCCTGCCCGGTCATAAATTAGAAAAGAACGTTATTGGTTGAAGTGTTTGTCATAAGGCAAGCTGTGACGACACCCAAAATGTGAGGAAAAGAAAATGCGCTGTTGTTGCCGCCGAACCCTGAGCCAGAACCGACATCTTTTTAACGTCCCCGGAGACCACAATGACCGCGACAACACTGCCTATTCTCGATCTCGCCCGCTATACGCAACGCGCTGAGCGCGACACCTTTCTTGCCGACCTGCGCCATGCCGCGCGCGATATCGGCTTCTTTTACCTTATTAACCACGGCGTCGATGACGCGCTACAGCAGGCTGTCCAGCACGAAGCCCGGCAATTTTTCGCGCTTTCTGATGCGCAAAAACAGCAAGTGGCGATGATCCACTCTCCGCATTTTCGCGGCTACAACCGCGCAGCATCAGAAATCACCCGCGGGCAGCCTGACTGGCGCGAACAGTTTGATATTGGCGCGGAACGCCCGGCTTTGCCGCTCAGTGAAAATGACCCGCGCTGGCGACGGTTACAAGGCCCAAACTTGTGGCCAACGGCGCAGCCGACGCTAAAACCCGCCCTGCTTAACTGGCAACAGGCAATGACCAACATGGCGATCACCTTGCTGCGCGCCTTTGCCGAAGCACTGCACCTGCCAGCCAACGCCTTTGATGCGTTGTATGGCAGCAAGCCCAACGAACACATCAAACTGATCCGCTATCCCGGCCAGCAAAACACGCAGAGCTCACAGGGCGTCGGCGCGCATAAAGATTCGGGTTTCCTCAGTTTCCTGCTGCAGGACGAGCAAAAAGGGTTGCAGGTCGAAATCGAACCCGGCCGCTGGATCGATGCGTTACCGCTGCCAGGCAGCTTTGTGGTCAATATTGGCGAGTTGCTGGAGCTGGCGACAAACGGTTATCTGCGCGCCACCGTGCATCGCGTGGTATCGCCCCCGGCCGGCCAGCAGCGCCTCTCTATCGCCTTCTTCCTCGGCGCGCAACTGGATGCCGTCGTCCCGCTTTACACACTGCCACCTGAGCTGGCACAGGAAGCGCGCGGGCCAGAGAGCGACCCACAAAATCCGCTACTGCGCGACGTGGGATGGAACTACCTGAAAGGGCGTCTGCGCTCCCACCCGGATGTGGCGGAACGCTATTACCGCGATGTGCTGCGCGAACGCACAGAACAACTGATCGTCTAATAACAACACAGGAACACACATCATGAAACATGCCGCATTCACTCTGGCAGGGGTTGCACTGTCTCTTTCACTGGCCTGGTCTTCCGCCCAGGCTGCCGCTCTGCGCGTTGCTGCCGACCCGGTACCACACGCGGAAATCCTTAATTACATCAAAAAGATCGACCCAAAACTGGATCTGCAAGTTGTCGAGCTAACCAGTGGTGCTAACGCCAACGAACTGCTGGCGAACGGCGACGTCGATGCGAACTATTTCCAGCATGTTCCTTACCTGAAGGATCAGGAAAAAGCGCTGGGCAAAACCTTTTCGGTTGCCGCGACGGTACATATCGAACCTCTGGGTATTTACTCGCACAAATATAAAGATTTCAAATCGCTGCCCAATAACGCCACCGTAGCCGTACCGAACAACGCCACCAACCTGAGTCGCGCGCTGTTTCTGCTGCAAGCGCAGGGATTAATAAAACTCAACAGTAAGTTCACCGACCCGGCAACTACGCTGGCAACGCCGAAAGATATTGCCGAAAACCCAAAACATCTGAAGATCCTTGAGATCGAATCGCCGCAGATCCCACGCTCGCTGGATGATGTCGATCTGGCGGTAATAAACGGTAACTACGCGCTGGAAGCCGGGTTAACCCCGGCGAAAGATGCGCTCGGCCTGGAGAGCGCGAGCCACAACCCGTATGCCAATATTCTGGTTACCAACCCGCAGTTGGCTAACGATCCGCGCATCAAAGAACTGGCGAAAGATCTCACCTCGCCGCAGGTGGCGGAGTTTATCCGTAAGCAATATAACGGCTCGGTGATCCCGGTCGCGCCGCAGTCATGATAGAGATTGAAGGGCTGAGCAAAACCTATGCCGGAACAGGCCGACCGGCGCTGAAAGAGGTCTCGCTGAGCGTACCGAAGGGGGCGATTTACGGCATCCTTGGGCGCAGTGGCGCAGGCAAAAGCACGCTAATTCGCTGCCTTAACTTGCTGGAGCGGCCCACGGCGGGCCGCATTATTATCAACGGCAACGACATCACGCAGTTAGACAAAGCGGCATTACGCGAGCATCGCCTGCGCACCGGCATGATTTTCCAGCACTTCAATTTACTGCATGCGCGCACAGTGGCCGACAATATTGCCGTGCCGCTGGAAATTGCCGGTGTTGCAAAAGCGCAGCGCCAGGCGCGCGTCGAAGAGCTGCTCTGGCTGGTCGGCTTGAGTGAAAAAGCCGATGCCTTTCCCTCGCAGCTTTCCGGTGGGCAAAAACAGCGCGTCGGTATCGCCCGCGCGCTGGCGACAAGGCCAGACGTGCTGCTGTGCGATGAAGCCACCAGCGCGTTAGATCCCCAAACCACCGCGTCTGTGCTTGAGCTGCTGGCAGATATCAACCAGAAACTGAAGCTCACCATAGTGCTGATCACCCACGAGCTGGAAGTGGTGAAAACCCTGTGCGATCACGCCGCGCTGCTGGAAAACGGCGAGCTTATCGAGAGCGGAAAAATCGCCGATTTGCTGGTCGCGCCGTGGTCAAAACTGCGCCAGGCGCTACTGCACGATCCAAAAGCCGAACAGGCGTTTTTAGCCCGCCATGGTTTTAACGGGAGGCCGTTATGCGTGGTCGCATGAGCTGGGACGATCTCTGGCCGCTGCTGCTTAACGGCACACTGGAGACGATTTATATGGTTGGGCTGGCGGCATTTTTCACCGTACTGATCGGTTTGCCCGTCGGCGTGCTGTTATTTGTCTCCCGCGGTAACGGGCTGGCACCAATGCCAAAACTGAATGCCTTGCTGGGTGCGGTGATTAACTTTGGCCGCTCACTGCCTTTTATTGTGCTGCTGATTGCGCTCATCCCTTTTACCCGCGCGCTGATTGGTACCACGCTTGGCAGCACGGCGGCCGTGGTGCCGGTGACCATCGGCGCATTTCCTTTCTTCGCACGGTTAACGGAAAACGCGCTCGATGAAGTGGATTACGGGCGTATTGAAGCCATTCTTTCGATGGGCGGTAATCTGTGGCATGTGATTGCCAAAGCGCTGCTGCCGGAGGCGTTACCTACCCTGCTGGCGAGTATCACGCTTACTATTGTTATGCTGATTGGTTTCTCGTCGATGGCTGGCGTAATTGGCGGCGGCGGTCTTGGCGATTTGGCGATTCGTTACGGCTATCAGCGGTTTAACGATCAGGTCATGGTCGGCACAGTGGTGATTCTGGTGGCGCTGGTGCAAGGGGTACAAATGGCGGGAGACAGGCTGGTGCGCCGCCTGGCGCACCGACGATAAGGTTACTCTTGCGCCTCTTTACCCACGAGCAAGGTGGTCAGCACAAACGATAGGACAAGCGCGATGATCACACCTGAAACCGCAAAGACAAAGTACGGGCCAATATAGGCCGGTAGGCTGAAAATGCTCGACAAAATATAGCCATACAGCCGCACGCCGAAGAAGGCGATGAACGCAGAGGCCAGCGAGCTTGCGACGGTGGCGGCGATAAAGGCTTTTTTGTAACGCGTCAGTACGCCAAACAGCGCCGGTTCCGTGATCCCGAGCAGCGCGGAGATAGCCGCCGACAGCGTAACGGTTTTGTCCTGGCGGTTTTTACTCAACCGCCAGATAGCAAACGTCGCCCCGGCAATCGCCATGTTTGCCATAAACATCATCGGCATCAGCATGTCGTAACCGCGCTCGCTAAAGTTCTGTAAGGCAATCGGTGTCATCGCGTGATGCATCCCGGTGAGGATCGCCACCGGGCGAATCGCGCCGACAATCAGCCCGGCAAAACTCGCCGACACGCCAAACAGCCCTTCAATAAACCACGCCAGCGCTTTGCCCAGGTAAATACCAATCGGGCCAATCACCACCAGCGCCGCCAGCGCGCCGAGAAACAGCGTCAATGTTGGGGTAAAAACGGTTTTCAACACATCAGGCATGATGCTATCGACCCAGCGATGAATGTAACTTAACGCGAGGATCGAGAAGATAACCGGGATGACGCTGGCCGAGTAGTTAAACACCGACACCGGCAGCGCATTAAGCAACCAGAACGCGCTGACCGCGCCATCCTGATGTGTTGCCAGCGCTTTTGCCGCCTCAATCAGCGACGGATACATCAGGCAAGCGGCAATCGCCGCTGCGAGATATTCATTGGTCTTGAATATTTTTGCCGCCGAAACCGCAAGGAAAAACGGCAGGAAATAGAAAACACCGCTGGCGATAAGATCGATAACCATCACCGTATCGCTTTTCGCCGATACCACTTTTAGCGCAATCAACCCGGCCAGCAGACCTTTAATCATCCCGGCACCAGCAATGGCGGGCACAATCGGCCCAAACACGCCAGATACCGTATCCATAAACATCGACACCAGGCTTTTGCGCGCTTTCCCCTGTCCTGCCGCGTGTTCTGGTGCCTTACCCAGCATGGCCAGTAGTTGCTCGTACCAGCTATTCACTTTTGGACCAATCACAATCTGGAACTGGTCACTTTGCAGTTGTGCGCCCAGCACGCCCGGCAGTTTTTTAATTTCGTTCTGATCCACTTTGTCATCGTCGATCAGATCAAAACGTAAGCGTGTCATGCAGTGCCAGACGTTGTTGATATTATCCCGTCCGCCCACCAGGCGAATAATATTGCCGATGGCTTCTTGCGTCCCCATAAAAACTCCTGCCTGATGTGTTGTCGTTTTACTCATTGCCTCAAATGGTAGAGAAAGCCAAATTTTAAAACAAACCAATAAAATATGAATCGCATCACAATTACCAATCAACAAGCCATAAAAACGCAACAAACCTTAAATTGGTTTGGTTTTTAATTAAAAAAGGAAGCAATAACTGACCAAAAAATTTATTCCACAAAACAGTTTACCTTTCGCCAAAATTAGGGCGAAGATAATAGCCCTCACTCGCTTATCTCACGTTGTAAAGGAGTTCCCGTGACGCCCACGCTTATCCAGAATATCGAATGTTTTATCACCCGGCCCGACCGCCACAACCTGGTGGTAGTGCGGGTGACAACCGATAAAGGCATCTCGGGGCACGGCTGTGCCACTTTCCAGCAACGCCCACTGGCGGTGAAAACGCTGGTCGATGAATATCTGAAACCCTTGCTGATAGGCCGTGATGCCAACAACATTGAAGATCTCTGGCAAATGATGAACGTTAACGCCTACTGGCGTAACGGCCCGATCATGAACAACGCCATCTCCGGCGTTGATATGGCGCTGTGGGATATCAAAGGTCAGTTGGCGGGCATGCCGCTGTACCAGTTGCTCGGCGGGAAATCACGGGATGCTATCGCCGCCTACAGCCATGCCAGTGGCGAAACGCTGGAAGAATTATTCACCGCCGTCGACAAGCTGGCGGCTCAGGGCTATCGCCACATTCGCTGCCAGCTCGGTTTTTACGGCGGTACGCCCGCGCAACTGCATACGCCGGAAAATCCCACAACCGGCGCCTATTTTGATCAGCAGGAGTACATTGCCAACACCGTGGCGATGTTTAAAGCGTTGCGGGAAAAATATGGTTATCGTTTGCAGATCCTGCACGATGTTCACGAGCGCTTATTCCCGCAACAAGCGGTGCAGTTAGCAAAGCAGCTTGAGCCGTATCAGCCTTATTTTATTGAAGATATTCTGCCGCCAGCGCAAAGCGCATGGCTGGATCAAGTGCGCCAGCACAGCAGTGCGCCGCTGGCGATGGGCGAGTTGTTTAACAACCCGGCAGAGTGGCACGAGTTGATTGTCAATCGCCGCATCGATTTCATCCGCTGCCACATTTCGCAGATTGGCGGCATCACACCGGCATTAAAACTGGCGATTCTGTGCCAGGCATTCGGCGTACGGCTGGCCTGGCACGGGCCGGGAGATATGACGCCCATTGGTGTGGCGGTGAATACGCATTTGAATATTCACCTGCATAATGCGGCGATCCAGGAGTATATCCCCCGCTCCGCCAGCACAGACGCGGTGTTTCCTGGCGCGCCGGAAGTCAAAGATGGCTTCGTCTATGCGCCGGAAAAACCGGGCATTGGCGTCAGTTTCGACGAGCAGCAAGCGCTGGCGCACCCTGGCATCTATCGCCCGCATGAGTGGACGCAAAGCCGCCTTGCCGATGGCGCCATCCACACGCCGTAACGTCAGCCACCACCCTGGCGGAAGGTGAGGTTTTCGCGGTTATGCGGAATGACATACGTACAGGTGTAGTTGATATCAATAATGTCGCTGATCTCATACACCTGCCCGCCTTCCAGGATACTGCGATTACTAATATGCATTGCCGGGCTGCCCTTTTTACAGCCCAACAGCACCGCCTGTTCGCGGCTCACGCTCACCGCCCGGTAGGTGGTCAGGAGATGTGAGATCCGGTAGCCTTTGCCCAGCACATACTGCTGGATCGAACGTTCAATGATCTGCTGGTTGAGATCGGCAAACCCTTCCACCGGCATGCGGGAAATCTCAATCTGTACCGCTTGTTCGTCGACAAACCGCAGGCGGCAAAACTGCCAGATAAAGCTCTCTTCGTTCAGGCCAAAGATTTGCTGTTCATCACGGTCCGGACGCTTTTTATGCAGGCTAATCATGCGAAAACGAATCTGATCAAAACGCTTTTCGGTGATGGAGTTGTAAACCAGCGGATTGCTGCGCGCCTGCTCGTTAATCCAGATGCCGGAACCCTGCACAATATTCACCACACCAATACTCGCGAGTTTTTCCAGCGCCTGTCGGATAGTAAAGCGCGAGACGCCATACTCCTGAGCCAGTTGGCGTTCAGGCGGGAGTTTGCGCGGGCCAGGCGCGCTGATTTGATAAATTTTGCTTAGCAAATCCTGGGTCACAAACTCTTTTTTCTTCATCCTTTCTTTCCTGAAAGAAAACAATCGCTGCCGCGTGTTATAACATCAGCGGCTAAAAGATACTCCTCGTTTATCAGTATCAAAGAAGGATTTTTGATCATGACCAACCGACGACTGATGAGTCTTGCGACAGTTGCTCTGGTGCTCGCCATTTTCCTGCCGGTGAGCCTGAGTATCTGGATGAGTCACCGCCAGGCTGAAGAAAACTTTATGAATGATCTGGACGCGTACTCTACGCTGGCAGAAATGCGTACCCAACGCGTCATCAACCAGAGTAAAGCCGCGCTTCGTGAGCTGGATGCCTACGATGGCGCGCCCTGTACGCCAGAACATTTGTTGACGATGCGGCGTATTTCTTATTCATGGCGCTATGTGCGCGAAGTTCTTTATATGAACGGGCTGCAACCGATCTGCTCATCACTACAAGCCGACAGCCATATTCCGCCTTTTCCCGAGCCCGGGAAGATCACCACCGATGGCTTTCGCGCCTGGCTGACTCGCCACAACGATCTGGGTCTGGCGAAATATATGGTCGCGATCGGCAGTGCGCACTATGTGGTGATGGTCGATCCGACGTCGTTTATTGATATTTTGTCGCATGGCACCGCCCCCGTTTATATCGCGCTTATCAATACCAAAACGCACCAGCGCATTGCCGGAAGCCCCCGGCTGACTGCGGCCAGGCTGGCACAAATAAACCAGCAGGGTCCAACGCGCATCATTACCAATGGCGAGGTCTACCGGATCGAGCGCGATGCGGACATGGGGCTGGCAATTGTTACCTGGATGGCGATTGCGCCGCTGGAAAAAAACTGGCATCGGTTACTGATGATTTGGTTGCCACTCGGTTTGCTGGTAAGCCTGCTGCTCGCTTTTGTCATGTTAAGGCTGCTGCGCCGTTTGCATTCACCGCGCGCGCAGTTGCAGGACGCCATTCACGGACGCGAAATTACCGTTTTTTTTCAACCGATTGTTGAGCTCGATAACGGCAAGATAGTCGGCGCGGAGGCGCTGGCACGCTGGCGGCAGAAAGATGGCAGTTACCTTGCACCAGATATTTTTATTCCGCTGGCGGTGCACAGCGGTCTGATGCCGCAGCTGACCAAACTGGTGGTCGAAACCGTATTTTCCACCCTCGGATCCTGGCTGCACCAACACCCGGAGCAACATATTTCGATTAACCTTGAGCCGGCGGATCTGCTTGATCCCACACTGCCGGATCTGCTGGCGCGTCTCATCGCCCAGTGGCAGCTCTCGCCAACACAAATCGCCCTTGAACTCACCGAACGCGGTTTCGCCGATCCGGCGGTGAGCGGCCCGGCAATCAGTGCGCTGCGCGCCGCCGGACACGCAATTTACATTGATGACTTTGGCACCGGCTATTGCAGCCTGAGCTATCTGCAAAATCTGGATGTCGACATCATCAAAATCGACAAATCGTTTGTCGATGCGCTGGAGTACAAAGCCGTAACGCCGCACATCATCGATATGGCGAAAGCGCTCAGGCTGGCGATGGTGGCGGAAGGCATTGAAACCGAAGGCCAGCTTCAGTGGCTAAAGAAGTATGGCGTGGAGTACGGTCAGGGCTGGCTCTACAGCAAAGCGCTGCCGCCTGACGCGTTTATTCAGTGGGCGGAAAACAACCTGCGCGCCGCCTAGTTTTGCTACTGTTAAAAGTGGTTTAACACGCGGAGGAAGCATGATGAAAAAGCAATCCTGGCCGCTGCATGATGTCCGGCACTGGCTGGAACCCGGCCCGGTGGTGCTGCTCAGCAGCCACTGGCAAGGGCAAAACAATATTATGACCCTGGGCTGGCACACGATTCTGGAGTTTACGCCGTCGCTGGTGGGCTGCATGATTTCAGCGGGAAACGCCAGTTTTGCGCGCATTCGCCAGAGCGGTGAATGTGTGATTAATCTGCCGGAAGCCAGCATGATTGATACCGTTTCACGCATCGGTAACTGCACCGGCGATGACGTCGACAAGTTCGCGAAATTTGGCCTGACGGCAGAAAAGAGCGACAAGGTCAGCGCGCCGTCGATAAAAGAGTGTTTCGGGCAGTTCGAGTGCCGGCTCTACGATGACGCGATGGTGGATAACTACAACTTCTTTATTTTTGAAGTGGTTGCCGCACGGGTTAACCCCCAGCCGGAGTGGCCGCAAACCCTGCATTATGTCGGTGGGGGCGTATTCCGTACAGATGGCGACGTGCTGGAGTGCAAGGCGCTGTTTACCAAAGTTTCCTGAGCGGCCACTTATTCGTCAAGAATGGGAACGAAGCCCCCGTAAATCAAACGCTTGCCGTCAAAGGGCATCTCGTTGCCCAACTCGCGCATTCGCGGGTCAGCCATGATTTTCTGATTCGCGGCGTCGCGTATCTCTTTTGATGGATATTCAATCCAGCTGAAGACGACCTCTTCGTTGTCTTCAGCTTTCACGGCCATGCGAAAGTCGGTGAAATTACCGTCGGGAACATCGTCCGCCCAGCATTCGACAATCCGCGTGGCGCCATACGCTTTAAACAACGCGACAGATTTTGCTGCCAACTGGCGGTAGGCCTCTTTTTGATCGGCCGGCACGGCAACCACAAAACCATCAACATACTTCATGAGTTGATCTCCGAAGTGGCCGTGCGGCAGAACACCCCCGCCGCATCAGGCCCGATAAGTTTAGTCTTGCCGCCAGCAAAAGGCGTAACGCACCTTGTCCGTGTTGAGAATAAACTCTGCCGACACGCTTGGGCTCCAGGAGTCATCGCCGCCGACTCCCATATGGAACGCATCAACATGCAGCCAGCAACCATCCTCTTCACGCAGCAGATGATGATGTGTGGTTTCGCGCAGTTGCTTATCGCTGTAGCGCCCCAGCGAGAAGTGGAAATCGCCGTCCAGTCGATGCGCGCCATAGCGCAACATGCGCGTATCGCAACGCAGGCCATTCTCGCCGGGGAAAATATAGGGCGTATGCAGCGCAGCAAGCGGCAATGTCCACAAACCCTGGCGCGCCGCCAGTTTACGGTCGGGGTAGTTTTCATGCGGCCCTAACCCTAACCAGCTTGCCTGCGAATGGAGTTCTGCGAGCTGGCAAACCAGGCCGACACGCGCCGGTGGCGGAATATCGGTTGCCACCTGTACCTCCACGTCACCGTGCAATACACCGTGGCTATCAATGCGCCAGCGTTTATGGCTGATAAACGCCGTTTTTCCCGCGCCCACCCAGCAATGTCCCGTATGAATAACAACGTCTGCTGCCCCCTCTTCCGCCTCGCAATAGAGCAACTGCGCATGCAGGTCATACATGCCAGCCGCTTTCCAGCGCTCTACCCAGGCGTTAGGATCAATGCGCGTCACTTCGCTGATGCCGATATCGTTGTCCAGCGGCGCGCGGGCAAAGCAGTCCATGAGCGGCGTTAACAGCGTCGGTTGATCATCGCGCCACCACTGCACCAGGTTGCCGCTTTGGCGACTGAACTGCCAGCGCTGATGACCAGCGCTGACTGTGTAATCCAGCTCGCTCGTCTGCAACGCCGGACACGCACCTTTAACCTCACGCGGCGCACTATACAGCGGGGCAGGTAAACGCCACTGATCCCACGCGCAAAGGTGTTCCGCCGCCGACCAGCGCGTTGCCGCCCGCTGGTAAACCTCGACATTCAGCCATACATCTCCCGGGATCGCATGCAGCTCAGGGAGCGTGAGCGCAATTTTCTGTTTTCCTTGCGGCGCGATATCGAGTGCCGTTTCTCCCTGTGCCAGAACCTCGCCATCACGCTCCACGCGCCAGCGCAGGGACTCGTTATCGGCAGCGCGGAACAGGTATTCGCTCTCCACCTCAATAACCAGCGGCTGGGTACTCAGCAGGCTGAACTGGAAAAATTGCTGGGCGCGCTGCGCTTCATACAGCGCCGGATGCGGTGTTCTGTCCGGGAAAACCAGCCCATTCATACAGAACTGTCGATCATTTGGCGTATCGCCAAAGTCACCGCCATACGCCCAGAACGGTTGTCCGTTCTCGTCCTTTTTCGTTAGCGCCTGGTCGACCCAGTCCCAGACAAAACCGCCCTGCAAGCGCGGCGCGGCGCGAAAGGCCTGCCAGTATTTGGCAAAGCCGCCGAAGCTGTTGCCCATCGCGTGGGCGTATTCACATAAAATCAGCGGGCGGTTTTCATCCGGCAAACCGATCCACTTTTTGATTGACCACTTCGGCACCGCCGGGAATGGCTGATCCTGGTCAACGCGCGCATACATTGGGCAAACAATATCGGTTGCGGCGGTGTTCGCCCCGCCACCTTCATACTGCACCGGGCGCGTCGGATCGGTGGTTTTCAGCCAGCGATAGAGCGCATCGTGGTTCGCGCCATGCCCAGACTCATTTCCCAGCGACCAGATGATGATCGATGGATGGTTACGATCGCGTTGCACCATGCGGGTTACGCGTTCGCTCATCGCCGGAAGCCAGAGCGGATCGTCAGCGAGACGGCTCATCGGCACCATACCGTGGGTTTCGATATTGGCTTCATCCACCACATATAAACCGTATTCATCGCACAGCTGATACCACAACGGATGATTGGGATAGTGAGAGCAGCGCACCGCATTAAAGTTATGCTGTTTCATTAGCTCAATGTCGCGACGCATGGTGGCTTCATCTATCGCCTGCCCGTTTTCCGGGTGGTGCTCGTGGCGGTTAACGCCACGGATCAGCAACGGTTTTCCATTAAGTTTCAGCAAGCCGTTGCTGATCTCAACCTGGCGGAACCCGACATTACAGGCTTCCACTTCCAGTACATTTCCCCGTGCGTCGAGCAGTGTTAGCGTCAGGCGATAAAGGTGCGGCGTTTCAGCGCTCCACAACAATGGAGAAGCCACCGGCAACGTGACGCTCAGGCGCTCTGCCCAGCATCCGCGCTCATCAACCACTGCGCTGCCCGGCGTTTGTTGCGCTTCGGCGATTTTTTCTTCCCCTCGCCATAACGCAAAAGCGACGCGGCAATCGGTAAAATCGCCTGCAAGCCGGGCATAAACCTGCAACTGCCCGTGAGTCAGTTCCGCATTTAACTGCGTAACGTGGTGAAAGTCGGCAATGTGCGTGACGGGCTTACGCTGTAGAGAAACGTCACGGAAAATGCCGCTCATCCGCCACATATCCTGATCTTCCAGGTAACTGCCATCGCACCAGCGCAGCACCATCACCGCCAGCCGGTTCTCTCCGACCTTCAGTGCCTGACTTAAATCAAACTCAGCAGGCAGGCGGCTGTCCTGTGAGTAGCCGATCCATTGCCCGTTACACCACAGATAAAAAGCCGAGTTCACCCCGTCAAAAACAATACGGGTTTGCCCGTGCGCCAGTTCTGATTCGCTCACCTCGAATGTGAGCGAGTAACAACCGGTCGGATTTTGTTGTGGTACAAACGGAGGATTTACCGGGATCGGGTAAGTGACATTGGTATAAATCGGCGTATCGAAACCCTGCATTTGCCAGTTTGAAGGGACTGGCATTACCACCGCATCAGCGCAATCTTCCTCGATCCACCCTGCCGGCACCGCTTCTGGCGCAGCGAAAAAACTGAATTGCCATTGACCGTTGAGTAAGCGGCGTGCGGGCGATGGCGCGTTATCACGCGCAGAGACTTCATCGCGCCAGCTGCGCATCGGCGCATGCGCGGGTAAACGGTGCCAGTGCGTGAGGACCGGGTTCTCCCAGTCGCGGCGGGAGAGAAGCGAATTTAACGCGGAAGCAGACATAAAAACCTCATTTTGCGAAGCGCTCACAATTAACGGCACAATGACGCATTTTTCACCACAGGTAAAGCCGGTAGCAGGATCAAAGCGAAGGGGATCACAAAAGTGTTAACGGCGATCCAGCATCGCAACCTGCTGCGCCAGTTCGTTTAAGCGTCTGGCAAGGGTTTCACCACTCAGTTTCTGTTGCCGGGCTGGCGCGGTGGAGTGGCGTTCGATGAGCATCACCGGCAGCCGCGTTTGACCTGTGACATCGCCCTGAGCTGACGGGCTGAGTAGCCAGTCGACGCTTCGCTCCCCGGCCTCTTTAAATGCCTGACGGATAGTGGTGAGCGGTGGGGAAAACCAGGCGCTATCGGCGGTATCGTCATAACCCACCACCGAGATCTGCGCCGGCACATCAATTCCTTTCTCGACGCAGGCGCGGATAACGCCAAGCGCCATTTGATCATTTGCCACCAGCACCGCGTCGGGTAACTGGCTGCCCGCAAGCAAACTGTGCGCTTTTTCATAACCGGAAGCCGCGCTCCAGTCACCGTGCGCGCTGGCACAAGGCGTAAGCCCCGCCTGCTGGAGCGCCGTCAGCCAGCCAGCAAAGCGGGTGCGCGCGGAAACCGAAGTCTGCGGCCCGCCGAGTAACGCAATCTGACGGTGCCCCTGCGCCAGCAGATGTTCTACGCCAAGCCGCGCGCCTTGCATGGCATCAAACACCAGGCTGTTCACCGCGGCCGTCTCGCCAACATCCAGGAACAACACAGGCGTGGGTACCGCCTGCGCCGCGAGTTGCTGCGCCAGCGCATCATCAAGCGGCACGTTGATCAACACGCCTTCAACGCGCTGCGCCAGCAGTTCCTGTAAGGCAGCCGAGCAGCTGGCTGCATCGTGCTGCTCCAACATAGAGATGATCACGCTGGCCGCGGCCTGGCCGGCGCGGGATTTTACCGCCGACGCGATTTGCGATGGCGCATGCAAAGCCAGATCGGTCGTCAACAAACCGAGCGTTTTTGTGCGTTTACCTGCCAGTTGCTGAGCACCGCGATTGGGGATGTAATGCAGTTTCGCCATTGCAGCGAGCACTTTCTCGCGCGTCCTTGGCGAGACATGTGCCGCATCGTTAATCACGCGCGAAACGGTCTGGTAAGAGACGCCCGCATGGCTGGCGACATCATAAAGAGTGATGGTTTTCATAGCGCTTCCCGGCTGCAAACAGTTTTCCAGTATACCCGGTTTGCAGGTCAGTGCCTGTGAGCGCTTCGGAGAAAATACCAGACGGGGCTAAATACAGTGGAAGGATATTGTGCGGGAAAAGAAATAGCGACGAGCCACAAAAGGCTCGTCGGAAACATCATCCGTAATGTGCATTTGAGATGGTTACGTATTTTTATTATGAAACCACCATCACATTTTTTAATGCAATTAAAATGACAGTTTCATGACAAATACATTACTGCTGACGCGGGATCGGGAAGCCTTTTATCGAAATAATAAAGCTGTGCCCTTCTTTTTTAATTTTCGCTCCGGCGTCGCACCAGTCTGATGCGATGCGAAAAAACTCATCACTTCCGATATTCCAGTCCAGACGAACTTGTTTAACAAAACCTGAGCGCAGCAGCTCACAGGCTTCGCCATAGTTGCTGGCGGTTGATAGCAGTTGTTGGTTCATTTTTTCTTCTTCAGAAGTTTACGTAACGCTTTAATTTCTTTAGGAGTTAACGGAGTAGAACTCTCTTCTTCGGTATGCTGGTTATCAATGTCGTCTTCCGATACTCCCGCCTCTTCCGCAGCCTGAAAAGCCAGCAGCAACAGTTTTTCTGTCGCGGTACCGAGATTTTCACTATTTACTTCTGCGTAATGACGAAGTTTCTCTTTTAGCGCTTCATCAATTTTGACGTTTAATACAGCACTGGCCATGATTATCCCTTCTTGTGTGAATAAACATGCTAATTAATACACGAACTTATGGAACTGATCCAGAAATATATTTCAGAATTATAACAACTTAAAAAAACCCTAGATTAATCTGCCTAAGAATTATGACAAAAATATTAAATTAACATGTCATTTAAATGACAAATAAATCTGCGTAAATAAATATATCGACAATGAAATTTAAATAACCTGCCAGCCTCCTGCGGCTGACAGGTTTCAGCGGTGAAAATTATTCCATTCATCGCGCGTGATCTCCCAAAGCTCGGTGTCCAGTTCTCCGGAGACGTATTGCCCTTTCTCGCAGCGAACCAGCCGCATTCCGCTACGTTCAGAAATCTTTTTCGAACGCGCATTCGCCACGGCTTTCGGTGCGCGCAGCACATCGCGATCGAGCACATTGAACCAGTAATCATTCACCGCATGGCAAGCTTCCGTCATATAGCCCTGCCCTTGCCACTCCGGTGCCAACCAGAAACCCCGGTTATTATCTGGCGTATTCATTAAGCAAATAACCCCCATCAACTCTGTCGGGTCTGCTTTGCGACGCAGCGTCCAAAACCAGCCGTCCCCTGCGCGGTTTGCCGCCAGCGCAACATTATCTACATAATGCTGCGCGGCACCTTCCGGGTAGGGCCAGGGCACACTGGCTATCAGGTAGCGTACGATTTCCCAGCGCGGGAAGATACGCTGAATTTGCGTAGCATCTTCCGATGCCAGCGGCTTGAGAAGAAGTCTTGCGGTTTCGAGCTCGGGTGTTGCCATTGACCATCACTCCTTTTCAACGCCAACGGATGTTGTTACACCAGAATCCCCTGGTCGTTTTATAAAGTAAACCGCCCGCTCAACACCAAAATTGATGGGGTGAATGGCGCAGCGCATTGCAGTGAATACACATTTATAAGGCTGGCTCGCTTTGTGGCTCAGGCTTTCGCGTTGGTTTCTGACGAAACCACGGCAGGCAAAGCTGGATCAGCGGGCCAATCGCCAGTGCGTAAACCACCGTGCCCACGCCAACGGTTCCCCCCAGCAGCCAACCGATAAACAGCACAGAAACTTCAATCGCCGTGCGGATAGTCCGCACCGACCAGCCGGTGCGCGCATGAATACCGGTCATTAACCCATCACGCGGTCCGGCACCAAACCCCGCGCCAATATACATTCCGGTCGCGATGGCATTCACTACCACGGCGCAAACCAGTAAGGTGCCGCGAGCCACCAGCGAATCCAGCACCGGCATCAGCGACAACGCAGCATCGGCGGCCAGACCTAATACAATCACATTACTGATCGTTCCCAATCCGGGCCGCTGGCGCAGCGGGATCCACAGTAGCAGCACCAGCGCACCGGTCACGATCATCACCGTACCAATATCCAGCGATAGCAATTTCATTATGCCTAAATGAAAGACGTTCCATGGGTCCGCGCCCAGATCCGCGCGTACAAACATGGCGGTAGAAACGCCGTACAGAACCAGACCTGTATACAGTTGAATTAATCGACGCAGCATTATTTTTCTCCGGTTGTCCAGGCTTTCATCTTTACCGGAAATGGACTTATTATTAATGTCCAGTTTTCAAATAGTGGACTGTATATGTCATCACGCCGTCTGGGTAGCCACTCGTTACACCGTCTGTTGGGCCACTGGCAACAACCCGCTTCGCGTACGCCGTTATGGCGACAACTAGCCGACGCGCTGCGCCTGCTGATCCTTGATGGCAGGCTGGCAATGGAGACACGCCTTCCCGGAGAGCGTGAACTGGCCTCAATGCTCGAGATCAGCCGCACAACCGTTGCCAGCGCACTCGCACACTTGCGTGATGAAGGTTATCTGGAAAGCCGCCACGGCAGTGGCTCGCGCGTGATCCTGCCCGATAGCCGCGCGATACCCACGCTAAGCACGGCGGGCACAGCACTCGATCTCTCCACTGCCGCGCTCAGCGCTGGCCCGGAAATTCACCAGGCTTATATCCATGCGCTGGCGGCCATTCCGCCTTATCTTTCCCGCACCGGTTACGGGCAATTAGGTGTGCAGGCATTGCGCGAAGCGATTGCCACACGATACACCGCCCGCGGCTTACCCACGCATGCTGATGAAGTGATGGTAGTCAATGGCGCGCTCAGCGGTCTGGCGCTGATTCTGCGCATGCTGACCGGGCCCGGCGATCGCGTGGTGGTCGATCACCCGACCTATCCGCTGGCGATTGCCGCCATTCAGGGAGCGTCGTGCAGGCCGTTTGGCGTTTCTTTACCACAAACGGGCTGGGACATCGACGGTTTCGCCGCGACGCTGGCGCAGACCGCGCCACGGCTGGCTTATTTAATGCCTGATTATCACAATCCAACCGGCCGCTGTATGGATATCGCCACGCGCAGGGCCATCGTCAGCGTTGCCGCGCAAGCGCGCACCACCCTGGTGGTTGACGAAACGATGGTGGATTTATGGTACGAGTCTCCGCCGCCACCGCCAATGGCGGCGTTTGATAGTAGCAGCACGGTAATTACGCTCGGTTCGGCGGGGAAAACGTTCTGGGGTGGGCTGCGTTTAGGGTGGATCCGCGCCTCATCGCGAACCATTGCTACGCTGGTGCAGACGCGCGATACGCTGGAACTCGGCTCACCGCTGCTGGAACAACTGGCAACGCTATGGCTGATGGAAAATGGCGAAAACTTTCTGCCCGCGCGTCGCGATATGCTCAAAGCACGACGCGATCGCTGTGCAGCGCTGCTGCGGGAACACTTCCCCGACTGGCGTTTCTCACTGCCGGAAGGCGGCCTCTCTTTCTGGATAGAATTGCCCGATATGCTGGCAACACAGTTTGCCGCCCGTGCAGAAACGATTGGTATCCACCTCGGCGCTGGCCCGCGTTTCGGGCTGACAGGGGCGTTTGAGCGTTATCTGCGTATCCCTTTCGCGCTGGATTCAAATGAGCTGGAAAACGCGCTACTGCGACTTAAACCCTTGTGGCTGGCGCTTCGCGAAACGCAAGCGCCATTAAAACGTAGCGTGGTGTAAAACTCAGGCCGCAGGCGCTGTCAGCGGCTTTATCGACTGGCTGTTAACCCAGCCAGTGGTGCTTTTCCCTGACTCGCTAATAAACTGGATCTGCGTCCAGCCCTGCCCGGTTTTCAGCACCCCCACCACATCATCTTTGACAATCCACGCCTTGCGCCGCGTGCTGGTATCCGGTGTGCTGCTGAGATAAACCCGTTCATCAACCACTTCGGCGAGAGAAACCCATTGTGTCGACTGGGTTTTACTCAACTCAATCCCCTCGTTGATCTGCGGCACCATCACATTCATGCAGCCGTCATGGTTTTGCCCGTTCACAATCTTCAATGTCACGCCGTCCACCGTAGCGGAAAGATGCCCCGGCAGCACATCGGAAGACCAGCTGGAAATTTCCGCCTCCCCGGCCGGAGAGACGTTACCCGCCAGCGCAAAGGAGCAGTTTCGCGTCATGCCAACACCCATGGTTTCAGAGTAGTAGCCCATAACCTGCCCGGAGGGTGATACCGCCAGTTGCAGCCCTTCATAAACCCCTGACTGCAACGTAGCGGCAAAAGATGCCGTCGATACCGATAACGTCAATGCCAATACGATGTTGCGCATACTCCCTGCCCTTTTATCAGCATTATTTTTTGCGGCTACAGCGTACCGTTTCTGCATAAAAACATCACCAGTGAACCCACGCGTTTTCCCCCACCAAAAAAGGTAAAAAAGGCTAAGGTTGAAAGACCCGTTTGATTTGTCTTGATGAGGAAAGCGATGGCGGAAAAATTAATGGCGCAGTGTCACTGCGGCGCGGTGGCGTTTTCTGTGCAGCTTTCGGACGGTTTTAACACTGTGCGGCGCTGTAATTGCTCTTTTTGCCGAATGCGCGGCGCAGTTACCGTGTCGGCCCCGCTCTCGGGCATTGAGGTGATTAAAGGCAAGGATAAATTGACCGAATATCGCTTTAACACCGGAACAGCTGTGCACTATTTTTGCTCGATTTGCGGCATCTACACCTTCCATCAGCGGCGCTCAAACCCGGATCAGTATGGTGTCAATGTGGCCTGTATTGCCGGCGTTTCGCCCTTCGACTTTGCGCAAGTTCCGGTTTCAGAAGGTGTTCATCACCCTTCGGATGGCGGAGAAGATGGCATTGCGGGGTATTTGCGTTATTCACGCGAGTGAGAAAAACAAAGGAAGCAGAATTGGGTGGGGGCCCTGCCAGCTACATCCCGGCACACACGTCATCTGCCCTGGCTGCTTCCTTCCGGACCTGACCTGGTGAACAGAGTAGCGTTGCGGGAGAACCAACAGAGCCCCCATTGAGAGCGTTGTTAACCAACGCGCTGGCGCATTATCCCTATCCGGGATGGCAATTGCAAGCCGCGCCGGGGCGGATGCTGGTTTCTTGCGCAATCCCCTCTTCACAGCACACGATTGGCTGTTTATGCTGCCTCTTCTTCCTTCAGGACATCACAATGGATACACAGGACTCTTTCCCGCAGCGAGTGTGGCAAATCGTTGCCGCCATACCCGAAGGCTATGTCACGAC
Source organism: Enterobacter sp. R4-368 (assembly GCF_000410515.1). Taxonomy (NCBI): domain Bacteria; kingdom Pseudomonadati; phylum Pseudomonadota; class Gammaproteobacteria; order Enterobacterales; family Enterobacteriaceae; genus Enterobacter; species Enterobacter sp. R4-368. Next base: position 4,204,306 of record NC_021500.1, on the reverse strand, counting down.
CTATGGTGATGTGGCGAAGCTGGCCGGTTCACCGCGCGCGGCACGCCAGGTGGGCGGCGTGCTGAAACGCTTACCGGAAGGCAGCACATTACCGTGGCATCGGGTGGTGAATCGTCATGGTTGTATCTCGCTGACCGGGCCGGATCTACAGCGTCAGCGTCAGGCGCTGCTGGCGGAAGGCGTGGTGGTGTCGGGAAGTGGGCAAATCGATTTACAGCGTTATCGCTGGATCTATTAAGGCTCCTCCCAACCGGGAGGAGCACAATCAGATTAGTACTGCGTCGGCGCAGGTGTCGCTTCCGACGGGTTTACCTGAGTCGGAGAAGTGGAAGGCACTGTTGTTGCCGCCCCACCACTTTGTTGCAGCGGCACAGCGGTTTGCTGTACCGGCACCAGCGTCAGGTCAACTTTTGTACCGCCCTGGTTGATAACCGGCTTAACCGTATCGGTAATAAAGACGATTTTGTTGTCAATGGTAATCGCCGCGCTCAGCAGGATGCGGGCGTTGGGCTGAATATCCGCCGGGTTAAATGGCAGCACAAAGCTAAACGGTGACTGTTTACCTTCAGTACGGACAGCTTTCTGCGCCAGTACCTTCGACGGCGCATCTGCCTGCGAAGCATCAGAAACCGTCACGGTGAGTACCGCGTTTGGCGGCAACGCCACTTTCTGACGGATCCAAACCGTACCCGAAACATTCGGTTGCGTGATCGCCGGTTTATTTGTTGCCGCAGGTGCATTTGGGTTGGGTGCAGGTGTCGGAATATCGCCGCCCTTTTGGGCGCAGGCAGACAGCGCGACCGCGACTGCTAAACCACTTAACATGTGCACGAGTTTCATTGATTTCTCCTTATCTTCAATGCACCGGCAGGCGTTTCGCCCGCCAGGATGTGTGGTCAAACCATCGTAACCTGAACAAGTGTGGCACACGTGCGGGATATATTCCTGCAAACTGCCATCTATTCAGATTATTGAACCCATCGGACCAGCAATTTTTCCAGGTTATACTATTCGGATAATTCGCTCCGTCAGCCGTTATTAATTTGAGGAAATCTATGAGTCAGGCGTTATCCAATCTGCTGGCATTACTGAACCTGGAAAAAATTGAAGAGGGCTTGTTTCGCGGGCAGAGCGAAGATCTCGGCTTGCGCCAGGTTTTTGGCGGCCAGGTCGTCGGCCAGGCTTTGTATGCCGCCAAAGAGACCGTTCCTGCCGAGCGCCTGGTGCATTCGTTCCATAGTTACTTTTTACGTCCGGGCGATAGTGAAAAACCGATTGTTTATGATGTGGAAGTGCTGCGTGATGGCAACAGTTTCAGCGCCCGACGCGTTGCGGCCATCCAGAACGGCAAACCTATTTTCTATATGACCGCGTCGTTCCAGGCACCGGAAACCGGCTACGAGCACCAAAAAACGATGCCGCCGGCACCGTCGCCGGATTCACTGCAATCCGAAACGGATATTGCCCGCGCGCTTGCCCACTTGTTGCCTCCGCAGGCCAAAGAGAAGTTTCTCAGTGACAAGCCTCTGGAGATCCGCCCGGTTGAGTTTCATAACCCGCTAAAAGGCCACGTTGCCGATCCTACCCGCCAGGTATGGATCCGCGCAAACGGCACCGTGCCGGACGATTTCCGCGTGCATCAATATCTGCTTGGATATGCTTCGGACTTTAACTTCCTGCCGGTTGCGCTTCAGCCGCATGGTGTGGGCTTTCTTGAGCGTGGTATGCAGGTTGCCACCATTGACCACTCCATGTGGTTCCATCGCCCGTTTAATATGAACGAGTGGTTGCTCTACAGTGTGGAAAGTACGTCAGCTTCCAGCGCTCGCGGTTTTGTGCGCGGTGAGTTCTATACGCAAGAGGGTGTGCTGGTGGCCTCCAGCGTGCAGGAAGGCGTTATGCGCAATCGCAACTAACTGCGCTTTAAATGCTTTAAAAAGAAAAGCCTCCGATCGGAGGCTTTTTTATGCTCAGGAGATAACTCAACGTAATCAGGCGTTATAGGCGTTTTCGCCGTGGCTGTTCACATCCAGCCCTTCACGCTCTTGCTCTTCCGGTACGCGCAGACCTACCGTCATGTCCGCCAGTTTGTAGCCGATAAAGGCCACCACGCCAGACCACACGATAGTGATGGCAACGCTTTCCAGCTGCACCAGCACCTGATGGCCCATGGTCACACCTTCAGCGAAACCGACACCGCCCAGCGACGTAGACGCGAAGATACCCGTCAGGATACAACCGACGATGCCGCATACACCGTGCACACCGAAGACATCGCACGGGTCATCTACACGCAACATACGTTTCAGCGCAGTAACGCCCCACAGCCCAGCCAGACCGGCAATCAGCCCCACAATCAGTGCGCCGCCGACACCCACATAACCACAGGCCGGGGTGATACCAACCAGACCCGCGATGGCACCAGAACAAGCACCGAGCAGAGACGGCTTGCCGCGCATTGCCCATTCGCCAAATACCCACGCCAGAATAGCGGCCGCAGTAGCAACGACAGTGTTCACAAAGGCCAGCGCCGCGATTTCGTTCGCCGAGCTTGCAGAGCCAGCGTTGAAGCCAAACCAGCCAACATAGAGGATAGCGGTACCAGTGAAGACCATCGGCAGGTTATGCGGTTTGAATGCTTCTTTGCCAAAGCCCACGCGTTTACCAATCAGGTAAGCACCCACCAGACCTGCAATCGCGGCGTTGATGTGAACAACCGTACCGCCCGCGAAATCCAGCGCGCCGTGGGTTGCCAGCAGACCGCCGCCCCAGACCATGTGTGCAATCGGCACGTAAGAGAGCGTCAGCCATACCACCACAAAAATCAGCACCGCAGAGAAGCGAATACGCTCAGCCAGCGCGCCGACAATCAGGCCAACGGTGATACAAGCGAAGGAACCCTGGAACGCCACGTGGATATACTGATAAATGCTGCCCATCACGGCTTTCAGTTCGATGTTTTTCAACATTGCCCAGTTGAAGCTGCCGAAGAAGCTGTTGCCCTCGCCAAATGCCAGCGAGTAGCCATACACCACCCACAGGATGCACACCAGAGCGAAGGTGACGGCAACCTGCGTCAGCATTGACAGTACGTTTTTACCGCGGATCAAACCGCCGTAAAAAAGCGCAATGCCCGGAATGGTCATAAACAGCACCAGCGCGGTGCAAATCATCATAAAGCCGTTGTCGGCTTTATCCGCCACAGCGGGAGCCGCCATCGCCAGGCCTGGCAGCAACGCCAGCGAAGCAAGAGCTGTTTTTAATGTTGTGTTTTTCATTGTTCCGATCCCCATCACTGTGTGTCTTGTATTACAGTGCCGCTTCGTCGGCTTCGCCGGTACGAATACGAATGACGCGTTGCAGCTCGGCAACGAAGATTTTGCCGTCGCCAATTTTTCCGGTGTAGGCCGCTTTGCTGATCACATCGATCACTTCATCGAGTTGATCGTCAGCGATCGCCACATCAATTTTCACTTTTGGCAGGAAATTGACGCTATATTCCGCACCGCGGTACAGCTCAGCGTGACCCTTCTGACGGCCAAAGCCTTTCACTTCAGTTACGGTCAGCCCTTGAATACCAATAGAAGAAAGCGCTTCACGCACGTCTTCAAGTTTGAATGGCTTAATCACCACGGTAACCAGCTTCATAGATCCCCCTCCAGTCGAATTCGATAATGGCCGCAGCTAACACGCAATAGACATTGCAATCGTTGTGCCAGGAATGAAAACAGGGAAGATTTCAGGTTGTTAGTGCGCCCGGACGGGCAGAGCAAGAAAGGGGAAAAACTTTGCTTATGATTCGGCAGGTTAAGCGCAAAGAAAAACGCACCATGACAGTGCATGGTGCGTTACTTTTTTGCACCAACAGAGAGTCCGTGAAGGTGCGTGCTTAATTTTGGTGCATCAGGCGATAAGCGACTCTTCGCGCGCGCTGGCAGCCAGCTCCTCACCGGCAAGCTGTAACTGATACATCTGCCAGTAACGGCCCTTCGCTTCAAGCAGTTGCTGATGAGTACCGCGCTCAACCGCCTGGCCGCGATGCAGCACCAGAATCGTTTCTGCCTCAACAATGGTCGATAAACGGTGGGCGATCACCACCAACGTCGTATGCTCACGCACGGCCGCCAGCGCGTGCTGAATTGCCTGTTCGGTGCCGGAATCGATGTTCGCTGTCGCTTCATCCAGAATCAGGATCTGCGGCGTATCAACCAGCACGCGCGCCAGCGCCAGCAGCTGTTTTTGCCCCACCGAGAGGTTATTACCCTGCTCGCCCAATCGTGTGTAAATACCGTCGCTCATCGTGCGCGCCAGCTCAGCTAACTGCACCGTTTCCAGCGCTTTCCACACCTGTTCTTCGCTGATTTCACGCCCCAGCGTCACGTTAGCGTAGAAGCTGTCCGCCAGCACTACCGGATCCTGCTGCACCATCGCCACACCTTTGCGCAGCGGCGCATGCCCTAATGCAGACAGAGGACGCCCGTCCAGACGGATCTCCCCTTTCGTCAGCGGGTAATAGCCCATTAACAGGCTGGCCAGCGTACTTTTGCCACTGCCGGTGTGCCCGACCAGCGCGACAAAACTGCGCGGCTCCACGTGCAAGGAGATATCCTGCAGCACCAGTTGATCGTCGCGGTAAGCAAAAGAGAGATTGTCGATATCGATAGACCCGCTTTGCAGCGGCGCGTCATCATAGCCGTAAGTCTGGCGCGGCCTGTCCATCAGCTCGAACACGCGCTCACCGGCGACTACCGCCTGCTGCAGCATTGACTGCTGCGTTGTCAGTTCAATCAACGGCTCGTTAAGACGCCCGAGATAGCTGATGAAGGCATACAGCACCCCAACCTCTACCGTGCCTACGGACGAGAAACCGAATAGCATCAGCAAGCCACACAGCACCAGCGCGGAGAAAAGGCTCAACAGCGGACGCAGCAAAAAGCCGTCCAGCCGCAGGGTTTGCATGCGGGCGATATAGTGCGAACGGCTGGATTCGCTCATTCGTTCCCCAAAACGCGCCTGCTGGCGAAACTGCTGAATAACGCTCATCCCGTTGATGATTTCGTTGAAACCATCATTGATATCCGCCAGATAAGCACGCATGCGCCGCACAATCGGCGTGCTGTAACGCTGGTAAAGCAGCATCACTATCAGCACCGCCGGGAAAATCGCCATCGCTACCAGCGCCATGCGCCAGTCGAGGCTAAACATCGCTACCAGCATCGCGCCAATCAGCGCCGCGCTGCGCAACACCGTTGCCACCACCGTGACGTAGAGATCGCGGATCACTTCAGTATCATTGGTCACGCGCGAAATAATCTGCCCGACAGGCTGGGTGTCAAACGCGCTGAGCGGCTGACGCAGGGCGGCATCCATCACATCGGTACGCAACTGTTGCACCACGCCGACCGCCGCCTGGTTAAACAGCAGCGCTTGCGCATAATGCAGCAGGGCCGCAAGTAATTGCAGGCCGACATACACCGCCGCCATCCCGGCAACCATGCCGAGCGGCAGATAGTTTTTCGCCACCATATTATCGATAAAGTAGCTGATCAGCGCCGGGCCGGAGACTTCGGCAATCGCCGCGACCCACAGCATCAGCACCGCTTTAGCCAACGGTTTGCGCCACGGCGAGCCGTATTTCAGCAAGCGTTTCAGCGTTGGCCACTGTTTGGTGAAATTACGCATCAACCGCCTCCTGCGGAACATCATTCAGCGCCGCCTCAAGTTGCTGATAGCGATACATATCGCGATACCAGCCCGGCTGGCGCGCCAGTTGCTCGTGCTGGCCGCGTTGTGCGATGTGCCCATGCTGCATGACAATAATCTCACTGGCCTCGGTCAGCGCCGACAGGCGATGCGCGCTGATAATAACGGTGCGCCCTTCGCCCCACTGGCGCAGGTTGTGCAAGATCTGGTGTTCAGTACGCCCATCTACAGCGGAGAGCGCATCATCAAGGATTAAAATCTCCGCATTCAGCAGCAGCGCACGGGCAATTGAGATCCGCTGTTTTTGCCCGCCAGAAAGCATCACGCCGCGCTCACCCACTTCGGTGTCATACCCCTGCGGCAAACGCAGAATATCGTCGTGCACGCTGGCAAGTTTCGCCACATGCTCGATCTCCTCCTGCGTCGCGCCAGGTTTACCCAGCGCAATATTGTTGCCCACGGTATCGGAAAAGAGGAATGGCGTCTGGTTGACCACCGCCAGCCGGCTGCGCCAGGCGTCCAGTTGCAGGCGCGTCAGGGGGATATCATGAAAACGGATATCGCCCTGCTCAACATCGAAATGGCGCTGAATCAGAGAAAGCAATGTGGTTTTCCCGGCGCCTGTCGGGCCGCAAATGCCCAACATCTGGCCTGGCGCCAGCGTCGCTGCCACGTTGTTAAGCACCGCGCTCCCGGTCTGCGGGTAACGAAATTCACGGATGGCGATATTCAGGTTACCGCGCCCTTCCGGCACCGGTTCGGTGCCGTCATTCACTACCGGTGCTTCCGCCAGCATATCGCGGATACGGCTATAAGCCGCGCTGCCGCGCTCGACGATATTAAACATCCACGCCAGCGCCAGCATCGGCCAAATCATCAGCCCCAGATACATAGCGAAGCTGGTTAACTGGCCGAGCGTTAAGGAACCGTGCACCACCATCCAGCTACCGCCGCCAATCGCCAGCATATTTGCCATACCAATGGCGATATAAATGGTGGGATCAAAACGGGCATCAACGCGCGCCACGCGCATGTTTTTTGCACCGGTATCTGCCGCCTCACGGCTGAACAACGCCGACTGGCGATCCTCCAGACCAAACGCTTTGATCATGCGAATGCTGGTCATGCTCTCCTGGGTTCGATCGTTTAACGCGGAAAACGCCGCCTGCGCCAGCTTAAAGCGCTGATGCAACTGATCGCCGTAACGCTTGATAACCAGCGCCATAATCGGCATCGGTAATAGCGACAGCAGCGTGAGCTGCCAGCTGATTTGCGTTGACATCACCACCAGCACCACGCAGCCCATCACCAGCGAATCCACCAGCGTCAGCACCCCTTCGCCCGCGGCAAAAACGACGCGATCGACATCGTTGGTCGCGCGGGCCATCAAATCACCGGTGCGGTGGCGGAGATAAAATTCCGGATGTTGTCGGCTCAACTGACGGTAAAAATCTTCCCGCAACTCAACGGCCAGTTGATAGGATGCACCGAACAGCCAGACGCGCCAGACGTAGCGCAGCAAGTAGGTGACAATAGCCACAGCGACTAAAACACCTACCCACATCCACACTTGTTGCGAGGTGAAGTGCTGTTCGGTGACGCCATCCACCACGATCCCCACCACTTTGGGCGGGATAAGCTGCAAGATAGCAATGATAATAAGTAAGGCGACAGCCCCGAGATAGCGTTGCCATTCCCGGCGAAAGTACCAGCCTAACTGAGCAAATAATCGCACGCGGTTACATCCTGAACGTGATTTTCCGGCAGTGAATTACTGCCGCGAGGGTTATTCAATGGGCAAAGCCGTGGTGTATTTTATCTGTTCCATGGCGAAGCTAGAAGTGACATCTGACAGCCCCGGAACGCTGTTCACCAGCTTCTTGTAAAAGTCGTCATAGCGTTTCATATCTGCCACCTGCACACGCAGAAGATAGTCGTATTCTCCCGCCATGCGCCAGAAACCGAGCACTTCCGGCATCTGCGTGACTTCGTTAACGAAGCGACAGTACCAGTCGCTGCTGTGATGCTGGGTTTTGATCAGCACAAATGCCGTTAAATTTAACCCCAGTTTTTCGGCATCCAGCACTGCCACCCGACCGAGTAAAATGCCGTCATCTTCCAGCCGCTTCAGACGTTTCCAGCACGGTGTGGTGGTCAGATTAACGGCATCTGCCAGCGCCTGCAAAGAGAGCGAACAATCCTGTTGCAGCAGCGAAAGCAGTTTGCGGTCAATTTTATCTAACATTACCCACCTCAGGAGAATATTTTTCTCTTAACAGTCTAATACAAAGGCGAAATGACAACCCTTTTTTCTTTCTCTTTCGCTAGACTGGGCACAAAATGACAAACGGATAACCACCATGAATAGCAACTGGGTTAAATACGCTATCAACGAAATTAATGCGGACGCACAGCGCTCAGCAGATACCCATTTGATCCGCCTGGCGTTGCCGGGTTTTGCAGGCATCAACCTCTATTTAAAAGATGAAAGCACTCACCCGACCGGCAGCCTGAAGCACCGTCTGGCGCGCTCGCTGTTTCTTTACGGCTTATGCAACGACTGGATCAAAGAGGGCACCACGATTATTGAAGCCTCCTCCGGTTCCACGGCGGTTTCAGAGGCGTGGTTCGCACGGCTTTTAGGTTTACCGTTTATTGCCGTGATGCCGCACTGTACGGCGAAACGCAAGATTGAGCAGATTGAGTTCTACGGCGGTCGCTGCCACTTTGTCGATAGCGCCTGCGAGATTTACGCCGAGTCCGAACGGCTGGCGAAAGAACTGAACGGTCACTATATGGATCAGTTTACTTTTGCCGAGCGCGCAACCGACTGGCGTGGCAATAACAACATTGCCGACAGTATTTTCCGCCAGATGAAAAATGAACCGCATCCGCAACCCGACTATATTGTGATGAGCGCGGGCACCGGCGGGACCTCCGCCACCATTGGCCGCTATATTCGCAGCCAGGGGTATGACACCCAGTTGATGGTGGTCGATCCTGAAAATTCAGTGTTTCTCGACTACTGGCAGCATCGCGACGCCAGTCTGCGAAGCGCGGTAGGCAGTAAAATCGAAGGCATTGGCCGCCCGCGTGTGGAACCCTCGTTCATTGCCGACGTTGTTGATGAGATGCTGCGCGTGCCGGATGCGGCAAGTATTGCCACCGCGCAATGGCTGGAAACGCAACTGGGGCGCAAAGTGGGAGCATCCACCGGTACCAATATGTGGGGCGTGTTGCAGCTTGCCGCGCGGATGCGTGAAGAAGGCCGCAGCGGCTCTATCGTGACGCTGCTCTGCGATAGTGGTGAACGCTATCTGGACACCTACTACAACCCGCAATGGGTAGCGGCGAACTTTGGTGATATTGAGCAGTGGAAAGCCGAAATCACCCGCCTTACGGCATAAAAAAAGCCAGGCAGTAGCGCCTGGCTCGCTGGAAAGATCTTTTCATTCGGGGGAATAAGGAAGATTGGGTGTGTCCAGCCAGTGGGTCAAAAAGTGTGATACTGCCTGATCCCGGCAGTGTCCAATTACCGGTAAATGGGGTAGCGCCGCACGCAGTTGCGGCATGGCGTTGCCCATGATCATTCCTTTTCCGACGCTTTCGAGCATCTCTCTGTCATTCATCGCATCGCCGAATGCCATGCAATCCTGCAACGAATAACCCAGCGTTGTGCTGAGCACCGCCAGCGCCGAGCCTTTATTGCACCCCACCGGCAGGATTTCCAGGCAGTCCATCGCGGAGAAACACAAGTGTGCGCGTGCGCCCAGCACCTCATTTAACTGAATGCGCAAACGGCAAAGATCGTCGTGATCGCCAACAAAGCAGATTTTGGTCACGTCATGCGCGGACAGGCGTTTGAGATCGGTGAGCTGGTAGGTAAACCCGCTATAAAGGTGCGCCTGCAATGTCTCTGGCAACGCTTTGTCGGTCAACCAACCCGAATCATTGAAAACATGGACAGTGGCCTCGGTTTCCCAGCGGCTGTGCAGCACCAGATCGGCCACTTCCGGGCTGAGATCCTGGCGATACAATACGTCACCTTCACGAGAATGGATCCGCGTACCGTTGCCGGTAATTAAAAAAGCGTCAATCGCGATAGCGCTAAGAATACGGCGCATCTCCAGCGCGTGACGCCCGGTGGCAAAAGCGAGCGTCACCTCCCGCTCATCCAAGCGCCGGAGGGTTGCTAAGGTTTGGTCGCCCAAACGATGGTCGGGCATTAACAGGGTGCCATCCATGTCAAAAGCGGCCAGACGTGCCATGATTTTTCTCCGCGTGTAGTGCGTTTTTGTGAAGTTCAGTGTTGTGTTCCAGTATTGCGTGGGATATACGGAAGTAATAGTGAATAGATAAAAATTATTGTTCCGGGTTTATGCGACAACTCAATCGGCTTAATCAATACCAGCGTCTGTGGCAGGCATCCGCCGGGGAGGCGCAATCCGTCAGCATTGGTGAACTGGCGGCGCGCTGTTTTTGCAGCGAGAGGCATATGCGCACGCTGCTGCGCCAGATGCAGGAAGCAGGTTGGTTAAGCTGGCAGTCGCAATCCGGGCGCGGCAAGCGCGGCGAGCTTCATTTTCTCGCCACACCTGAATCCCTGCGTAGCGAAATGCTGGAGTTCGCGTTAAACGCCGGGCAACAGCAGAACGCGCTGGCGTTAGCGCAGCTCGATCCTGACGATCTGCGCGCGTTGCTCAATCCCTTTCTGGGTGGCTTATGGCAAAACGAAACGCCGACGCTGCGTATTCCCTATTATCGCCCGCTGGATCCGCTGGTACCGGGCTTTCTCCCCGGCCGTGCGGAGCAGCATTTAGCCGGGCAGATTTTTAGCGGCTTAACGCGTTTCGTCACGCGCAGTTTCCAGCCGCAGGGCGACCTGGCGCATCACTGGGATATCAGCCCGGATGGCTTGTGCTGGCATTTTCATCTGCACTCAACGTTGCACTGGCATAACGGCGACGCCGTGACGGCTGAACAGTTGCAGGCGCAACTGCACAAGCTGCTGACGCTGCCCGCCTTGCAAAAGCTATTTGCCAGTGTCGAACGCATCGACATAACGCATCCCTGGTGTTTGACCTTCAAGCTGCATCACCCGGATTACTGGCTGGCGCACAGGCTAGCCAGCTATGGCAGCCGTCTGGCGCACCCGCAGCAGCCGATGCTGGGCACCGGGCCTTTTCGGCTGGTGACATTCAGCCGGGAACTGGTTCGCCTGGAAAGCCACGACTATTACCACCTGGGCCACCCGCTGCTTAAAGCGGTGGAATTCTGGATAACCCCGCAACTCTTTGAGCAAGATCTCGGCACCAGTTGTCGGCACCCGGTACAGATTGCCATTGGCGAGGCCGATGAGTTGCAACACTTGCAGCCGGTGAGTAACAGTATCAGCCTGGGGTTCTGCTACCTTACTCTGCGCCCGGGTGCACGGTTGAATGACGCCCAGTTACGCAGGCTGGTGCAGATTATTCATCACTCTTCGCTGCTGCAAACGCTGCCGCTGGATGAGAATCTCATCACGCCAAGCCAGGAGCTATTACCCGGCTGGCAAATGCCAGACTGGCCCACTGAACAGGTTTCGCTACCGGGCAAACTTACGCTGGTTTATCACTTACCCGTGGAGTTACATACCATGGCGGAACAGTTTAAGCGGCATTTGCAGACACTTGGCTGCGAGTTGACGGTGATTTTCCATGACGGCAAAAACTGGGAAGGTTGTACTCATCTCGCCAGCGCCGATTTGATGATGGGTGACAGGCTGATCGGCGAAGCGCCAGAATGCACGCTGGAACAGTGGTTGCGCTGCGATCCGCTGTGGCCAAACCTGCTGAGTACGCAACAATTTGCGCATCTGCAAGCCACACTGGATGCGGTTCAACGCCAGCCCGACGAACAGCAGCGCAACCGCGCACTACAGGATGTTTTTTATCACTTGATGGACAACGCCATTCTCACGCCGATGTTTAATTATCAGTACCGTATCAGTGCGCCGCCGGGCGTGGAAGGGATCCACTTAAATACGCGCGGCTGGTTTGATTTTGCCAAAGCCTGGCTCCCTGCCCCATTGCTGTGAAGAAGCTGGTCGCTGCCAGTCGCTCGCGCTACCATAGCGCTTTATTTGTCATTGTCAGGAAGAATTATGAAACGTGCCGTTGTTGTGTTTAGTGGCGGACAAGACTCCACAACCTGCCTGATCCAGGCGTTACAGCAGTACGATGAAGTGCATTGCGTAACCTTTGATTACGGCCAGCGCCATCGTGCTGAAATTGATGTGGCACGAGAACTGGCGCTAACGCTGGGCGCACGCGCGCATAAAGTGCTGGATGTAACGCTGCTGAATGAACTGGCGGTGAGTAGCCTGACGCGCGACAGCATCCCGGTTCCGGATTATGAACCCGACGCGACCGGCATTCCGAACACCTTCGTACCGGGGCGTAATATTCTGTTTCTGACGCTGGCCGCCGTGTATGCCTATCAGGTGCAGGCGGAAGCGGTGATCACCGGCGTATGCGAAACTGATTTTTCTGGTTATCCCGACTGCCGCGATGAGTTTGTTAAGGCGCTAAATCATGCGGTTAACCTGGGCCTGGCAAAAGAGATTCGTTTCGAAACGCCGCTGATGTGGATTGATAAAGCCGAAACCTGGGCGCTCGCTGATTACTGGGGCAAGCTGGATCTGGTACGCAGCGAGACACTGACCTGCTATAACGGCATCAAAGGCGATGGCTGTGGGCATTGCGCAGCCTGTAACCTGCGCGCCAACGGTTTACAGCACTACCTGGCGGACAAACCCGCCGTGATGGCGGCAATGAAACAAAAAACCGGGTTGAAGTAATCACAATACATGGCCCGGTGAGTATGCTAGCCACCGGGCTTTAGCCTGATGGCGGCATTGCTTTATCCGAACGACGAAACGACGCGAAAAGGATGAATTAATCGCCTTCGCGGATCATCTTCTCAAGCCTTTCTCTTAATTCACCTTCCAGCGCCAGGGCTTTTTGCGTTTTGAGATCGATACAGACGAACGTCACCAGCGCATCAGCAACCATTTGCCCCTCAGGGTTCAATGTCACCGCCTGGCTCAGTACACCGCTTTTGCCATTAATCTGCTGCACATGACTGGTCACTGTAAGCACATCGCCCAATACGGCCGGACGGCGATAGTTGATATTGATATTGACCACCACGAAAGCGATGTTGTTGGCAGTCATCCATTTAAAGCTCTCGTTGTTTTCCAGCCCATCCCAGCGCGCCTCTTCAAGGAACTCAAGATAGCGGGCATTATTCACATGTTGGTAGACATCAAGATGAAAACCACGAACTTTGATTTGCGTCTGCATAGCGCTTTAACCTTCACTGTTTATAGTTATAGAGACAGAGGTCATACTGGTATGACCTCTCTATTCTGGCAAAGATTAGCGACTACGCAAGCGGCTTACAGCTTCAGATTCGACAAATTACGTTCAACCAGCGTCCCTCCTATGCCTGGCACCTGCTTAAGATCGTCTACAGATTTAAACGGGCCGTACTCTTCCCGATAGCTGACAATCGCCTGGGCTTTCTTGATACCCACGCCATTCATGACCCGCGACAGCTCTTCCGCCGTTGCGCTATTGATACTCACCCGGGTACCACCTTCATCATCCGCGCTTTTCGCCGCATCCTGTGCTTTGGTTTGCGCTGATGTGGCGGTATCGCTTTTACTTTGCTGCGCAGCGGGTGGCTTAGCCACAGCAGAAGGCGCTGCCAGCGCACTATGGCTCAGCGTCGCGCAAGCGAAGGACAGCGAAATTAAGAGTGCTTTGATTCCATGTTTCATTGTGTTTCTCCTTTGTTTTCAACGCCAGGCAACAATAACCACAACAAAGGACGCAGACAAAACACAAACATTCAAAATGGAAAAGGCCGCGAAAGCGGCCTTTAAGGTTTGCAGAGTATTACTCTTTTTTTGCGAGACGCATCGAGCCTTTTTATTGCTGTGGCTCAGCGACGATGTCACCCAGTTTGATCTTCGCTTCTTTACGCAAGTTGCTCATCAACGCTTCAAAAGCGATTTGTGCATTGTTCTGCGTGATGCCCTGCACCATCGCTTTCTTCTGCGCATCCGGCATCGTGCCTGCTTTCACTTCGTCCAGCGCCATGATAACGACATTGCCTTGCTGATCGTTAGCGGTACCGAAGGAAGGTTTATCTTTTGCTGGCAGCGGCAGATTAAACGCCGCCTGGCTTACCGGATCCTGGCCAGTACGTGCCAGCGTTTTCGCCTCACCAAAGCTCAGCCCCGCCGCTTTCAGCGCATCATCACCTTTACCGGCTTTCAGCTCACCCAGCAGTTTATCCGCATCGAGTTTTGCTTGTTGCTCCGCTTTGTTGTGCTTCACGATATCGCTGACCTGAGTTTTTACCTCGTCCAGTGGCTTGATCGCTTCGGCTTTGTGATCGGAGATACGCAGCACAAATGCGCGGTCACCATCAACGGTGATGATGTCGGAGTTGCTGCCCGGCGTGCCGTTCTGCCCTACCAGACCACCATTGAAAATGGCATCGCTTACTGGTTTGAAATTCAGCTCTTCCGGCAGGTTATCGCGACCGAACCAGCCGGTCTGTACTGCTTTAGCACCAGCAGCCTGCTCCGCACCTGCCAGCGATTCGTTATCGTTGCTCGCCGCTTCGCTCACTTTCTGCTGCAGCGCGTACCATGCATCCAGCGCTTTTTCCTGTTTCACTTTCGCTGCCAGTTCATCACGCACATCGTTCAGCGGTTTCACCTGCACAGGCTGGATATCATCCAGACGTGCAACCAGGTAACCCACCGAAGATTTAATGACACCAGACAGCTGGCCTTTCTCTTTCAAACCGGCATTTTTAAGCTCTTCCGGCGTGGTGGCGTCTTCAAGCCAGCCCATATCACCGCCGTTACGCGCAGAGATAATGTCCGCAGATTTCGTTTTTGCCAGAGCCGCAAAGTCCGCGCCTTTTTTCAGCTCATCCAGCACCGCTTTCGCTTCATCTTCCGTTTTGGTCTGGATAATGCTGTAGCGATTACGCTGCGGCTGCGTGAACTGATCCTGATGCTGATCGTAATAGGCCTGGATTTGCTCGTCGGTGACGTTTTCCTGCATCGATGCAGCATCCAGCTTGATATAGCTTACGCGGAATTGCTCCGGCGAAACAAAGCGGCTCTTGTTCTGATCGTAATAACTGGCAACTTCTTCATCGCTTGCGGTCTGCTTCGCCGCCAGCGCGTTGACATCAATCACTGCCTGGCGCACAACACGCTGTTGAGCGACCAGTGCAGCCAGCTCGTCAGTCTCACCTTTGAGCATGAAATCAGTACCGGCAACGGCGTTAACCAGCTGCTGCGAGGTTAACTGGTTGCGCAGCGCCTGAGCATATTGATCGGTGCTCATCCCCATCTGGTTTACGATGGCGCTGAAGCGATTGTTATCAAATTTACCGTTAGCCTGAAATGCCTGAGTAGCGAAAATCGCTTTTTTCACCTGATCATCGCTAATGCCAAGACCAAGGCTTTTTGCGTACTGGTCCAGCAGCGCTTCATCAATTAAACGATTAAGCACTTGCTGGCGCACAGATTTCATGTAGTTTTCGTTGGCCGCCAGCTCCGAGAACTGATCGCCCAGCTGTTGCGCCATGCGGTTGCGCTCGCTATTCACCGCATTTTCAAACTGTGAACGGCCGATTTCCTGACCATTTACTTTTGCGGCGTAATTATTGTTACCGCCAATCAGGTAGTTACCTACGCCAGTCAAAATGAATGACACGATAATCAAACCCAGAATGATCTTGAGCACGACGTGATTTGCCGCCGCGCGTAAATTGTCCATCATGGTGTAACAACACTCCGCTGTAGGTGACTGTAGATCTCAGGCAGCTCAAGTTGCCCGCTGCGTGTAAACGCGTATTTTGACAAGAAAACGGGGCAATTGTTAGCCCGCATCGCGTATTAACTCGCAGAAAGTGCGTTTGCACAAATAAAAAAGGCACATCTCGCGATGCGCCCTTGTAGTTTGTCGCTATCCCTTCAAGGGGAAGGCGATCAGTTTACTGCGTCTTTCAGTGCTTTGCCTGCGCGGAAACCAGGAACTTTAGCCGCAGCAATGGTGATTTCTTTGCCGGTCTGAGGGTTGCGGCCTGTACGGGCAGCACGCTCTTTAACAACAAAAGAGCCAAAACCTACCAGCGCTACGTCGTCCCCGGATTTCAAAGAATCAGTAACGGCAGCAATAAAAGCATCTAACACACGTCCAGCCGCAGCTTTAGAGATGTCAGCATCTGCGGCAATCTTGTCTACCAGTTGAGATTTATTCACTCTACTCTTCCTCTCTTTATAATTTATATCGCACCTGAATCCTTCACAGCGCGACCGCGCAGCAGTTATATCAGGCCTGTCATGCCCTTACAACACCAGTTGATGATGACACACCCAACCAGCAATCTAAATTAGCTATACAAAAAAAGGCTGGCAAGTCCGAAATCACTCACCAGCCTTGTTTTTATTAACGCACTTTGCGCAAGGTCACTATTTTGCCGTTACGACTTGCATACCAAAGGGTTCATTCTGCAGCGCGAGGGCGAGAACTTCTTCAATACGCTTGACCGGATGGATATCCAGATCGGCTACAACGTTGTCCGGGATCTCTTCCAGATCGCGCTTGTTTTCGTAAGGAATCAGAACAGTCTTAATGCCCCCACGATGCGCCGCCAGCAGTTTTTCCTTCAGTCCGCCAATCGGCAGAACCTGTCCACGCAGGGTGATCTCCCCTGTCATCGCCACGTCTGCACGAACCGGGTTACCGGTCAGACAAGAAACCAGCGCGGTGCACATCGCAATACCTGCGCTTGGGCCATCTTTTGGCGTCGCACCTTCCGGCACGTGAACGTGAATATCACGTTTTTCATAGAAATCGCCGTTGATACCGAGTTTTTCCGCGCGGGCACGCACAACCGTCAGCGCCGCCTGGATAGACTCCTGCATCACTTCACCCAGAGAACCGGTATAAGTCAGCTTACCTTTGCCTGGGACACAGGCGGTTTCAATGGTCAGCAAGTCGCCGCCCACTTCCGTCCAGGCCAGGCCGGTGACCTGACCCACACGGTTTTCATCGTCCGCTCGACCGTAATCAAAGCGCTGCACACCAAGGTAGTCATGCAGGTTTTCACCGTTGATTTCGATATGCTTCAGAGACGGATCCAGCAGCAGCTGTTTCACCGCTTTCCGGCACAGTTTCGAAATTTCGCGTTCCAGACCACGCACACCCGCTTCGCGGGTGTAGTAACGGATAATGCCAATGATCGCGCTGTCATCAACGGTCAACTCACCCGGTTTCAGTGCGTTACGCTCAATCTGTTTGGTCAACAGGTGACGTTTGGCAATGTTCAGTTTTTCGTCTTCGGTGTAACCAGAAAGACGGATCACTTCCATACGGTCCAGCAACGGCGCAGGAATATTCATAGAGTTGGAGGTCGCAACGAACATAACGTCGCTGAGATCGTAGTCCACTTCCAGATAGTGATCGCTAAATGCCACGTTCTGTTCCGGATCCAGCACTTCCAGCAGCGCTGAAGCCGGATCGCCGCGCATATCGGACGACATTTTGTCGATCTCATCGAGCAGGAACAGCGGGTTTTTCACGCCCACTTTTGCCATCTTCTGAATCAACTTACCCGGCATAGAACCGATGTAAGTACGGCGGTGACCGCGGATTTCTGCTTCATCACGTACACCGCCCAGCGCCATACGGATGTATTTGCGCCCGGTAGCCTTCGCTATCGACTGACCCAGAGAGGTTTTACCTACCCCCGGCGGTCCAACCAGGCACAGAATCGGCCCTTTCAGTTTGTTCATACGGCTCTGAACCGCAAGGTACTCTAGGATGCGGTCTTTGACACGTTCGAGGCCGTAATGGTCGGTATCAAGGATTTCCTGCGCCTGGCGCAGATCTTTTTTGACCTTGCTACGCGCGTTCCACGGTACTTGCACCATCCATTCGATATAGCCGCGCACCACGGTTGCTTCCGCAGACATCGGCGACATCATTTTCAGCTTTTGCAGCTCCGATTCGGCTTTTTCTTTTGCCTCTTTCGGCATTTTCGAAGCGTCGATTTTACGCTTCAGCGCTTCGTTTTCGTCCGGCGCGTCATCCATTTCGCCCAGCTCTTTCTGAATGGCTTTCATCTGTTCATTCAGATAGTACTCACGCTGGGATTTCTCCATCTGCTTTTTCACGCGATTGCGGATGCGTTTCTCAACCTGCAGCAGATCGATTTCAGACTCCATCATCGCCATCAGATATTCCAGACGTTCGTTGACGTCGGACATCTCCAGCACGGACTGCTTATCCGCCAGCTTCAGCGGCATGTGTGCAGCGATGGTGTCAGCCAGACGCGCAGGATCGTCGATGCTATTGAGCGACGTCAGCACTTCTGGCGGGATTTTTTTGTTGAGCTTGATATAGCCTTCAAACTGGCTGATCGCAGTGCGCACCAGCACTTCCTGCTCGCGCTCATCGATAGCCGGCGAGTCAAGGTATTCTGCTTTCGCTGAGAAATGCTCACCATCGTCAGCAAGCGTGGTAATGCGCGCGCGCTGAAGCCCCTCGACCAGTACTTTTACCGTGCCATCGGGCAGTTTCAACATTTGCAAAATAGACGCCACGGTCCCGACGGTGAATAGATCGTTTACACCCGGCTCATCCGTTGAGGCTTCCTTCTGTGCAACCAGCATGATTTTTTTATCATGGTCCATGGCCGCTTCCAGACAACGGATAGATTTTTCCCGTCCCACAAATAACGGAATGACCATGTGCGGATAAACCACCACATCGCGCAACGGCAATACGGGGATTTCAATGCGTTCAGAACGCTCAGGATTCATAGAGCTCTCTCTTAGTTTAAAGTCCGCCAGGTAATCAGGTGACGTGACTGTGCAACACGCACCATTAACATGTAAAGCAGTATATGGGGATGTTTCCCACACATTCAACGCTGTGTTTACGGAAAAATAAAAGGGGAGATAAAATCCCCCCTTTTCGATTAACTGATTGTAAGATTTGGTTAATTATTCGCCAGACGCCTGCTGCGCTTCCGGTTTGCCATAAATCAGCAAGGGTTTGGTTTGACCCGCGATGACCGACTCATCAATCACCACTTTCTCGACATCTTCAAGTGATGGCAGATCATACATAGTGTCCAGCAGCGCGGCTTCAACGATAGAACGCAGCCCGCGAGCGCCGGTTTTGCGCACCATTGCTTTCTTCGCGATAGCGTCGAGCGCTTCGTCGCGGAATTCGAGATCCACGCCTTCCAGGTTGAACAGCGCCTGATACTGCTTAGTCAGGGCATTTTTAGGCTCTTTCAGGATCTGAATCAGCGCTTCTTCACTCAATTCACTCAGCGTGGCAACAACTGGCAGACGGCCGATGAATTCAGGGATCAGACCGAATTTAATCAAATCTTCCGGTTCAACCTGCGCCAGCAGTTCGCCTTCGTTGGCTTTTTCAGATTTTCCTTTCACCGTCGCGCCAAAACCAATGCCGGAGCCGGTTTCAACACGGTGAGAAATCACTTTATCCAGGCCTGCGAACGCACCGCCACAGATAAACAGGATCTTAGAGGTATCAACCTGCAAAAACTCCTGCTGCGGATGCTTACGTCCACCCTGCGGCGGAACCGCAGCCACGGTGCCTTCGATCAGCTTCAGCAGCGCCTGCTGTACACCTTCGCCGGAGACATCACGGGTAATCGACGGGTTATCAGACTTACGGGAGATCTTGTCGATTTCATCGATGTAGACAATCCCACGCTGCGCTTTCTGCACGTCGTAGTCGCACTTCTGCAACAGTTTCTGAATGATGTTTTCTACGTCTTCACCCACGTAACCTGCTTCGGTTAACGTCGTAGCATCGGCCATGGTGAACGGGACATCCAACAGACGCGCCAGCGTTTCCGCCAACAGCGTTTTACCGGAACCCGTTGGCCCGATAAGCAGGATGTTACTTTTACCCAGTTCAACGCCGTTGCTGGTGTCGCCATTGCGCAGACGTTTGTAGTGGTTATATACCGCGACCGCCAGCACTTTTTTCGCCTGCTCCTGACCGATGACATAATCATCAAGGTGGTGGCGAATTTCATGCGGGGTCGGCAGCGCGCTGCGCTCGCGATGCGGCGCAACCTCTTTAATCTCTTCGCGAATAATGTCGTTACACAGATCCACACATTCGTCGCAGATATACACGGATGGCCCAGCGATCAGCTTACGCACTTCATGCTGGCTTTTGCCGCAAAAAGAGCAGTACAACAGTTTGCCCGAACCATCTTTGCGTTTATCTGTCATGAGTCAAAACCTCTTATCTGTTCTTTGTGCCGCACATGACGACGCATATGCCATTCCAGGCGCAAAACGTTACTCAAGCGTGTGCCGCTTGTACTCATTAGTATAGCGGCACCTGCAGCCTGAGCTTAGTTACGATGGGTTAAAATTGAATCAACCAGCCCGTATTCCACCGCCTCTTGCGCAGCAAGGAAGCGGTCACGTTCTGTATCGCGTTCAATTTGTTCTAAAGATTGACCTGTATGATGCGCCATAAGTTCATTCATGCGCCCTTTCACTTTCAGAATCTCGCGCGCGTGGATTTCAATATCCGTCGCCTGGCCCTGATAGCCGCCCAGCGGCTGGTGAATCATCACACGTGAGTTTGGCAGGCAGAAACGTTTGCCCTTCGCACCCGCCGTCAGCAGGAATGCGCCCATTGACGCAGCCTGGCCCATACAAATTGTGCTGACGTCCGGCTTAATAAATTGCATGGTGTCATAAATTGACATCCCTGCGGTAATTACCCCGCCAGGCGAGTTAATGTACAGGTAAATGTCCTTTTCCGGGTTTTCCGCTTCCAGAAACAGCATTTGTGCCACAATCAGGTTCGCCATGTGGTCTTCAACCTGACCAGTCAGAAAAATTACGCGTTCCTTGAGAAGACGGGAGTAGATATCGAAAGAGCGCTCACCGCGTGAGGTCTGTTCAATAACCATTGGCACCAGGGCCATATGGGGTGCAAAGTTGTCTCGTTCGCCGCTGTATGACATTTCCGTCTCCTGGATAAAAAATTAACAAACCTGCTGTACTGATTGTACTTGAGTGAGTGGGGTCTGACTACGACGCCTCACGGACGGATTATCAGCCAGAGTCTTTTCTGTCGCTATTCCCTTAGTGGGGATGACATTACCTGATTTCAAGCATAACAATCTTTTGCTGTTACGCTAACACTGAAACGCCCTTTTAGCACAGATCTGATAGTCCTGATGCGATAAAAAAAGCCCGTCACCAGCAAGCAGGTGACGGGCTTATTGCTTTTAGCTATCGCAGAAGTCGATTAAGCCTGTTGGTTCATCAGTTCGTTAAAGGAAGTGGCTTTTTCAGTCACTTTCGCTTTTTCCAGAACCGCTTCAACCGCTTGTTCTTCCAGCGCAACGTTACGCATGTTTTCCATCAGCTCTTTGTTTTTGCTGTAGAATTCGATCACTTCTTTCGGATCTTCATATGCAGAAGCCATCTCTTCGATCAGGCCTTTAACGCGCTCTTCGTCAGCTTTCAGCTCGTGGGTACGAATAACTTCGCCCAGCAGCAGACCAACCACAACACGACGTTTTGCCTGCTCTTCGAACAGCTCACGCGGCAGTTCCAGAGCTTGTTTCTCGTTGCCACCGAAACGCTGTGCAGCCTGACGGCGCAGAACGTCGATTTCGCTGTCAATCAGTGCGGCCGGAACGTCGATTTCGTTCGCTTTCACCAGGCCTTCAATCGCCTGAGATTTAACACGGTTACGCACCGCGCCTTTCAGCTCACGCTCCATGTTTTTGCGTACTTCAGCGCGCAGACCCGCAACGGAGCCATCTTCCACGCCAAAGCGTTTGATGAACTCTTCGGTCAGTTCCGGCAGTTCACGCTCTTCAACTTTCTTCAGGTTAATGACGAATTTCGCCGCTTTACCTTTCAGGTTTTCTGCGTGGTACTCTTCCGGGAAGGTCACGTCGATGGTGAACTCTTCGCCCGCTTTGTGGCCTTTAATACCGTCTTCGAAACCCGGGATCATACGACCCTGGCCCATTGCCAGTACGAAATCAGTGGCTTTGCCGCCTTCGAATTCTTCGCCATCAACGGAACCAGTGAAATCAACGGTCACGCGATCTTCAGCGTCAGCAGCGCCGTCTTTGTCTTTCCAGGTCGCCTGCTGCTTGCGCAGCGTTTCCAGCATGGTGTCCACGTCAGCATCGGTCACTTCAACAACCGGTTTTTCAACTTCGATGGTATCCAGCGCTTTCAGCTCAACTTCCGGGTACACTTCGAACTCTACAGAGTAGGTGAAGTCTTCGCCCAGTTTGTATTCGCCCGGAACATAGTTCGGCGCGCCAGCTGGGTTGATTTTTTCCTGAATGATCGCATCGATAAAGTTGCGGCTCATCAGATCGCCCAGAACGTCCTGGCGAACAGACGCGCCATAACGCTGAGCAACAACGGTCATCGGTACTTTACCCTTACGGAAGCCGTCAATACGCACTTTCTTCGCTACGTTGACCAGCTCGCTCTTCACAGCGGTCTCGATGCTGTCAGCAGCGATTGTAATCGTTACACGGCGCCCAAGGCCCTGAGTGGTTTCAACTGAAACTTGCATCTTGTTACCTCAAAAAATCACAGTGCTCGGTCAACTCTACTCTGCGAAGCAAACCGTTTCGCTTGCAGAACCGGGATGTTCTCTCAAATCAGATATACATTCCCTGTCGTCAGAATCATCCCGAAGACATTCCGAAAAATAAGACGCAGCATTATAGCGGCATCACAGATATGAGTCGAGAACGGGAATGTCGCAATGGTGCGTCATTTTTCACACTTCTGAAGCAATTTCGCTCAAAAAACTGCGTTTCTCGCTCAAAATTCAGACAAAACAAAACGGCCCGTAGGCCGTTTTTACATAATCTGCATGCAACATACTGGAAAAGTTTGGGCTGTTGCAACCAGGTTTTCTACGCGATGCTTCCGGCGCCGCGACAGGCTGGCGAGGTCAGCAGGGTATCCTGCAAACCTTCCCACTCCTTAAGTGTGTAAGTATGCAGAGCCAGTGCATGAATCGTCGTAGACAGTTCATCTGCCAACGTGCCGTAAATCATGCGATGACGGTTAAGAAAACGCTCTCCGGTAAAACGGTCGCTCACCAGTACAACTTTGAAGTGACTTTCAGAACCTGCGGGGACATTGTGACGATAGCTCTCGTCAACAACCTCAAGAATGAGGGGCTCAAACGCCGCCTTCAGCTTTGCTTCTATTTGTTCACGCATCATCATGATATTACACCTCCGACAACGCTGAGATGCCAGCCATCTCTTTAAATGTTAGCCGCTTTTACCGTCTCTATAACAATAAAACAACAAAAAATTAGCGTTCGTCCTATTTTCCCGCTCAAGGGGATGAACTCTACTGAAAGCAGCTTTTTTTGCGTGGCATCACCCATAAAACGGTTTTTGACGGCAAAAAAAGCACAAGACGATGAATTTCCATGCATTGAGGACTTCCTCTTAACAGCGGCAATGTTATGATGGCGAGAATTTTCCCCCAGAAGCTTAGATCCTTGAGAGCCTGAACATGTTTAAAAAACTACTCTTTCCGTTGGTCGCTTTATTTATGCTGGCCGGGTGCGCAACCCCGCCGACAACACTTGATGTCACCCCAAAAATTACTCTGCCGCAGCAGGATCCAAGCCTGATGGGTGTCACCGTGAGCATCAACGGTGCCGATCAGCGCCCGGATCAAGCGCTGGCCAAAGTGACACGCGATAACCAGCTGGTTACCCTGACAGCCTCCCGCGACCTGCGTTTCCTGCTGCAAGAAGTGCTGGAAAAACAGATGACCGCGCGCGGTTATATGATCGGGCCGAACGGCGCGGTAAACCTGCAGATTATTGTTAACCAGCTATATGCGGATGTCTCTCAGGGCAACGTCCGCTACAACATCGCGACCAAAGCGGATATCGCAATCATCGCGACTGCTGCGAACGGCAACAAGATGACCAAAAACTACCGCGCAAGCTATAACGTCGAAGGTGCATTCCAGGCTACCAACGACAAGATTGCCGGTGCGGTTAACAGCGTGTTGACTGACACCATCGCTGATATGTCTCAGGACACCAGCATTCACGACTTCATCAAGCAAAACGCCCGTTAATCTTTTTCTGGCCCGGTTTTCCGGGCCAGTTTTTAACTCATGTCCAGTCACTACTTACGCATCTTCACCCAACCGAAATCAGCCATCCTGCTGATTCTGGGTTTTGCTTCCGGTTTGCCTCTCGCCCTGACCAGCGGCACGCTCCAGGCGTGGATGACCGTTGAAAACATCGATTTAAAAACCATCGGTTTCTTCTCTCTGGTCGGCCAGGCTTACGTGTTTAAGTTTTTGTGGTCGCCGCTGATGGATCGCTACACGCCGCCTTTACTCGGGCGTCGTCGCGGCTGGCTGCTTCTCACGCAAATTCTGCTGCTGGTGTCGATTGCCGCAATGGGTTTCCTCGATCCGGCCAACCATCTGCGCTGGATGGCGGCGCTGGCTGTGCTTATCGCTTTCTGCTCTGCGTCTCAGGATATAGTGTTTGACGCATGGAAAACGGATGTGCTGCCGCTCGAAGAGCGAGGCGCAGGTGCGGCAATAAGCGTGCTGGGCTATCGACTCGGAATGTTGGTTTCCGGAGGACTGGCTTTATGGCTGGCGGATCGCTGGCTCGGCTGGCAAGGAATGTACTGGTTGATGGCCGTGCTACTGGTCCCGTGCATTATCGCCACCCTGCTCGCACCGGAGCCAGAGGATGTGATTCCGGTGCCAAAAACGCTGGAACGCGCCGTTGTCGAGCCGCTGCGTGATTTCTTTGGGCGTAACAACGCCTGGCTTATTCTTCTATTAATAGTGCTGTACAAACTGGGCGATGCGTTCGCCATGAGCCTGACAACAACATTTCTCATCCGCGGCGTTGGTTTTGACGCCGGAGAAGTGGGAGTGGTGAACAAAACGCTGGGGCTTATCGCCACGATTATCGGCGCGTTGTTTGGCGGCGTACTGATGCAGCGGTTATCCCTGTTCCGTGCGTTGTTAATTTTCGGCGTACTGCAGGCCATTTCGAATGCCGGTTACTGGTTGCTTTCGATAACGGCGAAAAGCATTTTTACGATGGGTTCAGCCGTCTTTTTAGAAAACTTGTGTGGCGGCATGGGGACTGCGGCGTTTGTTGCGCTATTAATGACGCTCTGCAACAAATCCTTCTCCGCAACGCAGTTTGCTCTGCTCTCGGCGCTATCGGCGGTTGGACGCGTCTATGTCGGCCCGCTGGCTGGCTGGTTTGTTGAAAGTTACAGCTGGTCGACGTTCTATCTCTTTTCGATTGTGGCCGCGCTTCCCGGTCTGTTATTGCTGATGCTGTGCAAAAAAACACTGGCATTTACGCAACAGAGTGAAAGTTTTCTCTGCAGAACGGAATACGCTACGGCCTACCGGCTGGCGCTGCGCATACTGAGCGCCGGTTGCGTACTGTTAGGATGCTGGCTGCTGGTGTTAATGATCAACGCCACAGGGTTCACCGACTGGTCTTTCGGCACCACGCTGCTGGAATGGGGCGCACTGTTAGCGTTTATCGGCATTGTGTTTGGCGGTGTGTTGGATCTACTGGCGCTACGTAAAACAGAGTTACTATAACGTGTTAAAACGACGTGATAAAAAAGCGCCTGCTGGCGCTTTTTTTGGCGTCAAAGCCTCGAAATGTTAAAAAACAGTAAAATGGCAAATAAAATCGCTTAAGAATATATTTACTGGCTATTTTCCTATTAAAATCAGGCCACCAAAAAATAAAAACGACCTAAAACAATTCACCGCAGTTATTATTATGTTCAATAATTAAACACCGCATCTTTTTAGCAAATCGCCTAATTCCAATTGAGCAAATAAAAAAATCTTAATTGTTTTGTGCCTTATAAATTAAAGGCTACTCTTTAACGATTCAGCACGGTTATTAATTGTTGGGTTTCAAATTCGTTCCAATAATGTTCGATATTTGCTGGATATTTGTTAAATAAATGTATATTTAACTGATTGGTTATACCAATTTACCCCCTGGACTGATTGTCATGTAATTTTTCCGTTATAATCTCACTCTCTGGCAGTGCGAATCGCTTTTTTTACAGATTGTTGCATTCGATGTGACATAAACGGCAAAAGCCAGTAACACCTTACTGACACGGAGCCAATCATGTTTACAGTAACGTAACCTTTCCGTAAAATGCCCGCACACTTTAAGCGCCACCAGATCCCGTGGAATTGAGGTCGTTAAATGAGACTCAGGAAATACAATAAAAGTTTGGGATGGTTGTCATTAATCG
Organism: Enterobacter sp. R4-368; assembly: GCF_000410515.1. Classification (NCBI taxonomy): domain Bacteria; kingdom Pseudomonadati; phylum Pseudomonadota; class Gammaproteobacteria; order Enterobacterales; family Enterobacteriaceae; genus Enterobacter; species Enterobacter sp. R4-368. Next base: position 4,178,173 of record NC_021500.1, on the reverse strand, counting down.
CCGGTACTGTTTTACTCAGTGGCTGCGATTCTGCACTTCTTGACCCCAAAGGACAGATTGGACTGGAGCAACGTTCGCTGATACTGACGGCTTTTGGCCTGATGTTGATTGTCGTTATTCCCGCCATCTTGATGGCCGTTGGTTTCGCCTGGAAGTATCGTGCGAGCAATAAAGATGCGAAGTATAGCCCTAACTGGTCACACTCCAATAAAGTGGAAGCTGTGGTCTGGACGGTACCTATTCTGATCATCCTGTTCCTCGCCGTATTGACATGGAAAACCACCCACGCGCTCGAACCGAGCAAACCATTAGCCCATGACGAACAACCGATCACCATTGAAGTTGTTTCTATGGACTGGAAATGGTTCTTCATCTATCCGGAGCAGGGCATTGCTACCGTGAACGAAATCGCCTTCCCGGCTAACGTTCCGGTTCAGTTCAAAGTGACCTCCAACTCCGTGATGAACTCGTTCTTTATCCCGAAACTGGGTAGCCAGATTTATGCGATGGCCGGTATGCAGACTAACCTGCATCTGATCGCCAACGAAGCTGGTACCTACGATGGTATCTCCGCAAGCTACAGCGGCCCGGGCTTCTCGGGTATGAAGTTTAAAGCAATTGCTACGCCGGACCGTGCCGCATTCGACCAGTGGGTCGCAAAAGCGAAACAAGCTCCGAATACCCTGCCGGATATGGCAGCGTATGACAAACTTGCTGCGCCAAGCGAATACAACAAGGTTGAATACTTCTCCAGCGTGAAACCCGATTTGTTTAAAGACGTTATCAACAAATTTATGGGCCACGGCATGAGCATGGACATGAACCAACCGAAGGGCGAGCATAGCGAGCACGAAGGTATGGAAGGCATGGACATGAGCCACGCGGAAACCTCTCACTAAGGGGTCGAGGAAGAAAACGATGTTCGGAAAATTGACACTGGATGCAGTCCCCTACCATGAACCCATTATTGTGGTTACGGTGGCTGCCATTATCATCGGTGGCCTGGCATTACTGGCCCTGATTACTTACTTCGGTAAGTGGAACTACTTGTGGAAAGAGTGGCTGACTTCGGTTGACCACAAAAAGCTCGGTATCATGTACTGCATCGTCGGTATTGTGATGCTGATTCGTGGCTTTGCTGACGCCATCATGATGCGTAGCCAGCAAGCACTCGCCTCGGCGGGTGAAGCAGGCTTCCTGCCGCCGCACCACTACGATCAGATCTTCACCGCCCACGGCGTGATCATGATCTTCTTCGTAGCAATGCCGCTGGTTATCGGTCTGATGAACGTGGTGATCCCACTGCAGATCGGCGCTCGCGACGTGGCGTTCCCGTTCCTCAACAACCTGAGCTTCTGGTTCACGGTTGTCGGTGTGATCCTGGTTAACCTGTCTCTCGGCGTGGGTGAATTCGCGCAGACTGGCTGGCTGGCTTATCCGCCGCTATCGGGAATTGAATACAGTCCTGGTGTCGGGGTTGATTACTGGATTTGGGCACTTCAGCTCTCCGGTATCGGTACGACGCTGACCGGTATCAACTTCTTCGTGACCATTCTGAAGATGCGTGCGCCGGGCATGACCATGTTCAAGATGCCGGTATTTACCTGGGCATCACTGTGCGCCAACGTGCTGATCATCGCCTCGTTTCCGATCCTGACTGTCACCATCGCGCTGCTGACCCTGGACCGCTATCTGGGTACCCATTTCTTCACCAACGAAATGGGCGGCAACATGATGATGTACATCAACTTGATCTGGGCCTGGGGCCATCCGGAAGTGTACATCCTGGTTCTGCCGGTATTCGGTGTGTTCTCGGAAGTCGCCGCGACCTTCTCGCGTAAGCGTCTGTTCGGTTACACCTCGCTGGTTTGGGCGACCGTGTGTATTACCGTACTGTCGTTTATCGTTTGGTTGCACCACTTCTTCACCATGGGTGCAGGCGCGAACGTTAACGCCTTCTTCGGTATCGCCACCATGATTATCGCCATCCCGACCGGGGTGAAGATCTTCAACTGGCTGTTCACCATGTATCAGGGCCGTATCGTGTTCCATTCAGCAATGATGTGGACCATCGGCTTTATCGTGACCTTCTCTGTGGGCGGTATGACCGGCGTACTGCTGGCGGTACCGGGCGCGGACTTTGTGCTGCACAACAGTCTGTTCCTGATTGCTCACTTCCATAACGTCATCATCGGCGGTGTGGTATTTGGTTGCTTTGCGGGTATCACTTACTGGTGGCCGAAAGCGTTTGGCTTCACCCTGAATGAAACCTGGGGTAAACGCGCGTTCTGGTTCTGGATCATCGGCTTCTTCGTAGCATTTATGCCGCTGTATGTGCTGGGCTTTATGGGTATGACCCGTCGCCTGAGCCAGCAGATCGATCCGCAGTTCCACTCAATGCTGGTGGTTGCCGCTTGCGGCGCTGCGCTGATTGCCTGCGGTATTCTGTGCCAGTTGATTCAGTACTACGTCTCCATCCGCGACCGTCACCTCAACCGTGACCTGACCGGTGACCCGTGGGGCGGCCGTACGCTGGAGTGGGCAACCTCTTCTCCGCCGCCGTTCTACAACTTCGCTGAAGTGCCACACGTTCATGAGCGTGATGCATTCTGGGAAATGAAAGAAAAAGGCGAAGCGTACAAGCAACCTGCGCATTATGAAGAAATTCATATGCCGAAAAACAGCGGTGCGGGCATTGTTATTGCCGCTTTCGCAACGGTGTTTGGCTTTGCCATGATCTGGCACATCTGGTGGATGGCGATCGTCGGTTTCGCTGGCATCGTAATTAGCTGGATTGTGAAGAGCTTTGACGAGGACGTGGATTACTACGTACCGGTTGCAGAAATCGAAAAACTGGAAAACCAGCATTTCGATGAGATCAAAAAGGCAGGGCTGAAAAATGGCAACTGATACTCTGACGACTGCGAACGCCCACGCGCACGAACATGGGCACCATGATTCAGGACCGACCAAAGTCTTCGGTTTCTGGATCTACCTGATGAGCGACTGCATTCTGTTCTCGATCCTGTTCGCGACCTATGCCGTGTTAGTGAATAACACGGCGGGTGGCCCGTCGGGTAAAGACATCTTTGAACTGCCGTTCGTTCTGGTGGAAACCGCCCTGCTGCTGTTCAGCTCCATCACCTATGGCATGGCGGCGATCGCCATGTATAAGAACAACAAAAGCCAGGTTGTTTCCTGGCTGGCGTTGACCTGGCTGTTCGGCGCAGGCTTCATCGGGATGGAACTCTATGAATTCCATCACCTGATTGTTGAAGGTATGGGTCCGGATCGCAGCGGCTTCCTGTCAGCGTTCTTCGCGCTGGTTGGCACCCACGGTCTGCACGTGACCTCGGGTCTGATCTGGATGGCAGTGCTGATGTTCCAGATTTCCCGTCGCGGCCTGACCAGTACAAACCGTACGCGTATCCTGTGCCTGAGCCTGTTCTGGCACTTCCTGGACGTCGTATGGATTTGTGTATTCTCAGTCGTTTATCTGATGGGGGCGATGTAATGAGTCATTCAACCGATCATGGCGCTTCCCACGGTAGCGTAAAAACCTACATGACAGGTTTTATCCTGTCGATCATCCTGACGGTGATCCCGTTCTGGATGGTGATGAGCGGTACTGCGTCCCACGTGGCGATTCTCGGCACTGTGCTGGTGACAGCGGTGGTACAGATTCTGGTGCATCTGGTGTGCTTCCTGCACATGAACACCAAGTCTGATGAAGGCTGGAACATGACGGCTTTCGTCTTTACTGTGCTGATCATCGCGATCGTGGTGGTAGGTTCCATCTGGATTATGTGGAACCTCAACTACAACATGATGGTTCGATAAGAGCGGCGAAGTATGTTTAAGCAATACCTGCAAGTCACGAAACCGGGCATTATTTTTGGCAACTTGATCTCCGTGATAGGGGGATTCCTGCTGGCCTCTAAAGGCCACATTGATTACCCCCTGTTCATCTACACGCTGATTGGTGTGTCGCTGGTGGTCGCCTCTGGTTGTGTTTTTAACAACTACATCGATCGTGACATCGACAAAAAGATGGAACGGACGAAAAACAGGGTGCTGGTCAGAGGGCTGATCTCGCCAAAAGTCTCGCTGGTTTACGCCGCCTTGCTGGGTATTGCTGGCTTCATGCTGCTGTGGTTTGGCGCCAACCCGCTGGCCTGCTGGCTCGGGGTAATGGGGTTCGTGGTATATGTGGGCGTCTACAGCCTGTATATGAAACGCCACTCCGTTTACGGTACGCTGATTGGTTCACTCTCCGGCGCTGCGCCGCCGGTGATTGGCTACTGCGCCGTCACCAACGAGTTTGACAGCGGCGCGGCGATCCTGTTGGCGATTTTCAGCCTGTGGCAGATGCCTCACTCGTATGCCATCGCGATTTTCCGCTTTAAGGATTATCAGGCAGCGAATATCCCGGTACTGCCGGTGGTGAAAGGTATTTCCGTGGCGAAAAACCATATCACGCTCTACATCCTGGCGTTCGCTATCGCCACCTTGATGCTGTCGCTTGGCGGCTACGCCGGTTACAAATACCTGGTCGTTGCCGCAGCGGTAAGCCTCTGGTGGTTGGGTATGGCGCTGCGTGGTTATAAAGTTGAGGATGATAAGGTGTGGGCGCGCAAACTGTTCGTCTTCTCCATTGTCGCTATCACCTCGCTCAGCGTGATGATGTCGGTCGATTTTATGGTGCCGGATTCCCATAACCTGTTGACCTACGTCTGGTGATCCAAACCGCCATTATAAAGGGTGCTACGGCACCCTTTTTTCATGCCCAAACGCCCCGCTCTACAGGTAATATTTGTTAATTAAGCTGTTATTTACCCCGCCCTGCCCCCGCACTACACTATGTCCGGTTTTCAAATTGAGGTGGTAATGAACGATTATAAAATGACGCCAGGCGAGTTGCGCGCCACCTGGGGTTTAGGGACTGTATTCTCACTGCGCATGCTCGGCATGTTTATGGTCCTGCCCGTTCTGACCACGTACGGTATGGCGCTGCAGGGCGCCAGTGAAGCACTCATCGGTCTGGCAATTGGTATTTATGGCCTCGCGCAAGCCGTGTTTCAAATTCCCTTTGGCTTGCTTTCTGACCGCATCGGCCGCAAGCCGCTTATCGTTGGCGGGTTAGCGATTTTTGTCGCCGGGAGCGTGATTGCCGCCCTTTCCGATTCTATCTGGGGCATTATTCTTGGTCGCGCATTACAAGGCTCCGGTGCCATCGCCGCCGCTGTTATGGCGCTTCTTTCCGATCTCACTCGCGAACAGAATCGTACCAAAGCGATGGCCTTTATCGGCGTTAGTTTTGGCGTCACCTTCGCCATTGCCATGGTGCTTGGCCCGATTATCACGCATCAGTTGGGTTTGCATGCGCTGTTCTGGATGATTGCCGGGCTGGCAACAGCCGGTATTGCGTTGACTATCTGGGTCGTGCCAGACAGTCAGCAACATGTGCGTAACCGCGAATCCGGCATGGTGAAAGACTGTTTCCAGATGGTGATGGTCAACCCGAAGCTGCTAAAACTCAACTTTGGCATTATGTGCCTGCATATCCTGCTGATGTCGACGTTTGTTGCCCTGCCAGGCCAACTCGAAGCCGCCGGTTTTCTCGCACCGGATCACTGGAAAATCTACCTGGTCACTATGCTTATCTCTTTCGTTTCGGTGGTGCCATTTATTATCTACGCCGAAGTGAAGCGCCGCATGAAGCGCGTTTTCGTGTTCTGCGTGGCGCTGCTACTGATTGCGGAAATCGTGTTGTGGGGCGCGGGGCCACATTTCTGGGAAATCGTCATTGGTGTACAGATCTTTTTCCTCGCCTTTAACCTGATGGAGGCATTACTACCCTCGTTAATCAGCAAAGAAGCGCCCGCAGGCTATAAAGGCACGGCGATGGGGATTTACTCCACCAGCCAGTTTATCGGCGTGGCAATTGGCGGCGCGCTCGGCGGCTGGGTAGATGGTCTGTTTGATTCACAAACGGTATTTCTTGCCGGTGCATTGCTGGCGATGGTCTGGCTGCTTGTCGCAGGCACCATGCAGGAACCGCCCTATGTCAGCAGCCTGCGCATCGCGATCCCGGAAAATGTCACCATCAATGAAGCGTTGCAAAAACGTTTGCTGGCAACAAAGGGAGTAAGTGAAGTATTAGTGGTTGCCGAAGAGCGTAGCGCTTACGTCAAGATTGACAGTAAGGTCACTAACCGCTTTGAGGTTGAACAAGCCGTAGCGGGTTAACGCTGCGACACGCTCTCTCCGCCAGGGAGAGAGCGCGCACATTAATCGCGGAAGTTTTTGAACTGGAACGGCTGGCCAAGATTACCGCCGCGCACCAGTGCCATAACAGACTGCAAGTCATCACGGGATTTCCCGGTCACACGAATTTCTTCGCCCTGAATCTGCGCCTGCACTTTCAGCTTGCTGTCTTTAATCAGCTTGATGATTTTCTTCGCCGTCGCTGCATCAATACCCTGTTTCAGTTTTGCTTCCACGAACCAGGTCTTGCCGCTGTGTACAAACTCTTCCGGCACGTCCAGCGACGCCCCTTCAATGCCGCGTTTCAGCAATTTCGCGCGTAAAATATCCAGAAGCTGGTTAACCTGGAAATCGGATTCGCTCAGAACTTTAATGGTCTGTTTCTCTTCGTTCAGTTCAAACGTGGCTTCAACGTTGCGAAAATCAAAGCGAGTCCCTACTTCACGGGTCGCATTCTCAACGCCGTTTTGCACTTCACGCATTTCAACTTCGGAAACGATATCGAAAGATGGCATCTTTTCTTCTCCCTCTGCATTTGTTGCGTTGCATAATACCCGCAACGAGGCATAACTCAACTTGTAATACGGGAAGCTTAGCCGACAGCGCTATAATGGTGAAAGCAACACCTGGCGACGTTGCAGGTGAGGAGGATAAATGAGAATTACCGTACTCGGATGCGGTGCTTTAGGGCAATTGTGGTTAACCGCGTTGTGTAAAAAGGGACATGAGGTACAGGGTTGGTTGCGCGTGCCACAGCCATTTTGCAGTGTGAATGTCGTTGATGAAGACGGCTCAATATTTAACGAATCCCTGACGGCCAACGATCCTGAATTCCTGGCGCGTAGCGATTTATTGCTGGTGACGTTAAAAGCGTGGCAAGTTTCCGATGCGGTGAAAGGGCTGGCAGCAACACTCTCACCTTCAACCCCCGTGCTCCTGATTCACAACGGCATGGGCACTGTCGAAGAGTTGAAAGCACTGGCGAATCCGTTACTGATCGGTACGACTACTCATGCTGCGCGCCGTGATGGCAATGTTATCGTGCACGTTGCCAGCGGTACCACGCACATTGGTCCGGCGCGACAGCAGGATGGCGAGTTCAGCTATCTGGCCGACATCCTGCAGGATGTGCTGCCGGACGTGGCCTGGCATAACACGATCCGTCCGGCGCTGTGGCGCAAGCTGGCGGTGAACTGCGTCATCAACCCGTTAACCGCGCTGCATGACTGTAAAAATGGCGATCTGCGAGCGTTCCCGGAGGAGATCCAAAAGGTGACGCGTGAAGTTGCTGCGGTGATTGAACGTGAAGGCCACCATATTTCTGCCGATGATTTACTGAGCTACGTGAATCAGATTATTGAAAACACGGCAGAAAATATCTCATCTATGCTGCAGGACGTACGCGCGATGCGCCATACCGAGTGTGATTATATTACGGGTTACCTGCTCAGGCGCGCCCGCGCGCACGGTATTGCGGTGCCGGAAAACGCCCGTCTGTATGAAATGATTAAACGTAAGGAGAGTGAGTATGAGCGCATCGGCTCTGATATGTCTCGCCCCTGGTAGTGAAGAAACCGAAGCGGTCACCACTATCGATCTGCTGGTACGTGGTGGAATTGCCGTTACTACCGCCAGCGTCGCCAGTGATGGCAATCTGGTCGTTACTTGCTCACGCGGCGTAAAACTGCTGGCGGATGCGCCGTTAGTAGAAGTAGCCGATGGCGATTACGACGTGATTGTGCTGCCCGGCGGTCTGAAAGGGGCGGAGTGTTTTCGCGATAGTCCGTTACTGGTGGAAACCGTGCGCCAGTTTCACCTCTCGGGCCGTATCGTCGCCGCAATTTGTGCTGCGGCGGGCACCGTGCTGGTGCCGCATGAGATTTTCCCGCTGGGCAATATGACCGGCTTTCCTGGCCTGAAAGAGACTATTCCCGCCGAACAGTGGCAGGATAAACGCGTCGTGTGGGATCCGCGCGTTAATCTGCTCACCAGCCAGGGGCCGGGTACCGCCATCGATTTTGCTTTGAAAATTATTGATTTACTGGTGGGGCGCGAAAAAGCGCACGAAGTGGCATCACAGCTGGTGATGGCTGCCGGAATTTATAACTACTACGAAGCCTGAAAACAAAAAGCCCGGCGGTGCGATGCCTGCCGGGCTTTCAATGCAAAGTAACGCGAAAGCTGCCGGAAAAGGTCACCCTCTCCGGCAGTTTTTTATGGGCGATAAACTTTAACGTTGGTAAAACCCTGCTCGCGCAGATAGAGCGCCTGCAGACGGCTCATCACGCCGCGTTCGCACCACAGCAACCAGGTTTTGTTCTGATCGAGGTCGCCAAATTTGGTGCTCAGTTTATAGAACGGCAGCGAAACCACGTCGATCCCTTCCAGCTTCAGCGGTTTGTCATCCTGTTCATCAATAGAGCGGATATCCAGGATCACATCGTTCGGGCCAAAACCGTTGACCGTTTCAACTTCGACCACGGTTTCCTGGGTCTGCTGGGCGATTTCGCGGATATCGATATTGCTCGCTTCAGCGACCACTTTATCTAGGATGGAGAAGTCGAAATGTTCCTCTTCCGCTTCGATTTTCGCCTTCACCGCTTTTACAGTTGGGCTTTTCGAGATCACACCACAATACTCCGGCATGGTACGGGCGAAATCTTCAGTACCGATTTCACGCGCCAGATCGATGATGTGCTCTTTATCGTAAGAGATAAGCGGGCGCAAAATCAGCGTGTCAGAAACGTTGTCGATTAAACGCAGATTGGTCAGCGTCTGGCTGGACACCTGGCCCAGTGCTTCACCGGTCACCAGCGCCTGCACGCCGTAGCGTTCAGCCACTTTTGACGCTGCGCGCACCATCATGCGTTTCAACACCACGCCCATCTGGCCATCATCCACTTTTTCGAGGATTTCACCGACCACTGGCTCAAAGTTGATCGCCACAAACCGTACACGGTGAGAACTGCCAAAACGGTTCCACAAGTAGTGTGCGACCTGGCGAACACCAATTTCATGCGCGGCGCCGCCCAGGTTAAAGAAGCAGTAGTGTACGCGGCAACCGCGACGCATCAGCATATAGCTGGAAACGCCGGAGTCGAAACCGCCGGAGATGAGCGACAGCACATCTTCCTGAGTGCCGATCGGGAAACCGCCAATACCCTCATAACGGCCTTTCACTAACAGCAGGCGATCGTCTTCGATCTCCAGATTCACCGTCACATCCGGGTGAGTCAGTTTGACGCGCGCAGAGTCGACATGCTGGTTCAGACCGCCGCCGACGTAACGTTCAACTTCAATCGAGCTAAACTCATGCTTGCCGCGGCGTTTAACGCGCACGCAGAAGGTTTTACCTTCGATCTGCTCGCGGTACTGCACCAGCGCTTTCTCAAAAATGTCGTGCAGCGAGGTGAAAGGAACATCTTCCACTTCGAGAATATGGTGGATGCCCGGAATACGGGTCAGCGCGTCGCGGATAGCCAGGCGCTGATTTTCATCTTTGGCGCGCACTTCGATATGATCCCAGTGGCGGACAACGGCGAGGGTCTCGTCGTAGTGCTTCAGAACGTTACGAATGTTCCCGGTCAAAATTTTAATAAAGCGCAAACGCACAGATTGGCTTTTGATGGTGATTTCCGGGAACAATTTAATGATAAACTTCATGGCGGCAATGGTTCGTTGGCAAGCCCGGCTGGGCCTGTATAGGAAAATAGTACAGCAGCCCCATACCCGCGGCTGCATCCAGGCGCAGGAGTATACCACCATCGCAATAAAGCTGCGCACATTGCATTACCATTGCGCGTTATTTGCTAAGCGCCGTGACTTCGCTACCATAGCTACGTTGAGCCAGAACAATAGAAGAGTCAGACATTCACTATGCCAAAGAAAAACGACGCACCGGCCAGTTTTGAAACAGCGCTAAGCGAACTGGAACAGATTGTCACTCGTCTTGAAAGCGGCGATCTACCGCTTGAAGAGGCACTCAATGAATTCGAACGCGGCGTGCAACTGGCGCGCCAGGGACAGGTGAAACTCCAGCAGGCGGAACAACGCGTGCAGATCCTGCTCTCTGATTCACAAGAGGCTCCCCTTACGCCTTTTGCTCCGGACGCTGAATAAATGGATTTCGATCAACAGCTACAGGCCTGTGTCTCTCAGGCCAATGAAGCGCTGCGCCGATTTATCGCGCCACTGCCCTTTCAGAACACTCCTCTGGTTGAGGCCATTTCCTATGGCGCATTATTAGGCGGTAAACGTCTGCGTCCTTTTTTGGTTTATGCCACAGGCAACATGTTCGGCGTTAGCCAGCAAACGCTGGATGCGCCTGCAGCGGCGGTGGAGTGTATTCACGCTTACTCGCTGATCCACGACGATCTGCCCGCCATGGATGATGATGATCTCCGCCGGGGTTTACCGACATGCCATATTAAGTTTGGTGAAGCCAGCGCCATCCTCGCGGGTGATGCGTTACAAACTCTGGCTTTCTCTATTCTTACAGATGCGCCCATGGCAGAAGTCGATGCGCGTGACCGGCTGGCGATGGTTTCGGAACTGGCTCACGCCAGCGGCGTCGCAGGAATGTGCGGCGGCCAGGCGCTGGATCTCGCAGCGGAAGGCAAGCGGGTTTCGCTGGCTGAACTGGAGCAGATCCATCGCCACAAAACCGGCGCGCTGATTCGCGCAGCGGTGCGAATGGGCGCGCTAAGCGCTGGGGATAAAGGCCGCGAAGCCCTGCCATTGCTCGATCGCTATGCCGAATGCGTTGGTCTGGCGTTCCAGGTTCAGGATGACATTCTGGATGTTGTCGGCGATACTGCGACGCTTGGCAAACGCCAGGGCGCTGACCAGCAACTGGGGAAAAGCACCTATCCCGCACTACTGGGCCTTGAGCAAGCCCGGACAAAAGCCCGCGACCTGATTGACGACGCCCGGCAAGCTTTAAGCCTGCTTGCGGCACAGTCGCTGGATACGACGGCACTGGAAGCACTGGCGAATTACATAATCCAGCGTGATAAATAACGAAAACACCACGATGAGTCTCTGATGAGTTTTGATATAGCCAAATACCCGACGCTGGCGCTGGTTGATACCACGCAAGAGTTGCGCCTGCTGCCGAAAGAGAGCCTGCCGAAGCTATGCGACGAACTGCGCCGCTATCTGCTCGACAGCGTGAGCCGCTCCAGCGGGCACTTCGCCTCCGGGCTTGGCACGGTTGAATTGACCGTCGCGCTACATTACGTCTACAACACGCCGTTTGATCAGTTGATCTGGGACGTGGGCCACCAGGCGTATCCGCATAAAATTCTGACCGGACGTCGTGACAAAATCGGCACCATCCGACAGAAGAACGGGTTGCACCCTTTTCCCTGGCGCGGCGAAAGCGAATACGACGTGCTGAGCGTTGGCCATTCATCGACGTCCATTAGCGCCGGTATTGGTGTCGCCGTCGCGGCGGCAAAAGAAGGCAAACAGCGCCGCACCGTCTGCGTGATTGGCGATGGCGCGATCACCGCTGGCATGGCATTTGAAGCCATGAACCACGCGGGTGATATCCGCCCGGATATGCTGGTGGTGTTAAACGACAACGAGATGTCGATTTCAGAGAATGTCGGCGCGCTGAATAATCACCTGGCGCAGCTGCTCTCCGGCAAGCTCTACTCCACGCTGCGCGAAGGCGGCAAAAAAGTGCTTTCCGGCGTACCGCCGATTAAAGAGCTGATTAAGCGCACCGAAGAGCACATCAAAGGCATGGTGGTGCCGGGTACGCTTTTTGAAGAGCTGGGCTTTAACTATATCGGCCCGGTCGACGGTCACGATGTGCTGGGTTTAGTGCAGACGCTGCGTAATATGCGCGATCTGAAAGGCCCGCAGTTCCTGCATATCATGACCAAAAAAGGGCGCGGTTATGAACCGGCCGAAAAAGATCCGATCACTTTCCACGCCGTACCGAAATTCGATCCGACCAGCGGAACGCTGCCAAAAAGCAGCGGCGGCATGCCGAGCTATTCGAAGATTTTCGGCGACTGGCTGTGCGAAACCGCGGCGAAAGACAGCAAGCTGATGGCGATCACACCGGCGATGCGTGAAGGTTCCGGCATGGTCGAGTTCTCACGCAAATACCCGGATCAATACTTTGATGTGGCGATTGCCGAACAGCACGCAGTGACATTTGCCGCAGGTCTTGCGATTGGCGGCTACAAGCCGGTGGTGGCGATTTACTCCACCTTCCTGCAACGCGCCTACGATCAGGTTATTCATGATGTGGCGATCCAGAAACTGCCGGTGCTGTTCGCTATCGACCGCGCCGGGATCGTTGGCGCAGACGGCCAGACTCACCAGGGGGCGTTTGATATTTCGTATCTGCGCTGCATCCCGGGGATGGTGGTGATGACACCGAGCGATGAAAACGAATGTCGCCAGATGCTGTTTACCGGCTATCACTACGCAGATGGCCCAAGCGCGGTGCGCTACCCGCGCGGTAATGCAGTTGGTGTGCCGCTACAACCGCTGGAAAAAATGCCTATCGGCAAAGGTGTGGTGAAACGCCGTGGCGAAAAAGTGGCAATTCTTAATTTTGGCACGCTATTGCCGGAGGCCGAAAAAGCCGCCGAAGCGCTGAACGCCACGCTTATCGATATGCGTTTTGCCAAACCGCTGGATGAGGCGTTGATTCTGGAAACCGCCGCACACCATGAATCGCTGGTAACGCTGGAAGAAAACGCCATTATCGGCGGTGCAGGTAGCGGCGTGAATGAAGTGCTGATGGCCCACCGCAAACCTGTACCGGTGCTGAATATTGGGCTGCCGGATTTCTTTATCCCGCAGGGCACGCAGGATGAAGCCCGCGCTGAAATAGGCCTGGATGCCGCAGGCATTGAATCCCGCATCAGAAACTGGCTTGCCTGACCCTCCCCCATCCGCTCCTGCTATGCTTAAACGTACGTTTTGACAAGCAGGAGTGGAACCATGCAATACAACACATTAGGAAAAACAGACCTGAAGGTTTCCCGCCTTTGTCTGGGCTGCATGACGTTTGGCGAACCGGATCGCGGTAAACACGCCTGGACTTTGCCCGAAGAGAGCAGCCGCCCCATCATCAAACGCGCCCTGGAAGGCGGGATTAACTTTTTCGATACCGCAAACAGCTACTCAGACGGCAGCAGTGAAGAGATTGTTGGCCGGGCGCTGCGTGATTTCGCCCGCCGCGAAGATGTGGTCGTCGCGACCAAAGTGTATCACCAGGTTGGCGACCTGCCCGAAGGCCTGTCACGCGCGCAAATTTTGCGCTCCATTGACGACAGCCTGCGGCGTCTTGGCATGGACTATGTAGATTTACTGCAAATCCATCGCTGGGATTACACCACGCCTATCGAAGAGACACTTGAAGCGCTGGACGAGGTTATAAAAGCCGGCAAGGCCCGCTATATCGGCGCATCATCAATGCACGCCCGCCAGTTTGCCCAGGCGTTAGCGTTGCAGGAGCAAAACGGCTGGGCGCGCTTTGTCACCATGCAGGATCATTACAATCTGATCTACCGCGAAGAAGAGCGCGAGATGTTGCCGCTGTGCTACAAAGAGGGCGTAGCGATTATTCCGTGGAGCCCGCTGGCGCGCGGTCGTTTAACGCGCCCGTGGGGGGAAACCACTGCGCGTCTGGTGTCGGATGAATTTGGCAAAACACTATACAGCGAAACGGATGACAACGACGCGCAGATCGCCGAGCGGCTGGCGGGTGTGGCAGAAGAGATTGGCGCATCGCGCGCGCAGGTCGCGCTGGCGTGGCTGCTGAGTAAACCCGGTGTTGCCGCGCCGATTATCGGTACATCGCGTGAAGAGCAACTGGACGACTTGCTGGGCGCGGTAGATTTAACGCTGAAACCGGAGCAGATAGCCGAGCTGGAAACGCCATATAAACCGCATCCAGTGGTTGGCTTTAAGTAAACGCGAAACCTCCCTCTCCCGCCGGGAGAGGGAAAGCTCAGATAAGGCCAGGCGGCCAGTGATGGCCAATCAGATAGAGCAGCCCGGCGGCGATGATCCCGGCGACAATATCATCGACCATGATCCCCATTCCGCCGTGAACATTGCGATCAAACCAGCGGATCGGCCACGGCTTCCACATATCCAGAATACGGAACAGCACAAACCCCACGGCGACCCATTGCCAGTCATTGGTCGGGAGGGCCATGAGCGTTATCCACATGCCGATGAACTCATCCCAGACAATACTGCCGTGATCGTGCACACCCATATCTTTTGCTGTCTGGTGGCAGAGGTAAACGCCAAGCGAGATCCCAAACATCACCAGCAACGAGTAGAGCTGCCAGGGCAAAAAGGTCATCGCCCACCAGAAGGGAATCGACGCCAGCGATCCCATCGTTCCCGGAACGATGGGGCTTAAACCGCTACCAAAGCCAGTAGCCAGCAGATGCCAGGGGTTGCGTAAATTGAGACGGCTTTTAGCCACATCTTTAGTGCGCGGCAAAGTGGTCATATCCTTTCCAGTCAAGCGTCACGGCTTTGCCGTCACGGGTGAAATGCAACCCTTCAATATCCGCACTGATCTGCCCGATACAGGTAAAAGGCGCACCCAACTGACCAATCGCAACATCCAGCGCACCGCGGTTCAGCTCCGGCACGGTAAAGCACAACTCGTAATCTTCCCCGCCGGAAAGCGCCCAGCGCAGTGCCTGATCCGGCATGACATGGCGGCGAACGGCGTTGGAAAATGGCAACGCATCCAGATCGATACGCGCGCCGCAGCCGCTGGCTTTCAGCACATGCGCGAGGTCAGAAATAAGGCCATCGGAGAGATCAATCGCCGAACTTGCGAGATTGCGCAGCGCCTGCCCCTGCAATACGCGCGGCGTTGGTCGCAGATGGCGCTTGAGCAAATACTGTGCATCAGCGCTATCGTTCACGGCTAAACGCTGTTGCAAAATCGCCAGCCCGGCAGCGCTGTCGCCCGGCGTGCCGGTGACGTAAATCCAGTCACCCGGCTTTGCGCCAGAACGTTTCATTGCCCGCCCAACCGGCACATAACCATGAATGCCAATCGTCATCGACAGCGGGCCACGCGTGGTGTCGCCGCCAATCAGTTGCATATCGTAGTAATTGAGCTGTTCGAACAGGCTGTCACTAAAGGCTTGCAGCCAGGCTTCATCCGCCTCGGGCAGCGTCAGAGCCAGCGTTAACCACGCCGGATCGGCACCCATCGCCGCCAAATCGCTGAGATTCGATGCCATCGCTTTGTACGCCAGATCGGCCGGATCGATATCCGGCAGAAAATGGTTGCCCGCCACCAGCGTATCGACGCTTATCGCCAGCGTCTGTTTTTCGGGAACATTGAGTAGCGCGCAGTCGTCGCCGATGCCAGTTTCTACATCGCGACGGGAATTTCGTACGCGGTCAAAATAACGGGCAATCAGGGAAAATTCGCCGCATGCCATACGTTATGCCTCTGTAGAAAAAAGAAAAAGCCGGAACCGACGCGCAACGTGCAGCGCCAGTTTCCGGCTTGCGGATCACTTCTTGTGGGGACGGATCGCAGGTGCGGCTTTATCCAGCACGCCGTTAACAAACTTGTGGCTGTCTTCAGCGCCGAAAGTTTTTGCCAGTTCGATAGCCTCGTTGATTGCCACTTTGTACGGCACATCATCACGTTTGGACAGTTCGAACAGTGCGATACGCAATACCGCTTTCTCGACCTGGCCCAGCTCTTCGAGCAAACGGGACAGGTAAGGCTTCATTAAGCCATCGAGATATGCGCTATTAGTCGCCACCCCGGTCAACAGCTCGCGGAAATACAGGACGTCAACATCTTTCACGTCTTGCTCTGCCAGGAACTGGTATTCAACATCAGAGATGTCGTTCTGGGACAACTGCCAGGAGTAGAGCGCCTGGACGGCACACTCACGGGCGCGGCGACGAGCAGCAGGTTTCACGGAATTCCCCTTACAAAAATCAGGCCTTGATGGCTTTCAATACATTAATCATTTCAAGCGCGGTCAGTGCGGCTTCCGCACCTTTATTACCGGCTTTGGTGCCAGCGCGTTCGATGGCTTGTTCAATACTTTCAGTGGTCAGCACGCCGAAAGCCACCGGGATCTCACTGTCCTGGGCAACATGCGCCAGGCCATTGCTTGCACCACCAGCAACATATTCAAAGTGCGCGGTACCGCCGCGGATCACGGTGCCAAGTGCAATCACCGCGTCATATTTGCCGGTTTTGGCCAGCGCACCTGCCGCCAGCGGCAGTTCGTAAGCGCCAGGCACCCACACAACGGTGATGTTGTTATCTTTCACCTGACCGATGCGTTTCAGCGCATCAACCGCGCCTTCCAGCAGGCTGTCGTTGATGAAGTTGTTGAAACGCGCAATGGTGATGGCGACGCGAGCGTCCGGAGCAGCAACGTTGGCTTCAATAATGTTCATACACTTCCTTCACAGGTTCAGTTCGGACCCCGCAGGGGGGCGGATTTTAGCATAATATTTTACGCGCTGCTTCCCTTTTACAGCAGGCATCACGCATGAGTGAGATGCAGGCAGACATCCGGGCCAACCTGACGTATCTCATTGAATTTAAAGTGTGGTGCGTCCGCAAGCGCCGATAACCCCGGCAGCACGCACAGACCGCGCGCATCGCTGCCTAACAGTGTAGGTGCCAGATAGACAATCAGCTCATCCACCAGGCCTGCCTGCAGTAACGCGCCGGCAAGGTGCGCACCCGCTTCGACCCACACACTGTTGATCTGCTGTTTGCCGAGCAGCATCATCAGCGTGACCAGATCGGCGTGGCCATTATGTTCCGGCACAATAATTTCACGCACATTTTCAGGCCACTGGCGCGCATCGGCGCGCGTGCGGGCAAACCAGGTTTCTCCCGGCAGGCCAACTAACTGATGCTGCGGTGTCACCCGGTTCTGGCTGTCGACAACAATGCGTACCGGTTGGCGCAAATTTTCCTGCGGGTAAAGCGCCTGCGTATCCGCATTTAACTCTGCCCAGCGCACGGTCAGCGCCGGATTGTCCGCCAGCACCGTTTCGCTGCTGGTCAGTATTGCGTGGCTTTGCGCGCGTAAAAGCTGTACATCACGGCGCGCCTGCGCTGAGGTGATCCACTGACTTTCGCCGCTGGCCATCGCGGTACGGCCATCAAGCGACGCGCCAAGCTTGAGTTGCACGTAAGGGAACCCGGTGCGCATGCGTTTGAGAAAGCCTTTATTCAGCGCTTCGGCTTCACTCATCATTAACCCGTGGCTGACTTCAATGCCCTCCTGCTGCAAGCGATACAAACCACGCCCGGCAACCTGTGGGTTCGGATCCTGCATTGCGGCAACCACGCGCGCAACGCCGGCATTAATCAGCGCTTCACAGCATGGCGGTGTGCGTCCGTGATGGCTGCACGGTTCGAGCGTGACGTACGCCGTCGCGCCGCGAGCCCGTTCGCCCGCCATGCGCAGCGCATGAACTTCCGCGTGCGGTTCGCCAGCGCGGTAATGAAAACCTTCGCCGACAATTTCGCCATTGTTGACAATTACGCAGCCGACACGCGGGTTCGGGTGAGTTGTAAAACGCCCGCGCTGCGCCAGTTTCAGCGCCCGCGCCATGTACATTTCGTCGTGCATGATTAGTCCTGTAGACGGGCGATCTCTTCGCCAAATTCGCGAATATCTTCAAAGCTACGGTAAACGGAGGCAAAGCGGACATAGGCCACTTTATCGAGCTTTTTCAGCTGCTCCATCACCAAATTGCCAATCATCTTACTCGGCACTTCCCTTTCGCCGGTTGCGCGAAGTTGTGATTTAATGTGATTCAGCGCCATTTCGACGTCATCTGCGCTGACCGGGCGCTTTTCGAGCGCTTTTAACATGCCACGACGCAGCTTCTCTTCATTGAAAGGTTCACGCACATCATTGCTTTTCACGACGCGCGGCATCACAAGCTCCGCCACTTCAAAGGTGGTGAAACGCTCATTGCAGACCAGGCACTGTCGGCGACGGCGAACGGATGAACCTTCACCCACCAGGCGAGAATCGATAACTTTGGTATCCACGGCGAAACAGAATGGGCAATGCATACGGCGTCCTGATGTTAGAGTTAACTGAAATCTATTTTACCCTGAACTGGCATGACAACAAAGGCAGACCGTTTTTGAGACAATGGATCGATGGCAACGAGGCCGTTGCGATCTACCATTACAGAGAAGATCCTATCCAAGGAAACAGACACAATGACAAGACGTTACCTAAGAACCCTGTTACTGGGAAGCCTTTTTGCCCTCAGTGCCTGCGCCCAGCAAAGCGAAGTTCGCCAGCTTCATCAAAGTGTCAGTACGCTAAATAATGAAATGAGCAAGCTGAACAAAGAGACGGTGAAAATCACCCAGCAGAACACGCTGAATGCCAAATCCGGGAGCGGCGTTTACCTGCTGCCCGGTGCGAACACGCCCGCCCGCTTGAATAGCCAAATCGGTATGCTGCGAATGTCGTTGCAAAATATCGCGCCGAATGCAGCGGGAACCCGCGTCGTGTTGCGGATCCAGGGCGAATCCAACGATCCGTTACCGGCTTTTAGCGGCACCGTTGAGTGGGGACAAATTCAGGGTACCACCGAAAACTATCAGGAAGTGAATGTACAAAACCAACTGATTAACGCACCGGCCAGCACACTCGCACCGAGCGACGTTGATATACCGCTGCAACTTAACGGCATCACGCCAGAACAGTTAGGCTTTGTTCGCATTCACGATATCCAGCCCGCCAATTTGCAGTAACATCCGGGGCGACGCTGTCGCCCTTACTTACTCTCTGTCATGCATTTTCTTCTTTATTGTCATCTCTTCATCACATTCACCAATTTGCAATATCGATAAATGCCAGTACAATCGCCGTCGTTTATTGCACGCAAACGTGAACGCAATCGATTACGCGTGTGTCAATAATGTGAAACAACACATATTTTTGTGAACGCGGATACTTATAATAGGCGCGCAGAAATATGAAACATTTAGAAACTCCATGCGTGCTTTCTTTCACTCCCGTCTGGGATCTCAATCAGTGGCGTAATGATGAAAAAAACAATTCTCGCAGCCGGTGCTGCTCTGGCGCTTTCCGCTTCTTTTACTGCTAACGCAGCGGAAAACAGCAAACCTGAATACATTTCCGACTGGTGGCACCAGAGCGTAAACGTGGTGGGCAGCTACCACACCCGTTTCGGACCTGTTCCACGTAACGATACTTATCTGGAATATGAAGCGTTCGCCAAGAAAGATTGGTTTGATTTCTACGGCTACCTGGATGCGCCGGTCTTCTTCGGTGGTAACACCGGTGCGAAGGGGATCTGGAACCACGGTTCGCCGCTGTTTATGGAAATCGAGCCGCGTTTCTCTATTGATAAGCTGACTGGAAGCGACCTGAGTTTCGGTCCGTTCAAAGAGTGGTACTTCGCCAACAACTACATTTACGACATGGGTCGCAACGCCTCCGGTCGCCAGAGCACCTGGTACATGGGCCTGGGTACCGACATCGACACCGGTCTGCCGATGAGCCTCTCCCTGAACGTCTATGCGAAATACCAGTGGCAGAACTACGATGCGCCAAACCAGAACGAGTGGGACGGTTACCGTTTCAAAGTGAAATATTTCGTGCCGATCACCAGCCTGTGGGGCGGCCAACTGAGCTATATCGGTTTTACCAACTTTGACTGGGGCTCAAAACTGGGTGACAGCCGCTACTATGTTAACGGCGAACAGTTCCGCACCAACAACTCGATTGCCTCCAGCCATATCCTCTCCCTGGGCTATGATCACTGGCACTACTCTGTGGTTGCGCGTTACTGGCACAATGGCGGTCAGTTCAAAGATGATGCAGCCCTGGGCGATAGCTATGTGCGTTCTACCGGTTGGGGTGGTTACCTGGTTGTTGGTTACAACTTCTAATCCCACTGCATTGCAAAAAGCCGACCGATGGTCGGCTTTTTTATTGAAAGCGCGCTTTCTGCAGGTTAACGAAATCCTGCATCGATCTGTCCGCGCGTTCCGTAAATGTCTTGCCTGTAAAAGCGACCGACGTGCAGCGATCGAGACGAAAACAACGATAGTCATCACGTAACGTACACCACGACACCAGTACCCACACGCTTCCCATAAACGACAACCCTAACGGATGGATCACCCGCTCCGAGGCTTTTCCTTTATCGTCTTCATAATGCAGATGCAGCTCCTGACGCAGCCGCATCGCCTGGTGCATCACATCAAACCAGACGCGTACCTGCGGGTATTTATCAAAATTGGGTGAAACGATGCGGTTGCGTTCAGCCGTAATGCGCTTGTCGTAGGGTAGCACTGCCAAAAGTTTTTCCTGCGCCGAACCGGCAGCCTGTGCCAGCGTATCGCCGCTCCAGGTTTGTAACATACCGATAGCGGCAATTAATGCTTCAACTTCCAGACCGGTAAACATTAACGGCGGCAAATCGAAACCGGGCAGCAAACGGTAGCCACTACCCGCTTCGCCCTGAATCGGTACGCCGGAGAGCGACAAATCGCGAATGTCGCGGTAGATGGTGCGTTCAGAAACCTCCAGCCGCTCGGCCAGGAGCGCCGCGGTCACGCGACGCCGGGTACGCAAAACCTGAACTATCTGAAACAATCGATCAGCACGGCGGCTCATAACTTATCCGGTTGAGGAAAAGCCCGCGCTTTCAGCGCGGGCATCAGTGGTTCATGCAGGTTGATGCAGTCCAACCCGGTTACCCTCACTGTCAATAATCAGGGCAATAGTACCAATGCCCTGCGGCAATACTTCCGGGCCAAAACAGCATTCACCGCCCTTTTCACGCACGCGCTCCAGCGCAGCCGCAAGGTTTGCCGTCGCCAGATAAACCACTGTACCACCGCTTACCGGCTGGAACATTGGCCCTTTTACCAGCGCACCGCCGGTGGCGGGTTTGACATGGGGAAATACCGCCATTTCGATACCGGCTACGCTCTCATGGCGAAACTGACCGCCCAATACATGCTCATAAAACGCTACCGCACGATCCAGTTGCTGTACCGGCAATTCAAACCAATTCACTAATGTGTTCATGCTCTGTTCCTCTGCGTTAAAAAAATCAACACAGCGAGTCTGCCAGAGGGCTACTGACAGCATATTGTCAGTAGGGATCGTCTTACTATTTTCCGTTCCGCCGCGATAATTATCCGAAAAATATAATTAATCAAAGCATTAATGAGCAGGCTATATATTCAAAGCCAAATGATATCTATAAACTCCGCCCCCTGCCGTAATGGGTAGCCGACCCAAACAGGAATTACACGCTAAGGAACAGGGAACGATGTGGGCAGTTGAAATGCAGGCCGTCAGTAAAAGTTATTTGTTAGGACAGGTTCGTGTTGATGCATTAAAAGAGGTGACGCTCAACATTGCAGCAAAACGGTTTACCGTATTATCCGGTCAGTCCGGCAGTGGCAAAACGACACTACTGAACTTAATCGGCGGCATCGATACGCCCGACAGTGGCCGTCTGGTGATTGCCGATCGCGAAATGAACAGCCTCAATGATGACCAGTGCAGCGCTTTTCGCGCCCGTAACCTTGGATTTATCTTTCAGAACTTCAATCTTATCCCGGTGCTGACCGCACGTGAAAATGTCGAAATTCCACTTCTCGCACAGCATCGAACGGCGGCCTGGCGCAAACAGGCGGTCAACGACATGCTCGAGAGCGTCGGCCTTGGCGATAAAGCCGATTCATTGCCGAACCAGCTCTCTGGCGGGCAGCGCCAGCGCGTCGCCATCGCCCGGGCACTTATTCACCGCCCGGTGCTGGTGGTGGCCGACGAACCCACGGCGAATCTTGACAGCAAAACCGGCAAATCCATTTTACAGCTGTTACGGCGTTTGCAGCAGGAGCATGCCGTCACGGTGGTGTTCTCTTCCCACGATCCGCAGGTGATTGCCGAGGCCGATGACCTGTATGTCGTCCACGATGGCAGTGTGAACGGCCCGGGGGCTTGATAAGGAGAGAACATGCTGAAACTAAAAACGCTGAAACACGCGCTGCGCAACCTTCTGCGTAACCGTCGCCGTACCTTATCAACGCTTTGCGCCATCGTGGTGGGCGCCGTCGGTATTCTGCTGTTTGGCGGTTATAACCACTCGATCAAATACAGTTTGCAAACGACTTTTGTGCGTAGCACCGGTCATCTGCAAATCCAGCATCGGGATTATTTACTGCACGGTACGGGAAACCCGGCGCAATACAGCATCCGCCATTACCAGAAAGTGATGGATATCATTGCCCACGATCCGGTACTGCAACCAATGCTCACCGTCAGCACACCAGTGCTCATGCTGACAGGCATCGCCGGGCATTACGCGGTCGGGACGTCACGTCCGGCACTTATTTACGGCAGTGAAGCCGCAGGAAAAGTACAACTGAACAAATGGGACGAATACCACCTCGGGGATTTCCTGCAAAACCGCCAGATATACTCTGGTGCCGCAGCGGATTCGGCATTTATTGGCGGCGGTCTGGCGCGTTTGCTGCAACTGTGCAACCTCGCCAGAAACCAGCCTTGCAGTGCTCCACCAGCCAAAGAGAACCACGCCGCCGATCTCCCAAGCGATCTTTTGCAACTGTCACAACAAGCGCGGCAGGCACACGCTGCGGACAGTGATAATTACATCGAACTGCTGGCGGCTTCCGGTAACGGTGCGCCAAATATTGTGCGCGTTAAAGTGGAAGGGATTCAGCCGCAACCCGCTCGCGAGCTGGATGATAGCTTCGTCGGCATCCACCTGCACCAGGCGCAACAACTGCTGTTTGGTCAGGAGACGCCAGGCGTGACGGCAATCATCCTGCAACTGCACAGCACCTCGCAACTGGCGGCAGCGCGAGCGCGTCTCCAGCAGCTTTTTACCAGCGAACTCGCGGATTACCCACTGGCAGTATACGACTTCACCGAGCTACAGCCGTTGTATAACCAGGTGCTGAAAATGTTCGCCAATATGCTCAATTTCATGCTGGTTCTTATCCTCGCCATCGCATTATTTACCGTAACTAACACCATGGGAATGGCGGTAATGGAGCGCACGGTGGAGATTGGTACGCTGCGTGCTGTCGGGCAGAAACGGCGTGATATCCAGCGCCTGTTCCTCAGCGAAGGCTCGCTCCTGGGGATGTTTGGCTCGATTATCGGGGTCATCGTCTCTTTATTGCTGGCGTTTCTGATTAATCACGCCGGGCTTACCTGGCAGCCTCCCGGCGTGACAGTGCCAATCAGGATCCATATCAGCGTGTGGGGAGAGTGGGCAATGATTAGCAGTGTGGTCGGTGTGTTGTTGCTAATAACCGTGATCTCATCGTGGTGGCCTGCACGCCGCGCGGCGAATGTCTCGATCGTCGAGGCGCTGCGCCATATCTGACTCCTGCCCTTCATCTATTAACAAGGAAGAACGTCATGCAATTGCAAAAGAAACCACTGGCACCATTGTGCCTGGTGTGGCTCCTGTTGGCCGCTATGCCAGCAAGTGCCGCGCTTGATGCGCAACAAATCCTGAAAAAAAGCGACGAGGTGCGTAACCCGGATCGCTCCTTTAGCCTGGTCACAACGCTCATTAGCTATAAAAACGGCAAGCAGAACGACACCAGCAAACTGGTACTTTACTCGCGCGCATCGCCGAATGGCGGCCAATTCCGCAGCCTGCTGCGCTTTATCAGCCCGCAACGCGATGCGGGTAAATTGACCCTGAAAAGCGGTCGCGATCTCTGGCTTTATGACCCGGCAAGCCAGGCGAGCGTGCCAATTTCCCCGCAACAGCGCCTGTTGGGGCAAGCGTCTAACGGCGATGTCGTAACAGCAAACTGGGCTGAAGATTACAAGGCAAGCCTGCTGGCGGAAGAGCAGATCATGGATGGTGAAAAGCAAATGCGCGACTGCTACCACTTGCATTTGGTCGCAACCAATCCGGACGCGCCGTACCCTTCGATGGATCTTTGGGTCGATAAAAACGATTTCAAAAGCCGTAAAGCGGAGTTTTACGCCGTTAATGGCAACCTGCTGAAAACGACCTGGTATCGTCGCTACGAACCCGCGCTGGGCGGTGTGCGTCCCACCGAGGCGGTGATCATAGATGGCGTCAACGCCCAGCTTGTTACTGTTCTGCGCCAGCAGAATTTTGCCTGGCGGGATGTTCCGGAAGCGTGGCTACAACGCGATTATCTGGCGCACTTTAAGGATACAGATCAATGAAGGCAACGCGCGCGCACTTAAGCTGGTTCATCGCACTCGGCGCGCTGTGCAACGCCTCTGCCAGCGCACAGCAGGACAGCACCATGGCGGCGCTTGAACTGGCGGATAAAACCGAGTTTACCGCCGTGGAAAACAAGGCGCTGAGTGCACTACTCGAAATTGCCGGTAGCCTGAATGAAAACAGCGCCAAAGAACAACGCGTGTCACTGGATATGCGTTGGGACAAAAACCTGTTACGCAACTGGCGGGTTGTACTTTCGAACCGCTTCGACAGCCGTTTCTCCAGTCATCTGCGCCAAAACCGCAATATCAATACGTTGCGTGAAGCCTGGCTTAGCCATACGCTGACCTCTCAGGCTTCCATCGATGTCGGGCGCATTAACACCCGTTATGGCGTTGCGCTGGGCTATAACCCTACCGACTTTCTTGGTCGTGGTACGGTGCGTTCAGCCATTTCGGCCGATCCGGAGTCGTTGCGCAGTAACCGTCTGGGCAATGCGATGATCCGTTTGCAAAAGTTTTGGGACAAGGCGGCTGCAACGGTGATCTGGTCGCCAAAAATCAGTGCCAGCCGGCGGCAGAACAGCGCCAGCCTGGACTGGAATGCCAGTAATCCCCGGGAACGCGTCTTGCTGGCGGGAAGCTATCGCTTTGCCGAAAACCTTAATCCGCAATTGTTGCTGCTGCAGGAAGAACACCGCTCTGCACAGTTGGGCGTAAATCTTTCGCGGGTGCTGTCGCGCTCCGCGCTGGTCTATGCTGAATGGGCGGGAGGACGCCAGCCCTTCAACTGGCAGGAAGCGCTGCCCGAAAGCCAGTGGGATACGGCGTGGCGTAACCGTGCAGCCGTTGGTTTAACCTGGACTGGCGAGAACCATCTAACTCTGCGCCTGGAGGGCCACTATAACGGCAGTGCCGACAGCAAAAAGGCCATCTCCGCACTTCGTGCCGCGCCCCCTTATATTGCCGCGCAGATTGCCGCCGCTCCCGCAGACAGCACAGCGCAGCTAGCACAAGACGGGCTGACACCACGCCGTGGTGCACTATTTCAGGCATACTGGAAAGACATCGCCGACCAGTATGATTTCAATCTGATTTGGCAGCGGGATTTGCAGCGCCAGAAAAATATGGGATTTGTGGAGCTAAGGCGTCACCTGAATTCGGTGGATATCGCCCTTCAGTGGCAAAAAATCTACCGCGCTGAGGTGAAAAAGACTTATAGCGTGCAGCCAGACAGGCGCTGGCAACTCTCCGTGGATTACTATTTTTAAACTGCGTGATATTGCCGGGGGCGTCATCAATCCCCCACCCGCAATGACAATACGAATAACCTGACTCATCACCTCAACAATTGTTGAATGGGAATCTATCCATTTCAGGAATATAACGAGCAGCCCTGAAAATAACGTTGACGGTTTATTTATCACACCTTACAAACCAGGCTTAAATATAATGGTCATTTTTCTTACTGGTCAGATAGAAAACAGGAATAGAACATCGTATCTTCTCTATCCCGCTTACATTCCTCAGGCAGGTTTAGGAGGTTAATCTATGTCCATTAATATTTTAATTGTGGATGAGCATGCAATTATACGTCGGGGAATGACCTCGATGATTAACTCACTAAAAAACAGCAATCTTAATACCGATAAACTTGATATCGACGTTATCGGTGATACCAATGAGCAAACAGAGCTTCTTGATATTCTCGCCAGTAAAAAAGTGGATCTTCTCTTTCTGGGTTATGGCCTGCACACCATTAAAACCGGTAACCCTGTGTCGGAGCTCGATGGCGTTGCGCTGGTGAAATGGATTTCAAGCCGTTATCCCAATACAAAAACTATCGTTTTATCTCCTTATAACAATACGAATCTTATTCGTATTGCGCTGGAGGCGGGTGCCAAAGGCTATATCAGCCGTAACACCAGCGAACGAACGCTCTGGCGTGCCATTACTACCGTGCTGATGGACGAAGTCTATATTGAACGAGGGCTAATGGATTCACTTTTCCGCCGCGATGCGCTGGCACCGCAGGAATTATCAACGCGCGAAAGTGAGGTTTTACGCTTACTATGCCGCGGGCTTTCGTTAACAACGATTTCCAAACGCATGAATATCAGTATTAAAACAGTCAGCGCACATAAACTCCGCGCCATGGGAAAACTAAATGTGCGAACGGATTGCCAGCTTTACTGTTTATTATTTCAGACGCGGATGTTTGATATCGCCATGTAAAACGCTGTCCCGCATTTAATCTATTACCCGGTAAATGAAAAGGCCTCTGTATTTTCCCACTCAGGCCTTTATGTAGAACTTTAAAATTATCACCGGTTATTTAATCCATTTATTGATAACTTCCTGACTGCAAGGCTTGAACAAACAGCCATCCATTCCTGCCGCGATGCACTGTTCAACAACCTCGGCTTGCGCAATGGCGGTAAACCCCAACAGGGTTGCACGCGTCTCTGCGGAGCGCAGCTCTTCCGCACGTATCAGCTTTGCAAGCGTGAAACCATCCATCACCGGCATGTTGCAATCAATCAGTATGTAATCGTAATTGCGGGTCATCAGCCAAAGGGTTAGCGCTTCTTCTCCATTCGTTGCTTCGCTGACCTGATGACCGAGAAATTCGAGTTGATGACGCAACAACATAAGGTTCGGCGGATAATCATCAACAATGAGTACCCGTTTAACGCCAGAAGATGAGCGCCTTACTGGCGCAATCGACACGAGCTCAGCGGGATTTATCGCCACAGCAGGCAGGCGCAAGCGCACATGGACCGCAGTACCTACGCCAGGAGTACTTTCCAGCGTTAATTCGCCTTTCATCAGTTCACACAGGGTACGGCAGATAAACAGCCCCAGCCCTGAGCCGAGCCGCGAGGCGTCTTTATCGGAACCCAACTGGGTGAAGGGTTTAAAAAGCCTTTTTTGGTCTTCGGGCGTAATCCCAATGCCGGTGTCTTTAACGGTCAGCGAAACCGCAATCATCCCCTCAACAGCCGGTTCATGTTTTAGAATGACCTCTATTGAACCTTTGCGAGTAAATTTAACCGCATTACTTAGCAAGTTAGAAAGGATCTGTTTATAACGATGAGGGTCAATTTTTAGCAGACATCGATCGCCACCTTCGACGTGCATATTAATAGTTAGCTGTTTTTGATCGGTCGCCTCTTTGAATAACAGCGCCACCGAGCGTGTCAACGCAATCAGCTCCTCTTTTCGCGGCGCTATTGCCATACGGCCCGATTCAATCCGTGAAATATCCAGGATATCCCCCACGACAGCGAGTAAATTTTTTGCGGCATCGTGCGCAACTTCCAGCATGGGCTGTGACTGTTGCGCCAGCACATTCTGTTTAATTTGCAGTTCCAGAATGCCCAGGATTGCGTTTAACGGCGTGCGAATTTCATGACTCATCACCGAGAGAAAATTCGTCTTCGCCCGGTTTGCCGCTACGGCTTCATCCCTCGCTTCATTCAATTGCTGAATAAATTCCTGCCGCTCGGTCATGTCTATCCAGCCACTTAAAACACCATTGTTTCTGCCATCGCTCCCGTGAAAAGGAATAATCCAGTAAAAAACAGTGCGTGATTGCGCAGAGTGGTTAAACATCAGCAATCTGTCACGCATGTGCGGGACATCTGTGGTAATCACCCGTTGATAGTCCCGGTGAAACTCGCGGATCATGAAATCCGGCAAAGGCAAAACATCGACGGTTTTCCCATACACCTCTTCGCGCGTGACGTTCATCTCTTCCAGATAGCGGCTATTACAACTGACAAGCTCCCCGCGTAGATTACGCACCGCAACCGGCCAGGGGACGGAAAACATCATATTGCTCATGCAGGAGAGTTGCTCTTTAAGCCGCTGCTGCATACGTATGCGCTGGTTGACCTGGCGTCTGAGCGAAATAATCCACAGCATCGAGATGACAACAATCGCCAACATCATCAGGCTAATGACCTTGATATGACGACGCCCGCCCTGCCAGAACACGCTCTTTTGCGCAGCAAACCCAGCATTATTCACCGGAAACGTGTTCACGACTGCCGACCCGACAGGAGACGTTGCTTGAGCTATTTGCTTTTCTGCCGCTATGCTGCCGGAAATATCGGCTGTATAAAAAGCGATATTTGTCGGACGAGCATTAACTACGAGGCAGCAAGTAAAGAGGAGCGATAATAAAAAGATGCACCACTTAATACGGTGAAAAATAAAAGAAGACATTCGCTTTTCCCGTTTGCAATTGCTGGTCGATGCAATATGTAAAACCTATTAATAATTCGACGCGAGCATACTCACAGTAAATCAACCAAATAATAAAACCAGTTGCTTATAATCTTTAAACATGAGCGAAATAAAACGCTGACGCATTTTAGAAATACTCCCTTGATTTATAACTCCCTCATTAATCAACTTCGGCAATTGTTCCATCACAATGCAGCAGCGTATCGCCCGGCGCATTCCCAAAAGATACCAGGAAGATTTCATTCGGTGGGCAAGCCTGGCGATCTGAAGAAGTGTTCCAGCCCGCGCGATGATTTCGAGTTGTTGAATATCACTGGCCAACGCTTGCAAAAGTTTAGGGAGCATTGCATCAATGACTGGCTGCTGATGATTCGCCAGCTTATGTAATTCATGCAGTTCCGGTTGTGCCATATCCCTCGATTGAGATGCGCAGCGTAAGCGCGCTTCAGATAAAGGAAAATACAAAATATGATCGAAACCTTTCAGACGCAGCATTGATTCTGTTTCTGCCTGTTCATCGTCTGTGCAGGCCAGTAATAACGGAGGTAGCGTTAATTCTCCTGCCAGTTCCGCTGCGAGTAGCTTCTCAACTAACGCAACACCTGAATTTGCATTCTCGCTTAAATCGACCAGTAGCGCGTGCCAGACGTGACGGGAAAGCGCATCATGCGCATCGCTTATATTCACAGTAGCGATATTTAAATCACTGCAAAAACGCAGCTGTTGGGCGAGAGTGCGCTGCTGTTCAGCACTGTACGTCGCAAGTAGTGCCTGCATTCCATGCATAACAAACTCCGTGTCTTTAACTTGTTAATCCAATTTGCTGTAAGTATTGATAGAGTTCGTACTCGGAGGTGACACCCAGCTTACGCATGGCACTTTTTTTCTGTGCGCTGACGGTTTGTTTCGTCCTGTTAAGCCGGGTACTGATATCGTTCACTGTCATACCGCGCAGTAACAGGCGCAGCACCTCATTCTCTTTTGGCGTTAGCTTCACCTCAAGTTGCGCTACAGCGTCCACTTGCGGCGTATTCGTTTTTGGGGAAATAGCAGGCGAGGTGAGCGCTTGCAATGTCTGTAATAGCTTTGTCGACAAACTGGCTTTATTTAATACCCTGTGCACTCCGAGACGGAGTAACGAGTGCTGAATTCCGGGGTTATTGATCATCGAAACGACAATTATCAGCAAATCTGGCCAGCGTCTTTTTAATAATTGAATGAGCGCCAGACCATCGTTGTATCGTTCTCCGGGCATGCTGAGATCGGTTATCAGAATATCGGTTGCGTGTTGCTCCAGCTTTGCCACAACTTCATCGGCGGTCCTGGCTTCATCAATGATGAGGTATTGCGCGGAAAGTGGTGCGAGCAACGTTCTCATCCCCATTAAATAAATAGGATGATCATCAGCAATCAACACTTTTTTAGTTTTCAACACGCTTACAAATCTCTGGTCACAGCCATAGCATTACGAGTTCTCGCACTTTAACAAAAAAAAATGGCAATGCAGAATGAATATTGAATAAAGGAAAGGCGCTCACATTTTATAAAAATAAAAAAAGCAGATTAATATCTTTAATAAATAAACACTCTTTTATTATAAATAGAAAAAATACTACAGATAAAAAAACCGCAGCACATGGCTGCGGTTTGTTCTGTGCAACGAATGTTTACGGCAGAATAGACGGCTGATCCGCCCCTTCTTTTTCCACTTTCTGCTGCAGTAAATGCTCGCGCTTCATCCCCATTTTCAGCGCCAGAGCAGACGCGACATAGATAGACGAAGCCGTACCGATGGAAACACCGATAAGCATGGTCAGTGAGAAGCCCTTCAGCATTGCGCCGCCAAAGAGATAAAGCATCAAAATCACGACTAACGTCGTACCGGACGTGATCAACGTACGGTGCAATGTTTGCGTCAGAGAGATGTTAAAGATCTCGTATGGCGTACCGCGGCGGATCTTGCGGAAGTTCTCACGAATACGGTCAGATACCACGATGCTGTCGTTAAGCGAGTAACCAATTACCGACATCAGCGACGCCACGATGGTCAGGTCAATCTCAATCTGGAACAGCGAGAGTACGCCCATCGTGATAATAACGTCGTGCGCCAGCGCGATAACCACGCCCGCCGCCAGACGCCACTCAAAGCGGAAACCGACATAAACCAGAATACTGATCAACGCGACCAGCAGCGCCATCCCACCGGTCTGCGCCAGATCTGCGCCCACGCTCGGACCGACAAACTCAATACGTTTTACAGCAGCATTCTGGCTGGTCGCTTCGTTAATCACGCTAACGACTTTACTTCCCAGCACCTGGCCACCGGTTTCGCCCTGAGCAGGCGGCATACGTACCATGATGTCGCGGCTGCTACCGAAGTTTTGCAGCAGCGGCTCCTGGAAGCCCGCTTTCTCCAGCGCGTCACGCATCAAATCCATATCCGCTGGTTTTTCCAGCGAGATTTCGATAACCGTACCACCGGTAAAATCCAGGCCCCAGTTAAAGCCGCGAACGCCCATCACAACGATGGAGAGGATCAGCAGCGCGCCGGAAATGATAAAAGCCCAGTTGTCCCAGCGCATAAAGTCCCAGACTTTACGGCCGTGGTTCAATTGTTCAACAGTATAATCCTGTGCCACAACGCACTCCTCAGATAGACAGCTTGTTAATGCGTTTGCCGCCGTACAACAGGTTGACGATGGCACGGGTACCGACAATAGCGGTGAACATTGAGGTCGCCACACCGATACCGGTAGTGATCGCAAACCCTTTAATTGAACCAGTACCTACCGCGTAAAGGATAAGCACTTTGATCAACGTGGTGACGTTCGCATCGAAAATGGATGAAAACGCGCCCTGATAACCTTCATGAATCGCCTGCTGCACCGAACGGCCATTGCTCAGCTCTTCTTTAATACGTTCGTTTATCAAGACGTTAGCATCCACCGCCACCGCAAGGGTTAACACGATACCCGCAATCCCCGGCATCGTCAGCGTTGCGCCAGGCAACAGCGACATAATGCCGACAATTAACACCAGGTTGGCAATCAGCGCGGACGTGGCGATCAGACCAAACTTCTTATAGAAGAAGATCATAAAGATGATGGAAACCACCAGACCTGCCAGGCACGCTTCCAGACCCTGCGTGATGTTCTGCGAACCAAGCGTTGGGCCAATGGTGCGTTCTTCAACAATCTGAATCGGCGCAATCAGCGCACCGGCACGCAGCAGCAGGGAGAGCTGACGCGCTTCGTTCGGGTTGCTGATACCGGTAATACGGAAGCTGTTGCCAAGGCGAGACTGGATATTGGCGATGTTAATCACCTCTTCCTGTTTCACCAGCACCGCACGTCCGTTGGCATCTTTTTTACCGCTGTCTTTGTACTCCACAAACAAGGTCGCCATCGGTTTACCGATATTGTCCTTAGTGAAGTTAGACATGATGTTGCCACCCGCGCTATCCAGTGAAATGTTAACCTGCGGTTGGTTGTACTCATCCTGGCTGGACGTGGAGTCGGTGATATGGTCACCGGTCAGGATCACGCGTTTGTACAGCACAACGGGCTGACCTTCGCGCGTCTGTTTCACTTCGGAGTCACCCGGTACACGGCCAGCGGCGGCGGCGGAAGCATCCACACTGCTGTTAACGAGGCGGAATTCCAGCGTCGCAGTAGCACCCAGAATCTCTTTCGCACGCGCGGTATCCTGAATCCCCGGCAGCTCAACCACGATACGGTCAGCGCCCTGGCGCTGTACCAGTGGCTCAGCCACGCCCAGTTGGTTTACACGGTTACGCAGAATATTGATGTTCTGCTGAACGGCATATTCGCGGGCTTCGCTCAGACGAGCATCGCTCATCACGGCGCGCAGTACGTTGTCGCCCTGATTGGAGATAACGAGATCGCGGTGGCGGGCTGTCAGGTAAGCATTCGCCTGATCGCGCGCCGCGCTGTCGCGGAACTGAATGCTCAGGCCATAGTTATCTTCCTTACGCACGGTGGTGTAAGGAATGCCTTTGTCGCGCAGATCGCTGCGCAGGCTGTCCATGTTTTGTTCCTGCAGTTTACTGAGCGCTGTTTGCATATCCACTTCCATCAGGAAGTGCACACCGCCGCGCAGATCGAGACCGAGTTTCATCGGTTCGGCTTTAATGGCGGTCAACCAGCGTGGTGTTGCCGGAGCAAGGTTAAGCGCGACAACATACTGATCGCCTAATGCGCTGACCAGCACTTCACGGGCGCGCAGCTGCGTATCAGTAGAATCGAAGCGAGCAAGAATCGCGCCCTCTTCCAGTGCCACAGACTTCGCGTTGATTTTTTCTTTTTGTAGATCGTTCTGGACCTGGATCAGCGTTTGCTCACTGGCGGCGACACCGCGCACGCCAGTGATCTGAACAGCCGGATCCTCACCATACAGGTTGGGAAGTGCGTAAAGCAGGCCGACGATAATGACGACGACCAGCATAATGTACTTCCACAAAGGATAACGGTTTAACACGGCAGTTCCCTTTCGGAAAACAATAGATTACAGCGCCTTCATCGTGCCTTTCGGCAGAACGGCAGCTACGAAGTCACGTTTGATTACCACTTCGGTGGTGTCGTTCAGTGCGATAGCAATGTAGCCAGTGTCTGCTACTTTGGTCACGCGGCCGATCAGACCACCATTGGTCAGCACTTCATCACCTTTGGCGATGGAGTCCATCAGCTTTTTATGCTCTTTCGTGCGTTTTTGCTGCGGGCGCAGGATCATGAAGTAAAAAATCAGACCGAACACCACCAGCATCGGAATCAACGTCCACTGGCTTTGGGCTGCCGGTGCGCCTGCTGCTGCTACCGCATCAGAAATAAAAAAGCTCATTCAAATTCCCTCATTATTAAATTAATCAACGTTCAAAGGTGGTACAGACCGCCCCTGACGCTGGTAAAAATCCGCGACGAAGCTCTCTAATTTACCCTCTTCGATAGCCTTGCGTAAACCAGCCATTAAACGCTGATAATACCGCAGGTTATGAATGGTATTGAGACGCGCGCCCAATATTTCGTTGCAACGGTCGAGATGATGCAAGTAAGCAAGAGAATAATTGCGACAGGTATAGCAATCACACTCGCTATCAAGCGGGCCGGTATCGCTTTTATATTTCGCGTTACGGATTTTCACCACGCCATTGGTCACAAACAGGTGACCGTTACGGGCGTTGCGCGTCGGCATCACGCAGTCAAACATATCAATGCCGCGTCGCACGCCTTCAACCAGATCTTCTGGTTTACCAACGCCCATCAGGTATCGTGGTTTGTCTGCGGGGATTTGCGGGCAGACATGCTCCAGAATACGGTGCATATCTTCTTTCGGCTCGCCCACAGCCAGACCGCCGACAGCGTAGCCATCAAAGCCAATCTCTACCAGACCTTTGACCGAGATATCGCGTAAATCTTCGTAAACGCTGCCCTGAATAATACCGAACAGCGCGTTTTTGTTACCCAGCCCATCAAAACGCTCACGGCTGCGTTTCGCCCAGCGCAGGGACATCTCCATAGAGCGTTTCGCGTAATCCCAGTCCGCCGGATACGGCGTACATTCGTCGAAGATCATCACGATATCGGAACCGAGATCGTACTGAATCTCCATCGATTTTTCGGGATCGAGGAAAATAGGATCGCCGTTGATCGGGTTACGGAAGTGCACGCCCGCTTCGGTGATCTTGCGGATGTCGCCAAGGCTGAACACCTGGAAACCGCCGGAATCGGTAAGGATTGGGCCTTTCCACTGCATAAAGTCGTGCAGATCGCCGTGCAGCTTCATGATCTCCTGACCCGGGCGCAGCCACAGGTGGAAGGTGTTGCCAAGGATAATCTGCGCGCCGGTGGCTTCAACTTCTTCCGGCGTCATCCCTTTTACGGTGCCGTAAGTGCCTACAGGCATAAACGCGGGCGTTTCAACCACGCCGCGATCAAACACCAGACGACCGCGGCGGGCGCGTCCGTCAGTGGTATCCAGTTCAAATTTCATTTCTTCTCCAGCATCAGAGAAACAGTCTGATGATAACTATCCCGTTGCGGAATCACTCCACAACTTCGAATTAACCAATACGCACTCAAGGCGTATTGGCGCAGCCAGATTGGGCACGCACAGCGTGCAGCAACCGGAGCGACACGCGGTACGTATCGCGTTGTTAAGGACGCTCTAAAATGGCTTGCGGATTGTACGTGATAAACATCGCATCCCCGTAACTAAAAAAGCGATATTTCTCTGCAACTGCGGCGCGGTACGCATTCATGGTGTGTTGGTACCCGGCGAAGGCGGAAACCAGCATGATCAGTGTCGATTCCGGCAAGTGGAAGTTGGTGACCAGCGCATCAATCACCCGGTACTGGTAACCCGGATAAATGAAAATCTGCGTATCGCCGAAGAACGGCTCGATCAGATCTTTTTTTGCTGCCTGCGCGGCGCTTTCCAGCGAACGCACGGACGTGGTTCCCACGGCGACAACCCGATTGCCGCGCGCTTTTGCCGCCAGCACCGCGTCAACAACCTTTTGCGGCACTTCGGCGTATTCGGAATGCATAATGTGGTCTTCAATGCTGTCTACGCGCACTGGCTGAAAAGTTCCCGCCCCCACATGCAGCGTCACAAACGCCATCTCGATGCCTTTATTACGCAGACGTTCCAGAAGTGGTTCATCAAAATGCAACCCTGCCGTCGGTGCGGCCACCGCGCCAGGCTTCTCGCTGTACACGGTCTGGTAGAGTTCACGGTCCGCGTCTTCATCCGGGCGGTCAATATAGGGCGGCAGCGGCATATGGCCGATTGCGTTAAGGATATCCAGCACCGGGCGTTCGTCGTGAAATTCGACTTCGAACAGCGCGTCATGCCGCGCCACCATCGTCGCCTGAATATCTTCCGCATCACCCAGCAGCAGTTCCGCGCCCGGTTTCGGCGCTTTAGATGCGCGAATATGTGCCAGAATACGTTTATCGTCGAGCATACGCTCAACCAGCACCTCAATCTTGCCGCCGCTGGCTTTACGACCGAACAGGCGTGCAGGAATTACGCGGGTGTTATTAAACACCAGCAGATCGCCGGGGTTGAGCTTGTCGAGCAAATCGGTGAAAGTACCGTGCGTCAGCGCGCCTGTCGGGCCATCCAGCGACAGTAAGCGGCAACTGCTGCGCTCAGGCTGCGGATAGTGGGCAATCAGGGATTCGGGCAATTCAAAGGAAAAATCGGCAACGCGCATGACACTAACTCGATACATATTTAAGAGGCGGGTAGTCTAGTGCCCACGCCCCTTCGCTGCAACCGTTAGCCGCTTTTGGACAAACAATAAGCATGAATTTTTTAGCACACCTGCACTTAGCCCATCTTGCCGACAGTTCCCTGCCCGGCAACCTGCTGGCGGATTTTGTTCGCGGCAACCCACAAGACCTCTACCCGATGGAGATCGTTGACGGGATCCAGATGCATCGCCGTATCGACGTCATGACCGACAACCTGCCGGAAGTCAAAACCGCCCGCGAGTGGTTCCGCCCGGAAACCCGCCGGGTTGCGCCGATCACGCTGGATGTGATGTGGGATCACTTCCTCTCCCGCCACTGGGCGCAAATCTCGTCGGATTTCCCGCTGGAGGATTTTGTTCGCTACGCCCGTGCGCAGGTGGCGACGATCCTGCCTGATTCTCCGCCGCGATTTGTTAATTTGAACAATTACCTTTGGTCAGAGCGCTGGCTGGAGCGCTACCGCGAGATGGCCTTTATCCAGAATGTGCTTAACGGCATGGCGAACCGTCGCCCGCGGCTGGACGCACTGCGTGACTCCTGGCAGGATCTGGACGCCAACTACGCCGCACTGGAGTCGCAATTCTGGGCGTTCTATCCGCGCATGATGGCGCAGGCCAAAGATCAGCAGCTTTAACGCTTGCACTGTGTGGGCATTACGCTATTTTGGAAAGCGTAATTACAGAAGCAATCGATAGATAAAACCTATACCAGCGATTGTCAGTGGCGCTTTGAGCTACCCTACCCCTCTCCCTATACTGGCCCGCGTTGCGTTCTATTAACCTTGTAAATCACAGGAGTACATATGGTACTGGTTACTCGTCAGGCACCGGATTTTACTGCCGCAGCCGTTCTGGGCAGCGGTGAAATTGTTGAAAACTTCAACTTCAAACAGCACACCAACGGTAAAGCGACCGTGCTGTTCTTCTGGCCGATGGACTTCACCTTCGTTTGCCCGTCTGAACTGATCGCTTTTGACAAACGTTACGAAGAGTTCAAAAGCCGCGGTGTGGAAGTGGTCGGTGTCTCTTTCGACTCCGAGTTTGTTCACAACGCATGGCGTAACACGCCGGTTGAGAAAGGCGGTATCGGCGCGGTGAAATACGCGATGGTCGCTGACATCAAACGTGAAATTCAGCAGGCTTACGGTATCGAGCATCCGGACGCGGGCGTTGCCCTGCGTGGTTCTTTCCTGATCGACAAAAACGGCATCGTGCGCCACCAGGTCGTCAATGACCTGCCGCTGGGCCGTAACATCGATGAAATGCTGCGCATGGTTGACGCGCTGCAGTTCCACGAAGAGCACGGCGAAGTGTGCCCGGCTCAGTGGGAAAAAGGTAAAGAAGGGATGAACGCCTCTCCGGACGGCGTGGCAAAATACCTGAGCGAAAACGTCTCCAGCCTGTAATTAGCTGCATTGATAAAGGCCCGCACTGCGGGCCTTTTTTATGGAAAGCTGAAAACAACGCCCGGTGGGCGTCGTCGTCAACAAGTTTGGGTCGGCCTTATTGTCTTTGGATAGCAAACCAGCCCTATGGGCCGCGGCTGCTTGTTAAGTTCCGGCACAGCGTTCAGGGGCGAAACCAATACCCCCCCCCTTAACAAGCGGATCGCTATTCGCGTGTCTTTACTTCACGCCAGATACGCAGAGCCATCCATACCAGCACCGCAACCCCCAACAGTAAGACACCCCACACCAGCAAAGCTTTCCACGTCTGCTGGCGATCTGCTGGTGATGTCGCCGTTAGCCGTTCCTCGCCGCCAAGCGCCACCCGATCCTGCACCTGCACTTCCGGTATCGCCGTAAGATCGAGCTGTTTACGCAACGCTTCCGGGATCAGGCCTTCCATTGTCACCGCAGCAGGCGCCGCTGCACGGTTACCCCACGCCAGCATAAACGGCCCCTTGCCCTGCGCATTAAAGACCAGCGATTGTCGGTCGCGGCTGCCGGTCACCTGCGGCAATGCTTCGGGTAAACGGGCATCAAGCGTGGTGATGCGCACCGCCTGCACGACATCGCCTGGCAGGCTGAGCGGCGCGGAAACACGCCCATTAAGCGCCCACAGCACCGTTTTACTTAACGGTTTCCACTCGCCATTGGCGCTGCTACGCCAGTCAATCGCCACCGGCAACACGCCCTCTTCAGCAAGCCTCACCGATAGCGCGCTTAATGGCTGCGGTTGCGTCCACTGATACTGCGCTTCGGTTGGGGAAATCCGTTGTTCGCGGCCTGCCATTTCCACCTGTTCCAGCGGTGTTGGCTCACTACCAGGCCGCGCGGTGACCTGCGTAATCGTCACTGGCAGGTTCGGAGTATCAAACACCATCAACAAATAACGTACACCATCGGCAGGCATCGGCTGGTCGAGGTTAATCTGATCGAGCGTCAACCGATCGCTGCCGCTCGCCAGCTCCATCACCGGTATGTCTTGCTGCAATGTCGTCCAGTTGCGCATATCGCTGCTGAAAAAGAGCGTCACTTTGCCACGCCAGTTTTTTACGGGCTCCGACCAGGCCAGCTTCAGTTGCGCGAGAGTGAAGTTTTCCTGCGTATTTTCCGGGAACGCCAGCAAATAGCTCTGTCCGACCACCTCGTCGGGCTCGCCCTCAATACGAATATCGACGCCGGACGAGGAGTGCAAACGCACCACATTTTGACCTTCTGTGCCAGTGTCAACCGGCGACGTATCCAGCGGGAACACGCGCAGCGCAATAGGCTCTGGCGCACGCGCGGTGGCACGCTGTGTTTCCAGCGTAAACGGCACACGCTCGCCATCGTGGTTAAACACCCGCACATCACGCAGATCCGGCCAGACGCTCTGCGCGTAAGTATCCTGCGGCAGATTGACGCGATACCAGGATGCCGGTTGCGGTAGATCGAGTGTCGCGCCAAACGCGTAATCCTGTGGTGAATCCGGAACAGCTTCACTGCTTATCGCCGCGCCTGCAGTTGTCACCAGTGCGGCCAGTAGTAATCCATGCCACTTTTTCATTGCTCTTCTCCCTTGTCCTCTTCCCGCACGGCTTTTGGCGGCAGGGGTGAAAAATACCCCACAATCAGCACCAGAACCGCCACGCCAATAAAGGCAATTGCTCGCGAAAGCCCACCGCCGCCGGCGCTGTCAACCAGCATTAATTTGAGCAGCACCACGCCCAGCAACACACTGCCGCACAACCATTGCTGGCGCGTATGCTGACGGGTGGCGCGGATCATCACCACCAGCGCGATCAGCATCCAGAACAGCGCAAAGCTGGTCTGAATCAATCGCGACTGCCACAGGCTTTCACTCTCCCAGGCCACGTCGCCGTAATAAGCCAGCAGACGCAGTAACACCCCGTTTAGCCACCAGAAACCAAGCGCCGCCAGCACCCACGGGCGCGCACGCCAGAGTTGCGGTGCAATGGCCGGATAGTGCGCTTCGGCAAAACGGCTGTACAGCCAGACGCCGAGCAGTGCAAACGCCGCGCCCTCTTCCAGCGGGTTAATAATTGGCAGATAGGTCATGCCCATCACCACCCCGTCGCTCAGATTGGCATACACCAGCAAACACAGCAGCACAGGGATCAGCGGTAATAATCCCAGCGCGCCATACAGCGCGGGCCAGACGCGCCACGGCCAGAACTGACGGCGAATAGCCGCCAGTGCCAACGCAATCACCACACCACCCGCCGCCATGGGCAGCCCGAGCTGCCAGGGTTCGTTCCCCCACGCCAGCCCATCGACGAACCACCACAGCTCAGTACCTGCCGCCAGTAGCAGCATCCATAACAACGCGATATGCAGCCCCTGCGACAGCCGCGCGGGTATCGTTTCTCTCTCGCGATAAAGCAGCAGGAACGCGGCAGGCAGCGCAACACACCAGGCCAGATTCGGCCAGCCCGCTGCCAGCAGGTGCCCCTGGGTCATAATCTGCCAGACCAGCATGACTGCCATTCCCGGCCATAACAGCCAGCGGGCGTAACCCAGTTCCGGCCACGACCAGCGCAAGCTGCCCGCACGCCATAACCATACGGAAAGCGCCAGCAACGTCAGCACGCCAAACCCGTTGTCGACAGAGGTTGGCAGCGCAGCCTGAGACGCCCCGCCGAGGGCAACGACCCAAAACACGATGCCGCCCACCAGCAATAGCCAGCTTCCCTCTTGCCGCAGACCACGCCACAACCAGGAGGCTGCCAGCCAGCATGCGCTGAGCACGGCGAAGATCAGCAACGTCGACACGGCGTTAATGCCGTCCGCCGCCGCCCACAGCGCGCTGCACAACGCCAGCAGCAGTAAGGCGCTGCCGCTGTAGCTCATGCGGCGCAGATTTTGCTGCGCGCCAAGCCACAAAATCCCCAGCCCTTCCAGCGCCCAGGCCATCGCCGTCCAGCGCGCCGACAGCGCCAGCGGAATGGCGAGCGTGGCAAACGCGCCGCCGAGCGCCAGCGCCGCCAGTACCAGCGGTTTTGCGGTCGCCGGGAAGCGTTTAAGCGCCAGCATCGCCAGCGCCAGGTAGAAAAGACCAAAGCCCAGTGCGCTAAATGCCGGGCCATAATGCCAGTGTTGCGTGATGGCGTACTGCATGCCAAAGCCCGCCAGTGGCGGGGCAAAGAGTAAAACGCCGTCAATAATGCGCTCGCCCCGGCGCTGTGCGCGCAGCGAAAGCGCCACGCTGAGTACACCGAAGATGAGAATGTTAGCCATCAGGAACAGCTGGCAACTGAGGTAGAATTCCGGACGATAATTATCCATTCCCCACAGCCCGGCAACGCCGAAAGTGAAGACCATGCCGAGCAGGTTCAATTCGCGCCAGTGCTGCCAGATACTGATGGCGAGAATGCCCACCGACAGCAGCAGGTAAAACGAGAAGAGCGCAATATGGCTGCCGCCGCCGGTAGAGAGCAGGATCGGCGCGAGATAGCCGCCAAGGCTTGCCAGCAACGCCAGGCTCAGCGCTTTTTGCAGTACCGCCAGGCCAACGCTCGCCGCACAGATAACAATTAACAGCACAAAGGCCAGCGTCATCGGCAGCATCTGCCACAGACGAAACGCGCCAAAGACGGTGAGATAGAGTGCGCCAACCGCGCCGCCTTGCAGTATCAGGGCAAAGACCGTCTGTTTATGTCGCAGCCGCCAGCCAAGCCCGAGCAGCACAATCGCCGCCAGCGCGACGGCGGCCAGCCGCAGTTCCAGCGGGAACAACGCATATTCCACGGTGTAGCGCAGCAGGAAGGAGAGGCCGATAAACAGCAGGATAACGCCCAGTTTTGCCAGCGGGTTGCCCTGCATAAACCAGCGCACCAGCGACGTTACCATTCCCCACGATGCGGTTTCCGGTGTTTTTGTCGTTACGGCAGGTTCGTCAATAGCAGGCGCGGACATAACCGGCGCAGGTGTTTCGGTTTTGCGTCCCCACGGGTTTTCCGCCGGCGCGGTCGGTTCGACTTTTCGCCCCCACGGGTTTTCTACCGGCGTAACGGGTTGAGGGATTTCAACCGGTTTAATGGGATGCGCAATTTCAGCCACAGCCACTGGCGTTGATTCACGGCTTTCCGGCGTCGCCGAAAACTGCCGTTCCAGTATGCTCAGCCGCTGACGCAGTTGTTGCAGTTCATTCTGGGTGGCAATGCTGCGCCGCCAGGCGGTGATAGCCACAATGGGCACCACCACCAGTGCCAGAAACAGCACCACCACGCCAAAGAGTAAAAGACCATCCATGTACTATCGCCTTCGCTAAAGGGGAGACGTAATGCCCGCCCCTTTTCGCGTGGCGATTCAGGCGGCGGACCAGACAGATGCGCTAATGGCTGAAAGCGTCAGCACATCATCCTGTAGCGTACCTGTACCTTCCTGAAGCCGCCAGCTTTTCCCCCGTAACAGCGGTGAATCCTCCAGCACAACTTCACAGGCTTCTCCGCGGTTAATGGCGACCATAACCCGTTGCTGACGGTAAACGCGCAAAAATACCAGCACATTGTCGTGCGCGTAAATCACCAGACAGCCGCCGTAGCGCAACGCCTGTGAACGTGAACGCAACTTCGCCATGCGCTGATAAAGCGCCAGCAGCTTGCCATCCTGGCGCTTTTGGTCCCACGGGAACGGCTTGCGGCAAAACGGATCGTTAGCGCCATCCAGCCCCACTTCGTCGCCGTAATAAATGCACGGCGTACCCGGCCAGCTAAACAGCCAGACCACCGCCAACGGTAAGCGCGCAATGTCATTGCCGAGCACGGTTTTAAAGCGCGGCGTATCGTGGCTGTCGAGCTGGTTAAACATGCGTAATTGCTGCTGATGCGACAACCCGGCGCGGTAGTTATCCATCCATGCCGCACAGGTTTGCGCATCGATTTTTTGCGGATCATAAGAGAGATCGGTCTTCGCCAGAAAAGCCCACACCGGCAGGGTAAAACCGCGATAGTTCATTGCCGCGTCTTCAGCATCTGCCTGCAACCACTGGCGTGCATCGCCAAAATGTTCGCCAAAGACATACGCCTGCGGCTGAGTCTCTTTCGCCGCCTGTGTAATGCCCGTGACATGGCGCAAATTGTTACGCGCCCCGCCATCTTCGCCCAGCATATGCACCACATCCAGCCGCCAGCCATCCATCTGCCACGGCGCTTTCAGCCAGTGGCGCACCACGCTCTCTTCGCCCTGATAAATTTCATCAACTAACGCGGGCGACTGGTAATCGAGTTTCGGCAGGCTCGCATAGCCCAGCCAGTCGCGGGCGTGGCCGTTCTCATCAAAACTGAACCAGCTACGCCAGCGTGAGTCCGGGTTGTGACAGGCTCCGCCCGTTGCGCGGTTGTGCCGGTCGAACCAGGCGTGGGAATCACCGGTGTGATTAAAGACGCCATCCAGAATCAGCTTCATGCCTGCTTCGCGCGTGTTATGCCGCAGGCGCAGCAACGCCTCATCACCGCCAAACTGCGGGTCAACATGGCGATAATCTTCGGTGTCATATTTGTGTACGCTGGGGGCGACA
Organism: Enterobacter sp. R4-368; assembly: GCF_000410515.1. NCBI lineage: Bacteria > Pseudomonadati > Pseudomonadota > Gammaproteobacteria > Enterobacterales > Enterobacteriaceae > Enterobacter > Enterobacter sp. R4-368. The sequence continues at coordinate 4,135,168 of NC_021500.1, read as the reverse complement.
AATACCGGGTTAAGGTACAGCGCGGTGACGCCGAGCTTTTTCAGGTACGGTAGTTTCTCGCTGATGCCGTCAAGATCGCCGCCATAAAAGGTCGAACCGCCCGCTTCGCCAGTCAGTGGATCGTCCCATTCACGCATGACGATCGGCTGCCCGGCCGCATCGTGATGATAGATTTTGTCTTGCTCTTCGCCGCGCGGCAGGCTGCGGGCAAAGCGATCCGGGAAAATCTGGTAGAACACCTGATCCGCCACCCATTGCGGCCCGCTGTCCGGCACATCAATGGCGAACAGCTCAAGCCGCGCGGGTGGAAAGTGGCTAAAGCCCTGCGGGGTAAACCAGAGCTGGCGGTTTTCCCATAGCAGCTTAAAGCTGTAGCGACGGCGCGGCTGCCCGCTCGTCACATCAATCGCGGCACGCCAGACAGTCACACCATCGGCTGTTGGTTTGCGCGCGCGATGCATCACCACCGGCGTCTCTTCGTTATCGATTTCCGTCCGCAGCGTCACCCGCTCCGGCAGCGAAGTACCGGTTAACCAAAGGCTAATAACTAATTGATCCTGGTTCTGTTTCACAAACGGCGCGACGGGCAAATGCCATGCATTCAACATCAAAAAATCCCCTTTGCTCAAAATGACGCCACTCTTCCACAGCGATTCTCGCACTGCCTCCTTCTTTCCGCTTTTTTCCGGGGGTGAGAGAGAGGGCGCAGATGGAATTTGGCGAGAGGGTCACCAGCCCTCGCCGTGCGGCAGCCCGGAATCGCAGACAGACGCGCTTGTATCTTGATAAAAACTATAGATGAATAAGTGATTTAAACTGAACGGCCACGCTGAGCCGGGAGAGAGAAAGGCTTTTTATGGCGTATGAAAGAAGAGCGCGGAGGCCGCAGAGAGGCTAATGAATTCGCGGCTGCGTCATTGATACCGGCGCAAACCACCCTGCTTCAGGGAGAAAAATAGCGGCCGCCAGTAACATCATCACCAGCGGCACAAGCGCTGCCGGATAAGCATACCGCTTATCCGGCACGGTTGGTTATCAGGCTTTGCGGCGTTTAAACATCCAGCCAATCAGCAGCAGCACAATCCACGCGAAACCGACATACAGCGAGATGCGGGTGTCCGGGTGCCAGCCAATCAGCGCGATAATAAACACGAGGAAAATCAGCCCGGCAACGGTAGTGGCCACACCGCCCGGAACTTTGAATTTCAGCGCTTTCACTTCATCAGCGGAGAGGCGGCGACGGAAACCAATCTGCGAGAGCAGAATCATGATCCACACCCACACCGTGGCGAAAGTCGCCAGCGAAGCAATCACCAGGAAGACATTTTCCGGCATGATGTAGTTCAGATAGACCGCCAGCAGCAGCGCGACCGTCATCACCATTACCGTTACCCACGGAATACCGCGGCGCGAGGTTTTGGCGAACATCTTCGGCGCGCTTCCCTGCTCGGCCATGCCGTGCAGCATACGCCCGACACCAAACACGTCGCTGTTGATCGCGGAAAGCGAGGCGGTCAGTACCACAAAGTTAAGAATGCTGGCGGCAAAGGTGATGCCCATATGCTGGAAGGTCAGCACAAACGGGCTGCCGTCTGTTCCTACCTGATTCCACGGGTAAATGGACATAATCACAAATAGCGTCCCGACGTAGAACACCAGTATGCGCAGCGGCACTGAATTAATGGCGCGCGGGATCGACTTTTCCGGATCTTTCGCTTCACCGGCGGTGATACCGATGATTTCAATACCGCCGTAGGCGAACATCACCATTTGCAGCGCCATCACCGTGCCGAGCCAGCCATTGCTGAAGAAGCCGCCGTGGCTCCACAAGTTGCTGATGCCGGTCGGTTCGCCACCGTTGCCAATGCCCCAGATGATGATGCCGAAACCGGCGACAATCATGATGATGATCGTGGCGACTTTGAAGAACGAGAACCAGAACTCCAGTTCGCCGAACACCTTCACGCTCATCAGGTTAATGGCGCAGATAATCAGCACCACGCTCAACACCCAAATCCAGTGCGGCACCGTCGGGAACCAGACGCCCATATAGATGCCGAAAGCGGTCACATCGGCAATGGCGACAATCAGGATTTCAAAACAGTAGGTCCAGCCGGTGATATAACCAGCCAGCGGGCCGAGGTTTTCCTGCGCGTAGCGGGAGAAGGAGCTGGCAGAAGGGTTATGCACGGACATTTCGCCCAGCGCACGCATAATGATATACGCGGCGACACCGCCAATAATGTAAGCCAGCAGCACGCTTGGCCCGGCCATTTTGATGGCGTCTGCGGAACCGTAAAACAGCCCGGTGCCAATCGCTGAACCCAGCGCCATAAAGCGAATGTGGCGGGTGCTTAGCCCACGCTTCAGCTTATTAGTACTTTCCATCGTTTCCACTGCCATTATTCAACACAAAAATAAAAAACCACGGAGCGCGTACCCCGTGGTTAAACAAACCGTGTTTGCTGCTGTTAATGCGCGCTGGAAGTCACTTGCCGTCCGGCGGCGCGATCCCAGATTGCGGCCAGAATCACCATCACCAGACCCGGCATCAACCAGGCCAGTCCCTGCTCCGCCAGCGGCAAGCGCTGTGTCCAGGCAGGAAGGTGTTCAGCAAACGCGGAGGCTTTCACGCCGTCAAGGATACCAAAAAGCAGGCTGATAAACATGGTCGGTGCGATAACGCGTGTTGAACTGTTCCAGAAGGAGCGGGTAAAACTCAGCACCACCAGTACGATACAGGGCGGGTAGATCATCGTCAGCACCGGAATCGAAATCTGAATCAGGTGGCTCAACCCGAGGTTGGACACCGCCATCGAGAAGATACCCAGAATAAACACCAGCGCACGATAAGAGAGCGGCAGATACTGCGCGAAAAACTCGGCACAGGCGCAGGTCAGGCCAACGGCCGTCACCAGGCAAGCGATGAAAATCAGCGCCGCCAGCAGGAAGCTGCCCGCACCGCCGAAAGTGTGCTGAACGTAAGCATGCAGAATGGCGGCACCGTTGGCAGACTGATCAACCAGCGAAGAGCTGTCTGAACCCAGGTGGAACAGCGCCAGATAAAGCAGCGTCAGACCCACGCCCGCCATCAGGCCAGCCCAAACGGTGTAACGGGTCAGCAGACGCGCTTCGGTCACGCCGCGCGAACGCGCCGCGTTGACAATCACAATGCCGAAAACCATCGCACCCAGGGTGTCCATCGTCAGGTAGCCGTTGACGAAACCGTTGGAGAAAGAGGCGTTCTGGTAGGCGTCCAGCGCATGGCTGATGGAACCCGCCGGCCAGACAATCGCGGCGATCGAGAGGATAGTCAGCGCGATGATTTTCAACGGGGCAAGGAAGTTACCCACGGTATCAAGCAGTTTGCCCGGATAGAGCGACACCAGGATCACCAGCGCGAAGTAAACCACGCTGTAAATCAGCAGCGGCATTGCGCCTTCGCCAGTCAGCGGTGCAATCCCGACTTCAAACGAGACGGTTGCCGTACGCGGCGTCGCAAACAGTGGCCCAACTGCCAGATAGCAAACCGTCGCCAGCAGAACACCCGCCACTTTACCAATCGGCGTGCTCAGGCTATCGACGCCACCACCCACTTTCGCCAGCGCGACAACGGTGAGCACCGGCAAACCCACAGCGGTAATCAGAAAGCCAAACGCCGCCGTCCAGACGTGTTCACCCGCCTGTAAGCCGACCATCGGAGGAAAAATAATGTTACCTGCGCCTACGAAGAGGGCAAAGGTCATAAAGCCCAGAGCGACTATGTCTCGTGGTTTTAAGTGATGGGTCATAAGTTTTACTGCCTGTGGATGTGGTGTCGTAAAGTGATGAATTATTGGCCTTTCCCGACCGAACAATAAAACGCCAATTGCGTGAAAAATCAGCGGGAAATGCTTTATGTACAACGTGGCGAAGAATAGTTTTTCGATTTACCACGCAAACACAGTCGGTCTGACAATGTATGGGGCGCAATTTAAACGCTTATAACGTTTAAAGGCAAGGTGGGATCGCAAAACCAGATGTTTATGCTGCATTGCAAAAAACAAGCAGTCAAATACTCCATTTATAGGAAAAACACATGGCTGATCATGCGAACAAAAAAGCAGCAGACGTACAAAATACGTTTCAGCTGTGGTAGACGGTGCGGGAAAGCGGCCTGTTTTCGCAGGCCGCTGGAAAGATATGCTGACAGCGCCTTCAGGAAGCGGCTTTTTTGGCAACCAGACGTTCCGGCAGGACAAAGCTAAAGCGGGTGCCCTTGCCCGGCTCGCTGACGATATCAAGGCGGCTTTCGTGGTGATTTACCGCGTGTTTGACAATCGCCAATCCAAGACCGCTGCCGCCAGTTTGCCGCGAGCGGGCTTTATCCACCCGGTAGAAACGTTCGGTCAGGCGCGGAATATGTTCTGCGGCAATGCCCGGTCCGTTATCTTCCACGCTAAATTCAGCGCCCTGCGGTACATGCTGCCAGCGCACAATAACGTGTGTGCCCGCTGGCGTGTGGTTGACGGCGTTATACACCAGATTAGAAATTGCGCTACGCAGCTGCTCCTCGTTCCCGAGCACTTTGAGCGTGTTATCCACGTCAAACGTGAACGTGTGTTTTTGCTGGCTGAGGGTTTGCGCTTCCCGTTCGACAACCCGCAGCATCATCGGTACATCAATGGTCTCGTTAGGGGGTAGCGTCGGTGCGGCTTCGATTTTCGACAGCGTGAGTAGCTGACGCACCAGCCCTTCCATCCGCGACGTTTGTTCACGCATGGTGTGCAACGCTTTTTCGCGCGGCGCCCCTTCCAGCGTTTGCTCCTGCATCATTTCCAGGTAGCCCTGCAGCACCGTTAACGGGGTGCGCAGTTCATGACTGACGTTAGCGAAAAAGTTACGCCGCGCGCCTTCCAGCTGGTGCATTTGCGTCACATCGCGCGCCACCATCAGCAGTTGTTGCTCGCTGTAGGGCATGACGCGAATCTCAAGATGCCGCCCATTATTTAGTACCAGGTGCAGAGGTCGGCCAAACTCCTGGTTCCTGATGTATTTCGTAAATTCGGGGTAGCGCAGTAAGTTAAGGATATTCTGGCCATTATCGTCCGGCCAGCGCAGCCCCAGCATCTGCTGCGCGAGACCGTTACACCAGAAAATCGCCCCTTCTTCCGTGGTGAGGATCACCGCATCCGGCAGCGATTCCGCACCGCTGCGAAAGCGTTTGATCAAATTTCCCAGTTCGCGGCGGCGCTTTTTGTTACGCATCTGCATCTGGTGTAGCCCGTAAAGTAGCGGCTCCCAGCTGCCGGTTCCCGGCGGCGGCGTCATGCTTTTATCGACCCATAACCACCAGGAAAGACGCAGTAAATTCCAGAAATGCCAGATCAGCAACCCGGTTACCGCGGCGAACAAAAACCAGGGCAGGTAACCGAAAATCGCGCCGAGAATAAAGGCGGGGATACAACAAAGGAGGAGCTCCAGCACCAGCCTTTTCCATGACAGCCGTTCCAGCACGCGTCACACTCCTGTCAAATTTCAGAAACGGGTCGAAAAACGATATCCCGTGCCGCGCACTGTTTGCACCATACGATCGTGGCCGCTGTGTTCCAGCGCTTTGCGCAGACGGCGAATATGCACGTCCACGGTTCTGTCTTCAACGTAAACGTTGGTTCCCCATACGTGGTTCAGCAGCTGTTCGCGGCTATAAACACGTTCCGGGTGAGTCATAAAGAAGTGTAAGAGTTTAAACTCTGTCGGTCCCATATCCAGCGGATTTTCACCGGTCATCACGCGGTGTGAGGAAGGATCGAGGCTCAGCCCCTGCATTTCAATCACCTCTTCCACCGCCATCGGTGAAATACGGCGCATCACGGCTTTAATACGCGCGACCAGCTCTTTCGGTGAAAATGGCTTGGTAATGTAATCGTCCGCCCCCGTTTCCAGACCGCGAACGCGATCCTCTTCCTCCCCGCGCGCGGTCAGCATCATCACCGGAATATCACGGGTCATCGCTTCGCGTTTAAGATGTTTAATAAACTGAATGCCAGAACCGCCAGGCAGCATCCAGTCCAGTAAAACCAGGTCGGGCCAGGGTTCGTTAAGTTGGTTCACCGCGCTGTCATAATCTTCAGCTTCCACCGGTTGAAAACCATTTTGCTCGAGCACGAAGCACACCATTTCACGGATTGGTGCTTCATCTTCTACGACCAGAATTCGTCTCGCCATAATTCGCCCTGTTTTAATTAAGTCGTCAGTATATGTAGCGGCGCCATTATGCGTCAGTTTTATGACAGATTTATGAATAAGATGACCGCTATATGACCCGCCCGGTGGCCGTGTGACAACGCAAATTTGCGTTCGGTTATGTCCCTCATCTGCTTAATGTTTATAATCTGCTTTACGCTTTTTCGCCATGGAACCGCTATGCGCATCATTCACACTTCAGACTGGCATCTGGGTCAAAACTTCTACAGTAAAAACCGCGCCGCCGAACATGACGCTTTTCTCGACTGGCTGCTCGCCGCCGCCGAAACGCATCAGGTGGATGCCATTATTGTCGCAGGCGATATTTTTGATACCGGTTCCCCGCCAAGCTACGCCCGCGAGCTTTACAACCGCTTTGTGGTCAAACTCCAGCAGACGGGCTGCCAGCTTATCGTGCTGGCGGGAAACCACGATTCCGTGGCCACGCTGAATGAATCAAAAGAGATCCTCGCTTACCTGAAAACCACCGTGGTGGCCAGTGCAGGTACCAGACCATTCCTGCTAAAACGCCGCGATGGCGAACCCGGCGCGGTATTTTGCCCGGTGCCGTTTTTACGCCCGCGCGACATTACCGTTAGCCAGGCGGGGCTTTCCGGGCAACAAAAACAGCAGCATTTACTGGCGGCGATCACCGATTACTATCAACAACAATTTACTGAGGCCTGTGAACTGCGCGGTGACAAACCACTGCCGATTATCGCCAGCGGCCATTTAACCACGGTGGGTGCCAGTAAAAGTGACGCGGTGCGTGATATTTATATCGGCACGTTAGACGCCTTCCCTGCACAAAATTTTCCCCCTGTGGATTATCTCGCACTCGGCCATATTCATCGCGCGCAGAAGATTGGCGGCCTTGAGCACATCCGTTACTGCGGTTCGCCCATTGCGTTGAGCTTTGATGAAACCGGGAAAAGCAAAAGCGTCAATCTGGTGACATTCGCCGAAGGTAAGCTCGCCGATGTCACGGCGCTGGAGGTGCCGGCAACCCAACCGTTAGCGGTGATCAAAGGCGATTTCGCTGAAATCTGCCGTCAGTTAGAACAGTGGCTCAATGCCCCCGCAGAGCCACCCGTCTGGCTGGATATTGAAATCGAAAGCCATGAATATCTGGCGGATATGCAACGCAAAATCCAGCTGGTAACCGAAGATTTGCCGGTCGAAGTGCTGCTGGTGCGCCGCAGCCGCGAGCAGCGCGAACGAATTCTTTCCGGCGAGTTACGCGAAACCTTAAACGAATTAAAAGTGGAAGAGGTGTTCGCCCGCCGCCTTGCGCTGGCAGAACTCGACGACACACAAAATGCACGGTTACACACGTTGTTTAGCGAAGCGCGCCAGGCGTTGGATGAGGAGAATGAAGCATGAAAATCCTGAGCCTGCGGCTAAAAAACCTGAACTCGCTTAAAGGCGAGTGGAAAATAGACTTCACCGAAGAGCCGTTTGCCAGTAACGGTTTATTCGCCATTACCGGCGCGACGGGCGCGGGGAAAACCACGCTGCTCGACGCTATCTGCCTGGCGCTGTACCACGAAACACCGCGCCTGAGCACCCTTTCGCAATCGCAAAACGATTTAATGACCCGCGATACGGCCGACTGCCTGGCCGAGGTGGAGTTTGAAGTGAAAGGCGTCGCCTACCGCGCGTTCTGGAGCCAGAGCCGCGCCCGCGGGCTGCCGGATGGCAACCTGCAAGCCCCGCGCGTTGAGCTGGCGGCCTGCGCCGATGGCAAAATCCTTGCCGATAAAGTGAAAGATAAGCTTGATCTTACCGCCTCACTGACCGGGCTGGATTATGGCCGCTTTACCCGTTCTATGCTGCTGTCGCAGGGGCAGTTTGCCGCGTTCCTCAACGCGAAGCCGCGCGAACGCGCCGAGTTGCTCGAAGAGCTGACCGGCACCGAGATTTACGGCCAGATTTCCGCCATGGTGTTTGAAAAACACAAAGCGGCGAAAACCCGGCTGGAGCAGTTGCAGGCGCAGGCAAAAGGCGTGGAACTGCTTAGTGATGAGCAGCGCCAGCAGCTTGCGCAACGTTTGCAGGCGCTTACTGACGAAGAGCAACGTTTGCTGGCAGGGCAGCGCGACATACAGGCGCAGGCCAACTGGCTGAACCGCGACGCGGAGTTACGCGCCGCGCGCGGACGCGCGCAGGCCGCACTGGTACAGGCTCAGCAAGCGCTGGCCGGTGCCCAGCCGCAATTAGCGGCGCTGGAACGTGCGCAACCGGCGCTGCAATTGCGCCCGCTATGGGATCGGCTTGAGGAGCAGCGTAAAGCGCTGGTTCGCACCCGCGCACAAAGCGAAGAAGTAAATACTCGCTTACATGCCAGCCTGTTACAGCGCGCACGCATTCGTTTTAGCGCCCAGCAGCAGCATGCAACATTGCAGAAAACGCAGAAAACGCTGGAAAGCTGGCTTGCTGAGAATGCCCGTTTTGAGCGCTGGCAGAACGAATTAACCGGCTGGCGCGTGTTGTTCAACCAGCTGGAAGAAGAGAAAAAACAGTGGCTCGGCCTGCAACAGCGTGTGCAGACTTACGAAGCGAAACTGCGCACCTTGCCTGAATCGACACTGGCAATGAGCGCGGAAGAGACGGCTGCGGCAATGGCGTTGTGCGCGCAAAACCGCCCGCTGCGCCAGCAACTTACCGCCCTGCATGCCCGTTTTGCTCCGCTGCGCAAACAGCTGGCGCAGCGCCAGCAGAGCTTGCTTGATTTACGCGCCGAGCAGGAAAAGATCAGCGCTGAACTGGCGCGCAAACGCGAGCTGTATAAAGAGAAAAACCAGCTGCTGACGGAAGTCACGACCATTTGCGAGCTGGAAAACCGCATCAAAGATCTGGAAAGCGAGCGCGCACGTCTGCAACCGGGTCACCCTTGCCCGCTGTGTGGCGCAACCGAACATCCGGCGATCGCGCATTATCAAACCCTTGAGCCAGGCGTCAATCAGGCACGGCGCAGCGCGCTGGACCTGGAAGTGCGCCAGGTCAAAGAGGATGGCGTCGCGCTTGGCGAGCGCCTGAAAGGGTTGGCTGAACGCTACGAAAAAGATGAGCGCGAAGTGAAAAACCTGCAACAGGAGGAGCAAAACTGGTTGCAGGAGTGGGCAAAAGCCTGTGCCGCGCTCAGCGTCACGCTGGAGCCGCATCGCGAGCTTACCAGTTGGCAAAGCGCGCAGGATGCTTATGAACATCAGCTTTACTTGCTAAACCAGCGCCAGACACTGCAGTTGCAAATCCGCGAACTTCATCAACAAAGCGAGCAGTATCAACAAGCTGTGGTTGCCCGCCGTGAAAAACTGGCGACCACGCTGCAGCAGCTGGATCTGACCCTGCCAGCGGAAGGCGAAGAGGAGCCGTGGCTGGCGGCGCGCACGCAGGAAGCCGAACAATGGCAACACCAACAGCAGCAGCTCAGTGCGCTGCACGAAAAGATGGCGCAGCTCACGCCGATCCTTGAGACGCTACCGGAAAGCGACACCGCCAGCGACGGGCAGACAGTAGCGCTGGAAGGCTGGCGGAAAGTACACGATGCCTGTCTTGCGCTGCAAAGCCAGTGGCAAACCCTGCACCAGCAACTGGCGCAAGAGGAGCACACCGCAGGCGCGCTGGAGCAACAATTTGCCGATGCGCTGGGGAAAAGCGTTTTCGCCGATCATCAGGCCTTTCTCGACGCCCTGCTCACCGAGCCTGAACGCCAGCGCCTTGAGCAGTTACGCCAGAAGCTCGACAGCGAATGCCAGCAGAAACAGGCACTAGCGAACAGCGCTGAACAGGCGCTAAATGCGCACCAGGCACAGCCGCCTGCGGCACTCGCCCCGGATGCCACGGTTGAAAGCATTGGCCTGGCGCTGGAGGCTATTTCGCGCCAGCTTCGGGAAAACACCACTCGTCAGGGTGAATTCCGCCAACAGCTGAAACAGGACGAAGATAACCGCAAGCGCCAGCAAAACGTATTGCAGGAGATGGCGCATGCCAGCGTGCTGTATGACGACTGGGGACATCTGAACGCGCTTATCGGCTCCAGAGAGGGGGATAAATTCCGCAAATTCGCCCAGGGTTTAACGCTGGATAACCTCGTCTGGCTGGCGAACAACCAGCTTAATCGCCTGCATGGTCGTTATCTGCTGAAACGCAAGGAGAGCGACGCCCTGGAGTTGGAGGTGGTGGACACCTGGCAGGCGGACGCGGTACGCGATACGCGCACCCTTTCCGGCGGCGAGAGCTTCCTGGTCAGCCTGGCGCTGGCGCTGGCGCTCTCCGATCTGGTGAGCCATAAAACCCGCATCGACTCGCTGTTCCTCGATGAAGGTTTTGGCACGCTGGACAGTGAAACGCTGGATACGGCGCTGGATGCCCTTGACGCGCTGAACGCCAGCGGCAAAACCATCGGCGTGATTAGCCATGTGGAAGCGATGAAAGAGCGCATCCCGGTGCAGATCAAAGTGAAGAAAATTAACGGGCTGGGCTACAGCAAACTCGACGGGAAATTCGCGGTGAGTTAAAAATAAGGGCGCGTGCAACCGCGCCCTTGTTGTTTATTCGCCCTGCGGCCACAGCCATGCCGCGCCGCGTACACCGCTGGAATCGCCGTGCAGCGCTTTGCGGATCGGCGTTTCGCACTCACCGCCAAATACCCAGTTGCGCAGCAGAACCGGTACGGTCTGGTAAAGCCGCTCGACGTTACTCATGCCGCCGCCCAGCACAATCACATCCGGGTCAAGAATGTTCACCACATGCGCCAGTGATTTTGCCAGCCGCAGCTCGTACCGGCTGATCGCCAGTTCCGCCACCGCGTCCTGCTCGTCTACCAGCCGCATGATTTCATGGCCTTTGAGTGCCTTGCCACTAAGGCGCTGATAATCCGTGGCAAAGCCGGTGCCGGAAATAAAGGTTTCAATACAGCCCTGCTTGCCGCAATAACAGGGGACTTCGGTGCGGTAGCGTAGCTCATCCTCATCCATCCACGGCAGCGGATTGTGACCCCACTCGCCTGCGGTGCCGTTACCGCCGATGTGCGCGTGGCCGTTAAGCGCGACGCCGGAACCGCAGCCGGTGCCGATAATCACCGCGAACACCGTTTGCGCACCGGCTGCCGCGCCGTCCACCGCCTCGGAAACCGCCAGGCAATTGGCGTCGTTTGCCAGCCGCACTTCGCGGTTTAACCGCTGGCTCAAATCCTTATCGAACGGTTTACCGTTCAACCAGGTTGAATTGGCATTTTTCACCACACCGGTGTAGGGCGAAATCGAACCGGGAATGCCCATGCCTACCGTGCCGCGCTGCCCGGTCTCTTTTTCCGTGAGATCCACCAACGAAGCGATTAGCTCAATGGTTTGCCAATAGTCACGCGGCGTGGCCTGGCGGTGGCGAAACAACTCTTCGCCTTGTTCGCCCAGCGCAATAATTTCTGTTTTTGTACCACCTAAGTCGATACCGATACGCACATCAAACTCCTCATAGTGGACCACGCATTAGCAATGCAACGGCAGCGACAATTCGCTATCATGCCCGCTGCATTTAACGACAAGGCCGTGGAAAAAATCATGCTGTGGTTCAAAAATTTAATGGTATACCGTCTCAGCCGCGATGTTGCGCTGCGTGCGGAAGAGATGGAAAAACAGCTTGCCCCACTATCGTTTACTCCATGCGGTAGTCAGGATATGGCGAAAACCGGATGGGTTCCACCGATGGGTTCACACAGCGACGCGCTGACCCATAGCAACAACGGTCAGATTATTATCTGTGCGCGTAAAGAAGAAAAAATTCTGCCGACGCCGGTAGTCAAACAAGCGCTGGAAGCAAAAATTTCCCGTCTTGAAGCCGAGCAGGGTCGCAAGCTGAAAAAAACCGAAAAAGATTCGCTGAAAGACGAAGTGCTGCACTCCTTGCTGCCGCGTGCGTTCAGCCGTTTCAGCCAGACCATGATGTGGATCGACACCGTGAATGGTCTGATTATGGTCGACTGCGCCAGCGCCAAAAAAGCGGAAGACACGCTGGCGCTGCTGCGTAAAAGCCTCGGTTCGCTGCCGGTCGTACCGCTGGCGATGGAAAATCCTATCGAACTGACGCTGACCGAATGGGTGCGTTCCGGTACGGTAGCGCAGGGTTTCCAGTTGCTGGATGAAGCAGAGCTGAAAGCGATGCTGGAAGATGGCGGCGTGATCCGTGCGAAAAAACAGGATCTGGTGAGCGATGAAATCGCCGTACACATTGAGGCGGGCAAAGTGGTCACTAAGCTGGCGCTCGACTGGCAGCAGCGTATCCAGTTCCTGATGTGCGATGACGGTTCCGTAAAACGCCTGAAATTCTGCGATGAGCTGCGCGATCAGAACGAAGATATCGATCGCGAAGATTTTGCCCAGCGTTTCGATGCCGATTTTATTCTGATGACCGGCGAGCTGGCGGCGCTGATTCAAAACCTGGTGGAAGGCTTAGGCGGCGAAGCGCAGCGCTAACCTTTTCCCCACAGACAAACGCCCGGATTTTCCGGGCGTTTTGCATTACAGGTAACGGCAGAGGTAAGAACTCGGTTCCGCCACCTGCAAATGAAATTCGCTATGGCCAGGTACGTTGAACACTTCACCCGCAGCGTAAGCTTTCCATTCGGTTTCGCCCGGCAGCAGTACATTCAGCGCGCCGCTTACTACCGTCATCTCTTCCGGCTGCGCGGTGCTGAAAGTGTATTCCCCTTCCGCCATGACCCCAACGCTGGCACGGCCAGTGCTGCTGCTGGTAAAACCAATGGATTTCACTTTACCGGAAAAGTATTCGTTACTTTGAAGCATGAACTGGCCCTTATAAAGAAAATGTATGGAAAAACACTATAGAGGCCGGGCTTTGCTTCTGTCACGAGAAATTCACACGGTTGCTGGCCTAAACCAGCAGTTCAGATGCCAGCCGCGCGGCCAGCACGTTCGATAACAAAACGGGTACATCCAGCGCTTTTTGCAGCAAATCGCGGTGATATTGATGGAAACCAAGACAATCCAGCATCAGCACATCCGCACCGCGCTCAATAAGCTCTTTACCCGCGGCAATTAATTCCTGTTCTGTCGCCAGGTAAGGATGGGCCAGCACGTAGTAAGGTTCATTTTCCAGCACTTGCCATTTTTTCTTTTGCTGCGCCATCAGTTCGGGAATGGGCACCATCACGCCCACCTGATGCCCGTCAACAATGGAAGCGACCAGCGGCGGAATAATGCGCTGCGGCTCAAGCAAAATCGCGTTACGCGCAACAAAACCGCGAATATCAGCGGTACTCATCAGCAAAATGACATCGTAACCCTGGTTATCCAGCACCTCGATGATACCTTGCAGATCGCGCTCCACTTTCTCGCGGGAAACCATCCCGAGGCTGTCATCGCTTAATCGAGTGGGAATGGCGTGCTCCCCGGCACCAACGGCGTATTCACGTCGCACCTCATCCGGATCCATTTTTCCCAGCAGGCTGAGATGGGTGATCTGCTCTTCTGAAACGTGCTCCGCGAGGAGCGGGAAAATCTCTTTTACCGGCACCACACCTATGGTGAGGATCGCCAAGGTCGCGCTCATTTTCTACTTTCCGCCTTTCATCACTGCTTGTTCTTATTCGCTCTCGATCACGCCGTTTTGACGGCTGTTGTGTAAAGAGAACATGCCACTCCTGTGTTCATATAAATTCCAGTAACCATAAAAGAGTAACCGCTGGCTATTATTCAGCCAGTTTAAAAACGTGACGTAGATCCTTTTTTGTAATGTTCAGGAAATCATCCAGCCTGCAAGACGCGGCTTAGCTTTTGTCCGGATCTTCATAACGCCGTTTGGCGTCCAGAGCTTCCTGCTCGGTGGGGTGTTCACTAATTAAGGTGTCCGGTTTCGGATGGTCGGCGCGCAGTTCATACCAGGTCACTGTCGGGCCATTCGCACCTTTTTCAACGGCGACAACACGGGCTTCACGCGGATATGGCGGTTTGGTCGGCATAGCTCTTCCTCATTTTGCGGGTCGAGCAATAAGTATAGACAAACGTTTCGCTAACTGGCGCGCGCCAGTTGCAATGCCGCTTCAATATCAGACACCACCTTATCCGGCGACTGCGCTGCATCCACTACATAATGCGCAGCTTCACGGTACAACGCATCGCGCTGCGCCAGCACTTCACTGACCTCTTCGCTGATGGGCTTACCGGTTAGCGTCGGGCGTTGCCCCTCCTCGGGAAAAGCCTCCAGCCGGTCAGCCAGCACATCGACCGGCGCGCAGAGATAAATCACCACGCCGTGTTCACGCATAAAACGGCGGTTGTATTCGCGAAGGATAATCCCGCCGCCGGTCGCCACCACACGTGATGGCGCGCTAACCGCTTCCAGCGCGGCGGTTTCCCGTGCGCGAAATCCGTCCCACCCTTCCTGTTCAACAATCGCTGCGATGGTCTGTTGGGCATTTTCCTGCAACCAGTAATCGGTATCGATAAACTGGCATCCCTGCGCCAGCGCCAGCGTCCGACCAACTGTCGTTTTACCGCAACCACGTGCGCCGATAAGAAAAATGGGGAGCGTCATGAGCAGGTGTTCCCTCCGGGTCCTGCACAGTGCAGGACGGAAAATAAGACAGCGATAATATCACCAAACTAGTACGAAATTCATCGTAAAATTAACGTTACACTTTTATGTCTGCGCCGATAAAAACCTCAAGCGAAACCAGAGTTAATCTGGGTTTCATCTGTAAAGATTCTATGGCAGCACGTGTCGCGGCAACCTTACTGAATGTAACACAGGCTGGCAAGCCCGCAAGGCGGCAAACAGTAACATATCAAACGGGGATGCGCAGAATTTACTCGCTCTGGCGGCGCTTGTCGGCCAGCAACCACTTATCCAGCTCGGCGGCAAACTGCTGGCGATCCCGCTGTGACAGACTGTCCGGGCCACCGGTTTGAATACCGCTGCTGCGCAGGGTATCCATAAAATCGCGCATCGTCAGCTTTTCGCGAATAGTTGCCTCGCTATAGCGTTCACCGCGCGGGTTCAGCGCCGCCGCGCCTTTTGCCAGCACTTCCGCCGCCAGCGGAATATCCGCCGTTATCACCAAATCACCGGCTTCGCACAGCCGAACAATTTCATTATCGGCGACATCAAAACCGGCAGGCACTCTGATGGAGCGGATCACCCGCGACGGCGGCACACGCAGGTTTTGATTCGCCACCAGCGTTAACGGCGTCTGTGTGCGCTCGGCGGCACGGAATAAAATCTCTTTGATTACGTTCGGACAGGCGTCCGCATCAACCCAAATCGCCATCGTTACTCCTTTCTGGTTTTGGCGCATTGTCGCTTTAATTTCCTGTCGGGGAAAGGAGAGATCCTTTCGCCCTCGCCGCCAATCCACGTTAAGCTATATCGCACAAACATTTACAAGCAGAGAGACGGATGTGATGGAGAAGAAAATCGGTTTTATCGGCTGCGGTAACATGGGAAAAGCGATTGTTGGCGGCCTGATTGCCAGCGGTCAGGTGCTGCCGGGGCAGATCTGGGTGTATACCCCATCGCCGGAGAAAGTGGCTGCCCTGCATGATCAGTTTGGCGTGAACGCCGCGCAAAGCGCGCAGGAAGTGGCGCAGATTGCCGATATCGTCTTTGGCGCTGTCAAACCGAACATTATGGCTAAAGTGCTTAACGATATCGCCTCCAGCCTGAACAAAGAGACGCTGGTGGTCTCCATCGCCGCCGGCGTTACGCTTGATCAGTTAGCGCGCGCGCTCGGCCACGACCGCAAAATCGTCCGCGCCATGCCCAACACCCCGTCGCTGGTGAATGCGGGCATGACCTCTGTGACGCCTAACGCGCTGGTCACGCCGGAAGATACCGCCGATGTGCTGAATATCTTCCGCTGCTTTGGTGAAGCGGAAGTGATTGCCGAACCGATGATCCACCCGGTGGTTGGCGTCAGCGGCTCCGCACCGGCATATGTGTTTATGTTTATCGAAGCGATGGCCGATGCCGCTGTGCTGGGCGGGATGCCGCGCGCGCAGGCCTATAAATTTGCCGCACAGGCGGTGATGGGCTCGGCAAAAATGGTGCTGGAAAGTGGCAAGCATCCGGGCGAGCTTAAAGATATGGTCTGTTCGCCTGGCGGCACCACCATTGAAGCGGTAAAAGTGCTGGAAGAGAAAGGATTCCGCTCTGCGGTGATCGAAGCGATTGCCGCGTGTATGGCGAAGTCTGACAAAATGAGTAGCTAACTAATGCGCCACGCGATGTCGCGTGGCGCGATTTCTCAGGCCAGCATTTCGCTGGCGGCATGCATGCTAATCGGTTGCTGCATTTTCAGCAGTAAGCCCGCCGTTTCACTGTACTCGCCGCAGCTCAGCACCGCTTTCAGTACGCCTTCTTCGCCGTAGAGCACGGCAAAACGTTTATTATCAAACGATCCCAGCATTTTCATACTGTCCCACTCACGGGTGTAACCGAGATATTCAAAGCGGTTACCAAAGTGGGTCGTCCAGAAAAAGGGCACCCGATCAAAGGTGTGCCGTTCACCCAGCATATTCAGCGCGGCGAGGCGTCCCTGCTGCTGCGCCACACGCCAGTGTTCAATGCGACGACGCCCTTCCGGGGCCGGGTAGCTGGCGATATCCCCTACCGCCCAGACATCCGGCGCCGCGCTCAAGGTTTCATCCACCGTCAGGCTGCCATCTTTTTCATGAGGCAGATCGTGCGCCATATCGGTCACCGGTTGCACACCCGTGGCAAATACCACTACGTGTGCTGGTACGGAACGACCATCTTTTAACGTTACGCTCCGCACATGGCCGTTCCCCTCCAGCGCCGCCGGTTCGCCGGTAACAAACTTCACGCCGTTCTGTTTATGCAGATCCATAAAATACCGCCCCACCTCCTCACCGAACTGCGGTACAAACGGCAGCGCATGGCGCGATAACACCGTCACGTCGATATCCTGATTACGCAGCGCCGCCGCCAGTTCCATGGCGATAAAACTATTACCGATCACTACCAGTTGCTGCTCCTGTTCGACTTCATTGAGCAGACGCTCAGCCTGGTGGATACCACGCAGCACATGCACACCCGCCAGGTGGTTGCCGGGAATATCTGGCCATACTGGCTGTCCGCCGGTGGCCAGCAGTAGTTTGTCGAAAGCGATCTGTCGGCCACCGGCAAGCGTAAGCTGGTGAGCGTGGCAATCAATATTCGCCACCTCTTCACGCAGGCTTTCGACGCCGGGCTGGCTGTAAAAGGCGCTGTCCAGTAAGTGGGGAACGTCACTGATTTTCATTTTTCCCGCCGGAACGAATTTGCTCAGCGCGGTGCGATCGTAGGGCGCATCATCTTCTTTATCGATCAACACCAGGTGACCGTTAAACCCGGCGTCACGCAGCGTTATCGCCGCCGCACTGCCTGCGGCACCTGTTCCCAGGATCACGGCGGTTTGCGGGCGCTCGCCACGGATAAGCGAATGGCTGGCGGGAGAAAGTGGACGCGGGTTCACCAGTACACGATTTTGCTCAAGCATCACCGGATACTGCTTGAGGTTTTGCAGCGCCAGCGGTTCACGCCATTCGCCATTGGTGATATCAAACGCGGCTTTATGCCACGGGCAGACCAGTTTGCCATCGCACACGGCGCCCTTCTCCAGCGGCCCGCCTGCGTGCGGGCATTTACTCTGAAAGGCGCGAACTTTCGCCCCGGTGCGGATAAGGATCATTGAGGTGCCCGCGACATCCACTTTGACCGGTTGGCTTTCCGGTAAGGCATTAAGTTCAGTAACATATTGATAGTTCATCAATTTGCTCCCGTGTCAGTGTTGCGAAAACGGGCGTAACGCCAGACAGCGCACAACCACGAGGAAAAGGGAAAATAAAACGAAGCTCACAAAGTAAGCCTGGCAGAGATTAGCGGGCGGGCAAAAAGACGGGGCAAATTCCGAAAAGAGGGTGAGCAAAACGCGATGCTCACCCGATGCGTTATTGCGGTTTTTTCAGGCAACCGCTCATAAATTTACTGCGATCTTCGCCTTTCAGGGATTGTTGCGTCGCCTGGGCATTACATTCGCGCATCCGCTGCTGCTGCGGCGTCAGGCTTTTTTGTCCGGGCTCAGTTTTGGTGTTTTTCAGGCAGTCACTCATGTATTTCTTACGGGCGTCTCCCGCCAGGGTTTGCGCCGTCGCCTGTTGATTGCAGAGGGTCATACGTTGTTGTTGCGGGGTCAGTGTTTTTTCGGCGGCGCTTAACGCCGTGACAAACAGCAGACCGAAAACGAGGGTAACCAGTAATGTTATTTTCATAGCACCATCCTTCTCTTAATGTGCCTTTTAAGGATGGTACTAATTGGTGAAAAAACCACCCGGCAGCAAAGATTTACCGCCGGGAGGCTGTTACTTCAGATTCAGAGCTGCTTTCATGGTGTAGAACAGATCGGTCTGATCTGTCAGCCCCACCACGTTGCCCGCATGCGGGCCGTAAGCCGCGATGCGAACCTGCGTTCCGGTATGTTCCATCGACTCCTCTTCCGAGTTGCCGTAAGTGATGGCCATTACCGCGCCGTCTTTGGTGTTCAGTGCCTGGCTTAAGCCTGGCGCTTTGGTATCTGCCGGAATGATCTGGCTGGCGTGGGCATGATCCGCCGTCACGATCACCAGCGTATTGCCATCTTTTTTGGCAAATTCCAGCGCTTTCTGCACAGCTTCGTCGAGATCAACCGTTTCACCGATCTGACCGCACGGGTTCGCCGCGTGATCCTGTTTATCGATCGACGCGCCTTCCACTTGCAGGAAGAAGCCTTTCTCATTTTTGCTGAGCAAATCAATAGCTTTTTCCGTCATCGCCGCCAGTGTTGGTATGCTGTCGGTGCGTTTCGCGTTGGGCGTACAGGTCACGGCAGGTTTATCAATATTGCCGTGCAGCGAGGCTTTTGGCCCTTCCCAGCGCACCGGCATATTGCCGTCAGAGAACAGCCCCAGCAGCGGTTTATCCTGGTTAGCTTCGCTGATCGCCGCCAGCGAAGAGGCATCACCGACCAGCTGGTAGCCGCGCGCCTGCGCCTGTTCACGCAGCGTTTTCCCTTTCCACTCACCAGCGGTCGCGGTTTCGCTAAAGGTTTTCGCGCCGCCGCCCAAAGTGACATCCGCGCGGGCGTTCAGCAGTTGTTCGGTAATCGACCCTTTACCGCCTTTCTCCAGCGCGTTAAGCGCACATTTCTCACTGGTCACCGTCGGGCCGTAGCAGCGGCGTGAGATAACGTGAGAAACCAGCGCGGCGGGCGTAGCGTCTTGCAGTTCCGCAGTGGAAACGTTGCCCGTCGCCAGACCGGCGGCTTTGGCCATCTCCAGAATGGTGGTGTGATCTTTATCGTGAATGTCGACGCCGAGCGCACCGTTATAGGTTTTCACGCCGGTGCTCCAGGCCGTGGCCGACGCGGCGGAATCGGTGACGTAATCCGGCTTGCCGGTTTTTTTGTCCAGCGAATAGTGTGTGTACTGGCCGGTCAGCGGCAGTGCGTCAATACCTTTAAAAAATCCACCGGCCCCTTCGGCGTAATTTCGCGCGGCGGTAATTTCGGAATCCCCCATGCCATCGCCAATCAGCAAAATAATATTTTTGGCGGGCTTATCCATGAGGGAATCACGCAGAGCAGCGGTTTGGTCACCGCTTAAACGGCGCGCACCACCAGGCGTGGAAATATCGCCGTGAGCAGCACGATTATCAAGAACCGGTGCCGACGTCGTTTCGGCATAAATAGCAGGGGTAAACATCAGAGGTAATAATGCAAGAAATAATGCGCTCTGTTTCACTTTAATATTCTCCATGTACAAATACTTAAAGAAAATAAAACAGAGCGACTATAGGTAGCGCAGATGACAGTGATATGACAGTGCAGGCAGCGCGTCAGAGGTTTAGCTGCGCGGGTGCCTTAAAAGCTTTTTTACGTACTGTTGCAGCAACTCCGCGTCCTGATGGGTAACGTGCGTTCCCGGCCGGGCTTCTTCCAGCGCCCCTTCAATACTCTGAATTAACGCCTGTTGTTCCGTCGTCGCCATCTGGCGCAGCAGCGCGGTCACCACGATTTCCAGCGCTTCAACCTGAGCGACCAGTTCTTTCGACTCTTCTTCTTTTTCTGCCAGCTTGACCAATAACTCTGCAATGAGATTTTTCATAGCGCTATTTCCTTACGAGATTTCAAAGACGTTAGCATTGAGTTTTGATGTTGCAAAGTAGATACATGTATTATTTTTGCGGATTTTCTCACAACGCTTAATAGTCATTTAAAAAACAGGGCTAACGAAACGTTTCTCCCGCTTCGATGGCAAATCCTTTGAGTGGCTTAGCGATAAATAAAAAAAAGCGCCTGGCTTATTTGCATAAGAAAAAACGATAGTAAGGCCGAAGCAGACTTATATTATTTCGGCCCTGTTGCGTTAGCGTTTTATCCGGCGAAACGCCAGCAGTAATTGCCAGAGATTAATAAACACCACCACGGCCGTGGCGGCAAATACCCAACGGAAACCCGCCATCGCGGATACGGTGGCTCCCATCAGCGGCCCGGCAACATTTCCCAGATACATAAACGATTGGTTGTACCCGAAAATACGCCCGGTGACCTGATCGCTGGAGTATTTCAGTAGCAACGTCTGCACGGCGGGCAGCATGGCGCCATCGGCAAAACCCAGCATAAAGCGCAAGATCCCAAGCTGGAGCGGCGACGTAACAAACGACATGGCGAAGAACAGCACCACGGCCACCGCCATCGTCGCCATTAAAATGCGCGATGTACCAATGCGATCCCCCAATTTGCCGAGGCGCGGGGCGGAAATCAGCGCCGAGACACCGGGCACAGCAGCGATAAGCCCGCTGAGAAAAGCAATGTTAGTGGTATGCGGTGACAAAGATTGAATAAACAGCGCCAGGATCGGGCCGATAGAGCCGTTGCACAGCTGAATCACCATGGTGGTGATAAACAAACTGATCACCAGCGCCGGGTACGGCAAGGTAGAGAACACCGCCTTGCCGCTCAGGCGATCGCCCTTTTTCACCGTCGGTCTGACGCCCTCTTTAATTAAAAACAGCGTGACGAGGAAACTCACGATCAGCAATATCGCCGTGATAAGGAACACCATGCGCAGCCCCACATGGTCGGCGAGAAAACCACCCATCAGCGGCCCGCCAATCACGCCGCTTATCTGCGCCGTGGAGAGCGTACTTAGCGCCCAGCCGCTGCGCTCGCGCGGCACCTGCGAAGCCACCAGCGCCATCGCATTGGGAATATAACCAGAGGTCAGCCCCATCACGCCGCGCAGGATCAACAACTGCCAGACATTGGTGGCAAACGCCTGTAACAGAATCGCGATCGCCATCCCTAACGAGGCGCGCAATAGCATCAGTTTGCGCCCTTTCCGGTCCGCCAGACTGCCCCACATGGGCGAAACAATCGCCGAAACCAGAAAGGTGATACTGAACGTTAAGCCTGACCACATCGACAGCGCTTCATGGGACGTCACGCCCAATTGCGCAACATATAACGGCAAGAACGGCAGAATTTGGCTGATGGCCAGCCCGGTGAAAAAACAACCGAACCAGACCGAGATAAGATTGACCTTCCAGGATTCCATAAGTACGCGTAATTATTGAGATTTTGACAAACAGCGCACAGGTTAACAAGAATGCGCCAGCGATGAGTCACCAGAGATGCGGTGACGGCGATTTCGGTATTTTATCTGTCAGCTTGCGTTTCATGCCGCCGCCCGGAGGAGAAACCCCATTATTGACAGTGGATTATGCTTAGCGACAGAGGCCAAAGCCGCGCATGCCAAGATGAAAATGGTTAGCGTGAGCCGCGTTGTACTCCGGCCCAAGGCCGTTACCGTAATAGCCGCAACTGGCGCTTAACATTGCCCGCAGCCACGGCTGTGTTCGCGCCTGCCGCCAGCCCTTCAGTACCGTCACGGACTGGCCATTCGCCAGTCGAAAACCACTGAGATCAAGCGCTTCGGCGCTGGCATGCTCGCTACGTCGCGCATCGGCGCGGTTGTAGATATTGCGACACGCATAGCTGCCAAGATGATCGATACGCGTAAGCTGGCTGCCCATAAAGCGTTCGGTGAGTGGCCGCGCCTGTTGCTCGACAAACAGCGCGGAACTGAGCGCCAGCGGGCAACTGGCGAGAAAACTGCTGCTCAGTTTAACCGCGCCAAAGTCGCGTACCCGTACGACATTGGTTAACGGGCAATCTCCGGCACTGTCGGCAACCGGAGCCGACGAGATCAGGCGTTGCTGGTTCGCCTGCGACAATAATTCCGCACAGGCTTGCGGCGGCAAGCGGCGCAGTTTGAACTGCGTAATGCGCCCGGGCGGGTCGCTAAGCTGTAACGGCGCAAACGGGTTGTAGTAAGACGGCAACGCGCGGTAGCCAACCCAAATCACCGCCAGAAGGATGCACAAAACAATCAGCCCTTTCCCGCTCACGTCGCCTCCTTCTGGTTTCCAGAAAACATTATGGCAGAAGGCCGCGAATCGTGCGTTTTGACGTGCTATGGTATGTGCTTTGTGAATTCAGTGTGAGTGAACGGAGAAATGGCAAAACTGCGGGTAGGGGTCGTCTTTGGCGGCAAATCAGCGGAACATGAAGTGTCGTTACAGTCGGCGAAAAATATCGTCGACGCCATGGATAAATCACGCTTTGACGTGGTGCTGCTGGGGATCGATAAACAGGGGCAGTGGCATGTCAGCGATGCGAATAATTACCTGCTAAACGCCAACGATCCGGCGCGTATCGCCTTAAACCCCTCGGAAAATAGCGTGGCGCTGGTGCCGGGGATCCAACAGCAACAACTGATCCAGGCAGAAAACAGCACACCGCTTCCGAATGTCGATGTGATCTTCCCGATTGTTCACGGCACGCTGGGCGAAGATGGTTCATTACAGGGTATGCTGCGTCTGGCGAACTTGCCGTTTGTCGGCTCCGACGTGCTCGCCTCTGCAGCCTGCATGGATAAAGACGTCACCAAGCGCCTGTTACGCGACGCCGGGCTTTCCATCGCCCCGTTTATCACGCTAACTCGCGCCAATCGCGGGCAGATTAGCTTCAGCGATGTGCAAGCCAGGCTCGGTTTGCCGCTGTTTGTTAAACCCGCCAACCAGGGTTCCTCCGTGGGCGTCAGCAAAGTGACGAATGAAGCGCAGTACCAGGCGGCGGTCAACCTGGCGTTTGAATTCGATAAAAAAGTAGTTGTTGAAACCGGCATCAAAGGCCGTGAGATTGAATGCGCCGTGCTGGGTAATGACTCACCGCAGGCCAGTACCTGTGGCGAAATCGTGCTTAATAGCGAGTTTTACGCCTACGACACCAAATACATCGATGAAAACGGGGCTCAGGTGGTTGTGCCCGCCGACATTGATCCGGCAATCAACGATAAAATCCGCGGCATTGCCGTGCAGGCTTATCAGGCGCTGGGTTGTGAAGGGATGGCGCGCGTGGATGTGTTCCTGACGCCGGAAAACGACGTAATCATTAACGAAATCAACACGCTGCCAGGGTTCACCAATATCAGCATGTACCCGAAACTGTGGCAGGCGAGCGGCATTGGTTATAGCGAGTTAATCACGCGCCTGATTGAGCTGGCTATTGCGCGCCATCAGGCTAACAGCGCGCTGAAAATTACCGTTAATAACTAATTACTGCGGTTTATCCGCCGTCTCCTCGTCCTCCGGGCGGCGGCGGATAATTAACCCGGCCAGCCAGAAACCAATCACCCAGGTTACCAGCCCCACCGCGTAGGTTTGCCAGCCTTTGGCTTCAAACCCCAGCAGCCCGACCACGCCATTCAGAATAAATATCAACCCAATCGCAAACGCGTAATAGTGCCAGTCACGGCGAATTTTTACAGGCAGCTTCATGACAACTCCGGCAGTCAAAACGGCATCATCGCACAACCGCCGCTTACCGTCTGTGGCGTATGCGGAAATTCTGAAATGTTACCAAGGTAATTAAAACGTTACAGAAATGTGAGCATCGGCAAAAATCATCCAACTGGAATCATTCCCGGGGCGAAATTATCACCATTCTGATGTTGACAAAGCGGTACAACTGCCAAAATTACCGTCAGTTGAGGCCACGCGCCAACTACATCGAGCGTTAAAAAGTAAAGAGTACCGGAGGTCTTATGGCTGACTTTACTATGTCAAAACCCTTTAAGGGCGCAAAACAACGTGACACCTCCAGACCGGGTAATATTGCTTACGCCGTATTCGTACTACTCTGCTTCTGGGCGGGTGCGCAGCTGCTGAACCTGCTGGTGCATGCACCGGGCGTGTTCGAGCATCTGATGCAAGTGCAGGACACCACCCGCCCGCACGTAGAAATGGGAATGGGCGTCGGCACGATTTTCGGTCTTGTGCCTTTCCTCGCGGGAAGCGCCCTGCTCGGCGTCATCTTCCTTATCTTACGCTGGCGACACCACCATTCGCGCTAGTTCTGCGCCATGCAGGCGGCCCGACGATCGTCGACGCGCTTCGCAAACCATGCTGTTGTCAGGTTGCGCGTGATCTTCGGGCTTTCCAGCTTGATCCCCGGCAGTACCTCTCTCGGCAATGGTTTGCCGCTTTTCTTCTCGGCCAGCCGATAAACTTCGCGATAGAGTTTGGTCTCTTCCAGCTTGTCGCTGTCTCCGCGCTCCAGTTGCCGACGGATATCACGATCGCTCATGCCCAGCGAAGCGCCCAGTTTGCGCACGGCTAATTCCGTGCTACCCGCATCGCTGCTGCCGTACAAAATCAAATCGCCGTCGAGCGCCAGTTTCACACCGGTCGCTTTGCTGATGGCGTTCTGAAACGCCGCGTTACGGCTGGCATACAGCCCGGCGTTAAAATCGGCGAAACGGTAGATGGGTGCGGTGTAACTGGCCGGGTAGTTGAGCAGATGATAGGTGCCAAACCATAATCCACCGCGGCGGCTGAAGACCTCCTGGCGCACGGTGCCTTCCATTTTCCACGGATAACCGTCCGTATGCTGCTCGGCAAAGGCGATGCTAATCTGCATCGGCCCGCCGGTGCGCACTGGGTTGAGCGAACCAAACAGTTTCTGCCCCATCGGCACCATGCCAATGAAGTCATCAAAAATGGCGCTGAGCTCTTTTTCGGTGCGCACTTTGTCCAACCGTTCGCTGTAGCTTTTACCGTTCGGCGACGGGATTTTCAGCGCGGTATGCACCAGCATCGTTGGGATGTGCATCCGCTCGGCGCGCTTATCGATCTCTTTCCAGGCAATTTTATTCAGCCCCGGCACCACCGGATCAGACTGGTAATTGGATTCCTGCTGCGCCACCGCCAGCACCGAACAGATATTCTCCAGCGTCGGCGACAGCTTCTGGCTGCTAAAGGTTGTCGCCAGATCCTGCGCCCAGCCTTCGCGATCTTTCACGCTGGCGGGAATGGTTCGCCGCACCACGCTTGCGACATCCATCGGCTTGTTCTGCTGTTGTTCCAACGCTTTTTCTTTTTCAGCTTCGGCTTCTTTTTGCGAAAGCGAGCCCTGCGTACTACACCCGGCGAGAATCAACGTCGCCAGCAACCAGCCAAAACGGGGGACGTAAACCATAACGTTCCTTGTGTTAACCAAAAGTATGGGGCACAGGCTGGATCTCCTGCCCATCCAGCGCACGCTCAAAACTGCGTAAACGTTTATAGATAGACATCAGCTCCACCAACGTCGTCCAGGAAGAGATCAAATACTGGAACGAACTGCGCACCTGCTCGAACACGTTGGTTATCTGGCGCATCAGACCGAAAGTGATAGCCCCGGCGGCAATCGTCGGGAACAGCACAATCAGGCCAACCACCACATCAACCTGCATGTACAGGATACGGGCGATATTGAAATACATATAGTGGAAATAGAGCCGGAAATAGTTACGGCGCACGGCGGCGAACAGCTCTGTAACGGTATGCGGCCTGGCGCGACCGGCATCATCTTCGCCGTAGACCAGCTCTTTACGGTAAGCCGCTTCCACGCGCTGGTTTTTAAACGCCAGACCCGGCAGTTTGATGCCCACAAACGCCAGCAACACGGTGCCGAGCAATGCCCAGCTCACGGCGGCAATCACCAGGCCATAAGCGATGTGCCCAACCACTGGTATCTCTTGTACATGCGGCGACAACGCCACCAGCACCGGCAAAAAAGCGATCAACGTCATGATAGCGTTAATAAAACTGGTGCCCATATCTTCAAGCGTCGAGGCGAAACGCATGGTGTCTTCCTGCACGCGCTGCGCCGCGCCTTCGATATGGCGTAAACGCTCCCAGTGCGCCATATAATATTCGTTCATCGCCGTACGCCAGCGGAACACATAGTGGCTGACGAAAAAGTTATTGAGCACCGCCACCGTTACGGCAATCAGTGCGATCCACAAAAACACGCCAATCTCGCTGTACAACTGATGAATGCTGACTTTGTTCGGCGCGCTGAGTGCGGTCTGGATAAGATCGTAAAACGGCTGATACCAGGCGTTAATGGCGACATTCACTTCCACCAAAAACCAGGTCACAAAGATAATTAACGCGGTGCCGAGAATCGACCAGCGCTGCCAGCGATGCGGCGAGAGGGTAAACCAGAACAGCGCAAACACGCCGACACAAAGCAGATAGTAGGCATAAAACAACAGATAGCCAGGGCTCCAGAAACGCGCGGCGCTAATCGGCACATCCGCAGACGCACCGGTGAGACGCATCAACCACGCTTCACCACCGGCCTGCCAGAAAACCACGGTAATCGCGGTCCAGATGAACACCGACAAAAAGAACAACGCCGGTTTCGGAAAGAAGGACTTAAACATAATGCTCTCCTGCTCACTTCTTATTATTTACGACAAATGCTGTGCATCACTGTGTGTAAGCCCCTGAATGGGCCGCGACAAAAAAAGCGCCGCGAAATGCGGCGCCGTCTGGTTAAATCTGACCTGAGCTTAACGCCTTAGTTCGTTTGCCATTCGTGAAGAATTGTTTCGACGGGTTTCACTAACACCGGGTTGCCCGGCACCGTTAACGTGCGCCACACCTCGTTATAGTGATCGATTAACACCGTGGCCTGCGCCGCCGGGCGATTCGCCGTGGTGTGCGCATCTTGCGCGACGGTAATGGCGTAGCCACGGCTGGCGCCATTTTTCAGCGTGGTATCCACGCAGTAATCAGTGGCACACCCGCACATCACAAAAGCGCGAATGTCATGCTCATGCAGCACGCTTTCGAGTGTGGTGTGATAAAACGCGTCGCAGGCGGTTTTGGTGACATACAGTGCGTTCGCCGGTTGCGTCAGCTCCGGCAGAAGAGCAAACCCGTCGCTGCCCTCTTCCAGCTCACCAGCCTCAGCATGTTGAATAAAAATCACCGTATCCGCTGCCGCGGTCAGTTGATTAATACGCGCCACGCAGTGCTCACGCTGAATACGCTCTGTGGCAAACACGCCGTTTTGCATATCCACCACCATCACTACCCGTTGACTTGCCATTACCTGACTCCTGAGTGTGGGAAAGAAAGAGGTTATCACAGCCGCCTTACACCAGAGTCATAGGGAAAAAATTTCATATTTACCCATCGTTACGTATTAGGGCGAAATAACACGCTTATTGGTGCTTTGCATCGAATCGCCGGGTAGTATAAATATCCTCTATCGTTCCCATTCTTATATGGATCCCCTTCGTTGAAACGTTGTCTGCTTTTCTCCGCGTTGCTCTGCACGCTGAGTATGTCCAGCGCCCGTGCGGCGCAACAATCTCCCGATCCGGTATTTGCCTCTGACATTGTCGATCGTTACGCCAACCACATCTATTACGGTAGCGGTGCGACCGGGATGGCAATGGTGGTCATCGACGGTAACCAGCGCGTGTTCAGAAGTTTTGGTGAAACCCGTCCGGGCAATAATGTGCGCCCGCAGCTGGATTCGGTTATCCGTATAGCTTCGCTCTCCAAGCTGATGACCAGCGAAATGCTGGTGAAACTGCTCGATCAGGGCCGGGTACGTCTTGACGATCCATTAAGCAAATATGCGCCACCTGGCGCGCGCGTACCGACCTACGAAGGCACGCCGATCAAGCTGGTTAACCTCGCGACCCATACCAGCGCCCTGCCGCGTGAGCAGCCTGGCGGCGCCGCGCACCGCTCGGTATTTGTCTGGCCAACGCGCGAACAGCGCTGGAGCTGGCTCTCCACCGCGAAGCTAAAAACCGCGCCGGGCGCGCAGGCGTCTTACTCCAACCTGGCCTTTGACCTGCTGGCCGATGCGCTTTCTCAGGCGGCCGGAAAACCCTATCCGCAGCTATTTGAAGAGCAGATAACCCGCCCGCTGGGGATGAAAGACACCACCTTTACGCCGTCGCCGGATCAGTGCAAGCGTCTGATGGTGGCGGAAAAAGGTGCCAGCCCGTGCGATAACACGCTGGCAGCGATTGGCAGCGGCGGCGTTTACTCCACGCCGGGCGATATGATGCGCTGGATGCAGCAGTTCCTCTCGTCCGATTTCTATACCCGCAACAGCCAGGCCGATCGGATGCAAACGCTGATCTACCCGCGTAATCAGCTCACCAAGGTGATTGGCATGGATGTTCCTGGCAAAGCCGACGCGCTGGGTCTTGGCTGGGTCTATATGGCACCGAAAGACGGCCACCCAGGCATCATCCAGAAAACCGGTGGCGGCGGCGGTTTCATCACCTATATAGCGATGGTACCGCAGCATAACGTCGGCGTCTTTGTGGTGATGACCCGTTCACCGCTGACGCGCTTTACCAGCATGAGCGACGGCGCGAACGACCTGGTCAGCGAGCTGAGCAACAATAAGCCGCTGGTGGTCCCGGCCTCCTGATGCGGCAAAAGGCAGGCGGTTTGCCGCCTGCCTTCCCCTTTTAACAGCGATTTTGGTAAAACAGCCCGCCGCCTTTTCGGCTACAATGCCGCCATCTGTTCCACAAACATCAGGCATACCATGACCGATTTAATTACTCGCCCCCGCCGCCTGCGCAAATCGCCTGCGCTGCGCGCCATGTTTGAAGAGACAACACTGAGCAAAAACGACCTGGTGTTGCCGATCTTTGTTGAAGAAGAGCTCGACGATTACAAAGCTATCGCCGCTATGCCGGGCGTGATGCGCATTCCGGAAAAGTATCTGGCGCGCGAAATCGAACGCATCGCCAACTCCGGGATCCGCTCAGTGATGACCTTTGGTATTTCGCATCACACCGATGCGACCGGCAGCGATACCTGGCAGGAAAACGGCCTGGTGGCGCGGATGTCGCGCATCTGCAAAGAGACAGTGCCGGAAATGGTGGTGATGTCCGACACCTGTTTTTGCGAATACACCTCGCACGGTCACTGCGGCGTGTTGTGCGATCACGGCGTGGATAACGACGCCACCCTGATTAACCTCGGTAAACAAGCGGTGATTGCCGCCGCGGCAGGCGCCGATTTCATCGCGCCATCGGCGGCGATGGACGGCCAGGTGCAGGCGATCCGTCAGGCGCTGGACGCGGCGGGCTTTACCGATACCGCGATCATGTCCTATTCGACTAAATTCGCCTCATCCTTCTACGGTCCGTTCCGCGAAGCAGCGGGCACGGCACTGAAAGGCGATCGTAAAACCTATCAGATGCACCCGATGAACCGCCGCGAAGCGATTCGCGAGTCGCTTATCGATCAGGCCGAAGGCGCAGATTGCCTGATGGTGAAACCGGCTGGCGCTTATCTCGATATCCTGCGTGATATCCGCGAGCGTACCGAGCTGCCGCTGGGCGCTTATCAGGTGAGTGGGGAATACGCGATGATCAAGTTTGCCGCTCAGGCAGGCGCGATTGATGAAGACAAAGTGGTACTGGAAAGCCTGGGTGCGATTAAACGCGCCGGCGCGGATTTGATTTTCAGCTATTTCGCCCTCGATCTCGCCGAACGCGGCATCCTCTGAACGAAGCGGGCCTGGCCCGCTTTTTTTTGCCTTTGCTTCTGATTCTCCTCGCGTCTTTAAAGTGTCATTTATTCATTGTAATGAAATGTAAGCGTCATCTTCGCCCTTTACTGTCATCGGCAAGACGGGAGGAGGAATCACCATGTTTAGTCTCGACAATGTACTTGAGGATCTCTGGCCACAGGCCAGGCCAGCACCCTGGCAAAAAAATCTGCTCAGACGCCTGCTCTATGAGCAAGAGTTTCAGCAGTTCGCCGCGCGCCACCCCCACCTGAAAGGGCTGGATATGGTGGAACAAGTACTCGAACATCTACAAATCCGCTGCACCGTTCCCGCTCACTGCCTCGAACAAATCCCTGAACATGGCCCGCTGGTCATCATTTCCAACCATCCGACAGGCACGCTCGACGGGCTGGCGCTGATGTACGCGGTTTCCCGCGTTCGCCGCGATGTGAAAGTGGTCACCAATCGCATGCTGACGCACCTTGAGCCGCTCAGCTCGCTGTTTATTCCGGTGGATAACATGGGTGGACGTACGCGTAAATCCTCATTGCAGCAAATGGAAAACCATCTGCAAGGCGGCGGCGTGTTGATCTTCTTCCCGGCCGGGGAAGTTTCGCGCCTGACGCGCAAAGGCATTCGCGACAAAGGCTGGCACGCCGGGTTTATTAAACTGGCCAGCAAATTCCGCACCCCGCTGCTGCCGGTATGGATTGACGCGCGCAACAGCGCCCTGTTCTACGCCAGCGCGATGGTCTCTGAAACGCTGCCCTTTTTACTGCTTATGCAGCAGATGTTTCGCCGGCGCGACAGCGCGCTGCCGATCAAAATCGGTGAACGTATTCCCTGGGACAGCTGGCACACGCCGCAGCTCGCGCCGCGCGAGCTGGCCGATAAGTGTCGCAAACATGTCCTGCGTCTTGGCAAGGGATTGCCCGGCCCCTTCAAAACCGAGTGTGCCATCGCACGTCCGGAAGAGCGCATTACGCTGCGCCGGGAGCTTAACAACGCCGAATGCCTCGGCCGCACCGCTGATGGCAAGGTCATCTATCTGTGGCAGCGTAAAGGGCAGGAAGATGCGCCGCTGCTGCGCGAACTGGGGCGACTGCGTGAAATCGCCTTCCGCGCGGTGGGCGAAGGCAGCGGTAAACGTCGTGATACGGATAAATATGACGACGATTACCTGCATCTGATTTTGTGGGATGAGGCCGATCTGGAAATTGTCGGCGCTTACCGTTTTATGCCAACCGCGCAGCAAATGGCGGCGCGCGGTGTAGAAGGGTTATACAGCTACAGCCTGTTCCATTACGACGATCGCATGGCGGATGTGCTGCGCCACGGCATCGAACTGGGGCGCAGCTTTATTCAGCCGCGCTACTGGGGACGTCGCGGGCTGGATTATCTGTGGTCGGGTATTGGTGCCTATCTGGCGCGTTATCCGCAGTATCGCTACCTGTTTGGCCCGGTCTCTATTTCCGGCGGTATGCCGCCTGCGGCGCGCGATCTGCTGGTGGCATTCTACCGCCTGTGGTTCCCGGCAACCTGGCCGCTGGCGTCATCGCGCCGCCCGTGGCCTGCCAGCATGCCGGAAGTGCTGGCGCAGTTTACCGGCGATGATTACACCGAAGATCTGACGCGGCTGAAATCGCTGCTGGGAAACCTGGGCTGCGGCATTCCGCCCCTGTATAAACAATATTCCGAACTGTGTGAGCCAGGCGGCGTGCAATTTATTGATTTCGGCTGCGACCCGGATTTTAACAACTGCGTGGATGGCCTGGTGCTGGTGGATTTAACGCACCTGAAAGCGAACCGCTACGAGCGGTATATTGCTGCGCATCTGCCGCAGCCGGAAACAGAAACGGCATAACGTAAACCTGCACAAAATACAAAAGCCGTCGCGTTATGCGTGACGGCTTTTTAACGGATCCTGTCAGCCATGCACCAGCCGCAACTGTGCTCGTCGGCTATTTAAACGAGGGTTGTCGGTAAAAATGACATATAAAATGGGTCGCCAGGCCATGACGTCCTCCTTTGCTAAATATCATCCTGGGTTTGGCTGAAAATTATTGTGTCAAACTAAAGTGCCAGACAATTCAGGTCAACCCATTATTCCGGATTAGATTTAACATCAGGTTATTACGCTAATGATATGTGTTGCGCCTCACAAAAAAAGAAATAAATCACGCTGTAAAATCAACATGTTAAGTTATTGTGAATTACGCCATTTAAATAACATATCATCACTTTAATTAAAGCCTGATATGACAAAAAAGGGTTAAGAATAGTCGGATTTAAATTTCCAGTTATTCCCTATAACATTTCCAGAAACCGGGCTATCGCCTTTTTTTATTAATCCGTCGGCAATTAATTTCACCTTAAGCAGCATATTCGCCAGTTTCACCATTGCAGGGCAGTCTGCACCAGAATCCGATCTGCCACGGTGCAAGCCATGCATCATTTCAAAGCCATAATTATTTAACCAATTAATTAATAAAGGAATATATCTTTTGGCACCGCCTTTGCACCTTTACTGCTAACTGTATTCAATGGCGAGGCAGTAAAGCATGAGCACACAAACAACACTAAAAAGAACACTGGGCAGCTTCCGTCTGTGGGGCATTGCCGTCGGGCTGGTGATTTCAGGGGAGTATTTTGGCTGGAGCTATGGCTGGTCGCAGGCTGGCACGCTCGGTTTTTTGATTGTCGCACTGTTAATTGCCGCGATGTATTGCGCCTTTATCTTTAGTTTTACCGAGCTGACCACTGCCATTCCTCATGCCGGTGGCCCTTTCGCTTACGCGTACCGCGCATTTGGGCCAACGGGCGGGTTTATTGCCGGTTTTGCCACCTTAATCGAGTTTGTTTTCGCACCTCCGGCTATCGCAATGGCGATTGGCGCGTACCTGAACGTGCAGTTCCCGTCGCTGGATGCGAAATGGGTGGCGTGCGGCGCATACCTCATCTTTATGGCGCTGAACATTCTCGGCGTCGGCATTGCCGCGACGTTTGAGCTGATTGTCACCCTGCTGGCAATTTTCGAACTGCTGGTGTTTATGGGCGTGGTGGCACCGGGCTTCTCCTGGGGCAACTTTACCGCCAACGGCTGGGCAGGCGCAGAGAGCTTCAGCAGCCTGGCGCTGCCGGGCATGTTTGCCGCGATCCCCTTCGCCATCTGGTTCTTTCTCGCCATTGAAGGCGCTTCTATGGCAGCGGAAGAAGCCAAAGATCCGAAACGCACCATTCCGCGTGCACTCGGCGGCGGTATTCTGACCCTCACCGTGCTGGCGGTTGGCGTGATGATTTTTGCCGGTGGCGTTGGCGACTGGCGCACGCTGTCGAACATTAACGATCCGCTGCCGCAGGCGATGAAAGTAGTGGTCGGCAACAGCAGCGGCTGGCTGCATATGCTGGTGTGGCTCGGCTTGTTTGGCCTGGTGGCATCGTTCCACGGCATCATTATGGGTTATTCACGCCAGATCTACTCGCTGGCGCGCGCGGGCTATCTGCCGGCAAGCCTGGCAAACCTCAACCGCAAAACCCGCACGCCGCATCTGGCGATCCTCGCCGGGGGCGTGGTCGGGATTGCGGCGATTTTCTCCGACTCGCTGGTCACCATCAGCGGCATGCCGCTCACCGCCTGTATTGTGACGATGTCCGTTTTCGGGGCTATCGTTATGTATATCACCTCAATGGCCGCGCTGTTTAAGCTGCGCCGCAGCGAACCGGAACTTGAGCGCCCGTTTAAAGCGCCACTGTTCCCGTACGCCCCCGCGTTTGCGCTGGGCATGGCGGTGCTCTGCCTGGTGGCGATGGTCTGGTACAACACGCTGCTGGCACTGATCTTCGCGCTGATGATGCTGGGCGGCTATATGTGGTTTCGTAAAACGGCGCACGCGCGTGAACGTGCCGAGATGGACCCGCAACTGCGGGCGCTCTCCTGAGGAGACGGAATGTATAAAACCACGCTGGCTCACCGTACTTATCAGTTCGACAGCCTGAAAACGTTGATGGCGAAAGCCTCCCCGGCGCGATCCGGGGATGTGCTGGCCGGGGTGGCGGCGCAGTCGGCGGAAGAGCGGATGGCGGCGAAAATCGCCCTTGCGGATGTGCCGCTACGCGAGATCCTCGCTTCACCGCTCATCCCGTACGAAGACGATGAAGTGACGCGGTTAATCATTGATACCCACGATAGCCGCGCGTTTGCCCTGATTGCCCATCTGACGGTGGGCGAATTCCGCGACTGGCTGCTGGCCGACAGCACCGATACCGCCACGCTTAGCCATGTTGCCACGGCGATCACTCCGGAAATGGTTGCCGCCGTCAGTAAGCTGATGCGTAACCAGGATTTGATCCTCGCCGCCAGCAAATGCAGCGTGATCACCCGCTTTCGCAACACCATTGGCCTGCCCGGCCATCTCAGTGTGCGTTTGCAGCCCAATCACCCGACTGACGATCTGAAAGGCATTGCCGCCAGTATGCTCGATGGCCTGCTGTATGGCGCGGGCGACGCGGTGGTGGGCATCAACCCGGCCAGCGACAGCCTGCCGGTACTGCAAAAGCTCAACCACATGATGGCAGACATCATTGAGCGCTTTGACATCCCTACCCAGTCCTGCGTGCTGACGCATGTCACCAATACCATCCAGTTGATTGAACGCGGTGCGCCGGTTGATTTGGTGTTCCAGTCGGTGGCGGGGACGGAAGCCGCTAACAGCGGCTTTGGCATCAACCTGGCGCTGTTGCAGGAGGCACATGAAGCGGCGCTGAGCCTGAAGCGCGGCACGCTGGGCAACAACGTAATGTATTTTGAAACCGGCCAGGGCAGTTGCCTCTCAGCTAACGCGCATCACGGCGTCGATCAGCAAACCTGCGAAGCGCGCGCTTACGCGGTGGCACGACATTTTAACCCGCTGTTGGTCAACACCGTGGTTGGTTTTATCGGCCCGGAATACCTCTACGATGGCAAGCAGATCATCCGCGCCGGTCTGGAAGATCACTTCTGCGGCAAACTAATGGGACTGCCGATTGGCTGCGACGTCTGCTACACCAACCACGCTGAAGCGGATCAGGACGATATGGACACGCTGCTGACGCTGCTGTGTACCGCCGGGCTGACCTTCCTGATTGGCGTACCGGGCGCGGATGACATCATGCTCAATTACCAGAGCACCTCGTTCCACGATGCGCTCTACGCCCGCCGCCTGCTGGGGCTGAAACATGCGCCGGAGTTCGCCGAGTGGCTAACGAAGATGCAAATTATCGACACCCACGGTCAGTTGCGCCTGACTGGTGCAAACCACCCGCTGCTGACCGTTATGCCACAAGGAACGCACGCATGAATGGACCCGATGCCTGGACACTGCTGCGTGAGTTTACCGATGCCCGCATTGCGCTGGGGCGCAGCGGCGCAAGCCTGCCGACGCGGGAGGTGCTCAACTTTGGCCTCGCGCACGCCCAGGCGCGTGATGCCATTCACCAACCGTTCGACAGCGAAAACCTGGCGCAACAACTCCATGCGCTTGGCTTAAAAACGCTGGATGCGCACAGTGCCGCTGCCGATCGGCATATCTACCTGAACCGCCCGGATCTGGGCCGCCGATTGAGTGATGAGAGCCGCGAAACCCTTGCCGCACATCGCCCGCCCGCGCACGATCTGCTGCTGGTGATTGGCGACGGGCTCTCTTCCCACGCCGTACACCGTCAGTCTGTCGGGCTTATCACCGCCCTGCAGCCCTATCTGGACACGCTGGGCATTTCCCTGGGGCCCATCGTGCTGGCGCACCAGTCGCGCGTGGCGCTTGGCGATGACATTGGCGAAACGCTGGGCAGTAAAGCGGTGGCGATACTGATTGGCGAGCGTCCGGGGTTATCCTCGCCGGATAGCCTCGGCGTCTACCTCACCTGGAAACCCGCGCGCCAGCGCATTGAATCCGAGCGCAACTGCATCTCTAACATTCGCCCGGAAGGGCTCAATTACGAGGCCGCCGCGTTTAAGCTCGCCTGGTTGCTGGAACAGGCATTTCTGCGCCGTCTCACGGGTGTGCAACTGAAAGACGAAAGCGACAACCCGGCGCTGCACGGGCGCGTGACACCCCGTATTACGCGCTGATCTCAACACAGAGCGCTGGCGTGACGAAGCGCTCTTTCTCCCCTCGTCATCTACACTCTTTACGTTATTTACGGCGAACCCGTGGAGGGCGTATGGAGAAAAAAAGCAGCGCTGACGCAGAGCGAACATGGCCCGTGAAAGATAACCCCTTCTGGCTGCATGTTGAAATGCAGGTGCAAAAATGGGGGGCGATAGCGCTTATCGCCATTGTGATTGCCGGGCTGTGCGGGCTCTTTTCACAAGGCTGGCTGAGCAAAAAAACGGCGACCAGCGCCGATCACCGTCTCACCGTCGAGTACGACCGCTTTGGTCGGCTACAAAGCGATCTGGATATGCAGATAACCGCCAGTGCTACGGCCGACAACCACATCACTTTCACCCTGGGCGGCGATTTCATGCACGATTTTGAGATCCGCACCCTGCAACCACAACCGCTCAACATGTTCAGCCGCAGCGGCGAACTGGTGCTGGAATATACCCGCCCCGCCGCCGATAAACCGCTGACCGTATGGCTGGGGCTGACACCGCTCGGCGTCGGTAACAGCACGCAGCGGATTGCAGTGAATAACGCCCCCCCGCTTACCCTGACGCAGTTTATCTGGCCCTGAGGAGAACGCGATGGACATGGTATTACGCGCGATAGCTATCTATCTGGTACTGATGGTGGTATTCAAAATCGCCGGGCGCCGGGCGCTGCTACAGATGACCTCTTTTGATCTGATTTTGCTGCTGATCATCAGTGAAGCCACGCAACAAGCGCTACTCGGTAATGACTTTTCCGTGACCGGCGCGGCGCTGACCATTATCACGCTGGTGGTGGTGGATATCTTATTTGGCACGCTGAAGAAGTATGTCAAAGGGGCGGAAAACCTGATCGACGGCACGCCGGTGGTGTTAGTGGAGAATGGTCAAATGCTGGAAAACAAAATGCGCGAAGCCGATATCACGCGCGACGACATTATGGTGTCAGCGCGAAATAACCAGGGCATCGCCGATCTGGCGGAGATTAAATTCGCCATTCTTGAGCGCAACGGCCATATCTCGATTATTCCCAAAAACTCATCATGACTTTTCGCTCGCTATACTTTGCTTACCGAGTCACAACCGACTTTACGAAAAATAGCTTATGAATGAAGATATTACCTTAACGAACAACATGAATGCGCTGCTCTGCCTGCCTATCCCAATGCTGGCAGCGCAACTGGGTGAGTTGCTTACCCAAAAACAGCTACGCGTTACCACGGCGGAATCCTGTACCGGCGGACAAATCGCCACTGCGCTGTGCGCCGCAGGCGATACGCCAGCCTTCTTTGGCTGCGGGTTTGTTTCGTTTACCGATGAAGCGAAAAGTACCCTGTTGCATGTCAAACGCGAAACGCTGGCGCGCTGGACGGCGGTGAGCGAGCAGACGGCCAGCGAGATGGTGCAAGGCGCTTGCGCGGTCAGCCATGAACCGGTCGGGATTGCGGTCACCGGTTATGCCGGCCCGGATGGCGGCGAAGATGGCACGCCGGCCGGAACCGTGTGGTTTGCCTGGGCGCTACCGGGACAAGCGCCGATCACGGCGCTGCGCCACTTTGCCGGGGATTGCGAAAGCGTGATTGAGCAGTCGGTGAAATATGCGCTGGCAACATTAATAACGTTATTAAACCGCTAACCTTTTCACTCCGCCGCGCGTCGTTATGTCGCGCGGGCCCATTTCGACCATCACGCGGTAAATCCTCACTCATCAGGCCGCACAGCGTTACGTCCGCGATACCGTGGCAAGCAGGGAGCTTAATTTGGTATTCCACCTGCCTGGTATTACGCGAGGCTAACAGTCCCCCATCCTCTGTTGCGCCACGCCGAAGCGCCTTGAAAAGCCGCGCCAACACTCACACGTTTCTGTGATGCGCTACGCTTGGTTAATAAATAAAAATCTGAGCGAGGAGCCGCCCATGAACGACACGCAGACCCTTTTTCCACGCCTACAGCCGCATGCAGACCCGCAAGATCCGCACCTTTTCAACTGGGCGAAAAACGCGGTACTGGCCAGCAAAAACGCCGTTATCCATGTGGAAAATGAAGCGCAGTTGCAGCAGGTTATTGCCGCCGCTGCCGGGTGCGTGCGGGTGATGGGCAGTCGCATGTCGCCTGGGCGCATGCTGAAACTGAGCCAGCCGGGCGATACGCTAATTGATATCTCTGCGCTGCGCGGTGTGCTGGCGGTGGATGACGACAGCGTAACGTTTGGCGCCGGGACGCAGCTGCACGAAGTGTTTGAACTCCTCAGCGTCATGAACCGCATGCTGTACGCGTCGCCGGGAGTGATCGATTCACAAACGCTGGCAGGCGCCATTTCAACGGGGACCCACGGCCAGGGCATGCAGCAAAGCTCGCTGGCGGATGAAGCGCTGCGTATCCGGCTGGTGGATGCTGCCGGGCAGATCCACGAGCTTGACCGCCAGCAACCCGCGTTTGCCGCCGCGCAACTGGCGCTCGGCACGCTGGGGGCGATTACCGCCGTCACCCTGCGCACGCGCCCGGCAACGCTGTATACCTGCTTTAAAAGCGCCAGCAGCGCCGGGAATCTTGCGCAAGACTTGCTTAGCTGGAACCAGCAGTGGGCGTTCAGCAAAACGTGGTGGTTCCCGGATGAAAACAAAGTTCACACCTGGAACGCGCGCGAATCCACCGCCGATGAAATGGCGCTATGGCGCGATAATCATGGTGATCTGGTGGAACGGGAAGAGACCGACACGCAGATGAACGACACGGTGGAAAAAACGCTGGAGCAGATGCATGACGACACCAATATTGTTGATGAAAACGGCAAGCCGTTTCGCACCGTAACGCGCTTTAAAGACTTTTCAGATGTGATTGGTGATATCTACCAGGTGTTCTGCCGGGGTATCGCCACGCCGCAAATCAATATTGAGATCGGTATTCCACTGGCGCGTGCCCCGGCGGTGATTGCGCGCATTAAAGCGTGGCATCAGCAATCGCACCCGCATATGCACTATCCGATTATTTTGCGCTGCACCGGGCCTTCCGGAGCATGGCTAAGCCCGGCCTGGCAGCAAGCGACCTGTTTTTTTGGCTTTGTGGTCTATTACGCCGAAGACGGCTCACTCTCTGAAGAAGGGCTGGCGTTTCTGCGCGCCGCCGAACAGTTGCTGGCAGAAGAAGGCGGGAAGCCGCACTGGGGGAAATACTTCGATCCGACTTTATACGACTGGCCAACGCTCTACCCGCAATGGACGGCGTTTCAGGCTATACGCCAGCGTTTTGATCCGCAGGGCAAATTTCTCAACACCTTTATGACGGAGCTGTTGTCATGAGCGCCGCATTCGCCTGGGTAACTCTCCTGACGCAGCCAGATTACCTGCCGGGTGTAGAAACACTGCACCGTTCGCTGCGCGCCAGCGGTTCGCCGTGGCCGCTGGTGGTGATGGTTACCGACGCCATTGACGACAGCACGCGCCAGCACCTGAGCGCCCAAGGCTGCAAAGTGCGGGAAGTGCCGGTTATCGGCCCCGATCCCACGCTTGAAAGCCGCTATGCAAACGCCCGTTTTGCCGACGTGTGGAGCAAACTGGCAGTGTGGACGCTTGAGGAATACCAGCGAGTGGCGTTTCTCGATGCCGATATGCTGGTGCTGCAAAATATGGATCACCTTTTTGAACTGCCACTGGCCGCAGGCACCATTGCCGCCTGCCATGCCTGTCGCTGTAACCCTAACCATATCGAAAGCTATCCGGCGAGCTGGCGGCCGGAAAACTGCTATTACAGCTGGTGTACGGACGCGCAAATGCATGCCAACCCACCGGCGTCGCTGGATAACTACCTGAACGGCGGGTTTCTGCTGCTCACGCCGGATAATGCCCTTTATCAGCAGATGATGGCGAAGCTGGCTGAGAAAGCCGATATTTCGGGCTATGTTTTTGCCGAGCAGGATTTTCTGAACGAAGTGTTCCGCGACCGCTGGCTACCGCTGCATTATGGTTATAACGCCTTAAAAACGTTGCCGCTCCAGCATCCGCAAATGTGGGATTTAGCGCAGGTAAAAAACCTGCACTTTATTATCGATAAACCCTGGGAAAAGCGGCCCGAACCCGGTGACAAGGGATATGAACTGCATCGATTGTGGTGGAAATATGCGTAACCGCCAATGAGCGCGCCATTGCCGGAACGCGAACATGCCGCGCCCTTTGCATTTACCGTTCCGGCCAATGATGTTCCTGCGCGGCGGCCAGCAGCCAGTCGCGAAAGGCGTGGCAAAGGGGTTCTAACAGCGCCGATTTATCGTAAATCAGCAGCACCCCGCCGCTGTTCTCCAGCGGGTGCAGGATACCTTCACTCCCGGCCTGCACCGTGCGGCGAAAAGCAAAATCGATCCCTTCTCTTTTCAAATCAACGTCCCGCGTAGTGGTAGTGATAAGCACCTCGGCATGCGGGTAATAACGTTCAAAGCCGCCAAGCCTTGGCAGCAACCAGTGCATGGCAAACTCCGTTGAACAACTGACGCTCACACGGCGGTGCGCCGCCGCGTCAATTAACCGGTGGGTGGCTTGTGAAATCTGATGAAAGGCAGGCTGAATAGCCCGCAGGTAAATTTTCCCTTCCGGCGTCAGCGTCAGCACGCGCGAACCGCGCATAAACAGCCGTACATTAACCCAGGCTTCCAGTTTGGCAATCTGCTGGCTCA